>NZ_JBIWPN010000083.1:0-20290 GCF_044768305.1 Kitasatospora sp. NPDC101155 | reverse complement strand
CCCAACCAGCCAACCACCACCCACAAAGCCAAGGACAGGAAGGGGAAGGAGAGGGTTGTCGGGGTGGTGAGTTTCGCCTTGACGGCCACTCACCATGGCTGCTGACCTGCACTTTCATCCGGAAACAGGGCGATCCGGCGAGAGGGTGCGGCCACCGGTTCACACCACCGGTTGTCGCACCGGTTAGTGCACCCATTGTCGGATCGTGACCGGATCGGCCGATCTTGGTAAGAAAAGTGGTGAGAACCGCGGGCTTACCTACGGGTGCTCGCCGCCACCGGGGCGGCGGGCACCGACGTTGAGGAGCCCGTGATGGCGATGCCGCCCGAGATCGACCACCAGGTCGTGGCCGCGCTGTACCAGTTCCGGATGGCTACGGCCGAGCAGCTGCGCGTCCTGCACACCCCAGACAGCCAGCCGGAGCTGATGCGCCGACGCCTTCGCCGGCTAAAGGACGAGGGCCTGGTCGAGGACGTCGTCCTGCCGCAGGCCGGACGGCTGCGGGCCTGGTTCCTGACCGAGCGGGGCGCGCGGATCGCCGCTCGTTTCCCGGAACTGGAGAACGTGGCCTCCCCGCCGCTGTCCGAGGACAAGACCGAGGCGAGGCTGCGGGTCGGGCACATCCTGGCCGTCACCCGCACCCAGGCCGCCTTCGTCGCTAGCGCCAGAGCGGCCGGGGACGAGTGCCGGCCGCTGGACTTCCTGCCGGAGGTCTACCACCGCTACGGCAAAGGCCAAGGCGGTGCGGTCATCCCCGACGGGCTGCTGCACTACACCGAGGTCGCGGGCGGCCGGAGGCTGTGCCGGGCGTTCGTCGAAGTCGACCGCGGCACCATGGCCAGCGAGAAGCTCGCCGCCAAGCTGATCGGCTACGCCCGCTTCCACGAGCACCACCCTGTGCCGGTGCATCTGCGGCGTACCGTCGCGGGGCAGAGCGTCCTGCCGGCCTGGCAGCAGCGGTATCCGGTCTTCCCGCGGCTGCTGTTCGTCCTGGCCGACACCGGCGAGCAGGCCGCCCGGCATCGGATCCGCGACCTCCAGTCGATCGCCGACACGAGCCCGATGGTGGCCCGGATGCTCAGGACCGTGCGGGCCGGCGCGGCCCGCCTGGACGATCTGGAGCAGCACGGCACCAGCGCCGCGGTCTGGCACACCCTCACCGACCACACACGGCCCCTGCGCGGGGCCTGGGAGCTGTAGGACGCAGCGGGCGGGGCTGGCGCCATCAAGGTGTTCTGCCCAGCCATCAAGGTGCCCGCCGTGGCCATCAAGGGATCCGGGTGCCGTCATCAAGGTGTCCGCCCCTGGGCATCAAGGTGCTCAGGGGTCACCAAGGTTGCGGGGCGGACCATCAAGGAATCCACCAACGTTGGTGGCCCGTCGTGGCATCAACGTTGGTGGCGGCCGTTACGTGATCGTTGTGGCCAAGGGGGCTGTTCACCAAGGGATCCGCCAAGGTTCGCGGGGTTGCCTTCGGCGACCGCGTGGAGCATCCGGCTCCTCGCTCGGCCGGGGGGAACCTCTGCGATGACGAAGGATGACGGCGCCAGGACGAAGTCCAGGGCGAGGACCGGGGCGGAGCCGGACAGCGAGGCGCGGGAGGTGGAGATCACCTGGGCCGTCATGGCCGCGCTGTTCCAGTTCCGGATCGCCACCGCCGAGCAGCTGCGCCGGCTGACCGCCCCGGACGCGGGGATCGAGAAGATGCGCTCGCGCCTGCGCCGGCTGCGCGAGGAGGGCCTGGCGGAGGAGCTGGTCCTGCCGCAGTCCGGGCGGGCCAGGGGCTGGTTCCTGACCGAGCACGGGACCAGGGTCGCCGGCGCGTTCCCCGAGCTGGCGGACATCCCCGCTCCGAGGACGCCCGGCGACAAGGGCGCCTTCAAGTACACGCTGTGGCACCAGCTCGCCGTCGTGCGCACCCACCTCACCTTCCTGGCCGACGCCCGGCGCCGGGGCGACTCCTACGGGCCGTTCGACTTCATCCCGGAGATCGCCCACCGCTTCGCCGAGGGCCGCGAGGGCACCGTGCGCCCGGACGGCCTGCTCTACTACAGCCGCACCGGCGCGGACGGGGCCCGGGTCACCAACCTGGCGTTCGTCGAGGTCGACCGCGGCACCATGGGCGGGCCGCAGCTGGCCGCCAAGCTCAACGCCTACGCCCGCTACTGGGCCACCGCGCCACTGCCGGCCGGAGTACGGTCCGGCACCATCGAAGCGCAGGACGGCGGCGTGCCACTGTGGAAACGCCGCTACGTGCGTTTCCCGAGGCTGCTGTTCGTCCTCACCGGCACCGGCCAGGCCGGCTTCGCCCACCGCGCCGACGACCTGGAACTCATCGCCCGCACCCGCTACGTCGCCAAGATGCTGCGCACCGTCCCGGCCATGGTCGCCAAGCTGGAGGACCTGGAGGAGGAAGGACCGGGCGCCGACGTGTGGTGGCCGATCGCCGACCTCGAGGCCGGACCGGGCCCCTGGTGGAACTGACCGGCACCGAGCCCGACCGACGCTGATACCGGCGTACCTTGCCCGCCCTGGGAGGCCCAGGGCGGGCCTCAACGTATCCGGCCCGCTCCCCCCAGTAATCTAACCCGCGACGCTACCCGCTGTGACCGGGCCACCAAGGTATCGGCGCCCGCCCTGGGACGGGCATAAAGGTTGGCAACTGGGCATTCCCGGGAGGATCGCGTCGGGGTCCAGTTCTGGACCGTTCAGTCCGGAGGAACCTCCGCCGCCCTACGGACGATGGCCTCGAGCTGCTCGAGGAGACTGGGAGGGCGGCGGGTCCATCGCATTCATCGCATCGCCATAAGCTTTGGCATTCTCAAGGTCTTTTAGCGGATCGCCGGAATCCTTAGCAAGGAATACATGGTCCCGAGCGACCATGAGCCGGACAGCCATAGCCGGCACAGGGCTCCGGAGCGGGAAGAAGGCTGGATTATGAGCCCCACATTTCCCATTCCCTGGATGGAATTCCCCCAGCATTAATCCATCCGCCCTATATTCACCAGCCACCTTACCATGGACGCCGTCGATAAATTCTGACGCCGCCTCAGAGCTGACCATAGGAAAGACAACGATGATCGTCTTGTAGCGCGCCTCTCGCCCAGACGTAGGCGGAATTGATTTGATCAGGTCCTTGTACTTGGCCAGGGCATCAATGACGTCTACGGGGCTCCGGATGGGGTCACTTGCTAGGGCAAACCATGTAAGGCCCAGCTCGAGAGAACCCGGCATGAACGGGCACACGACCTTCTTCGATTCGGGGTTTCCCGACTCAAGGTCCGGGTGGGGCTGGGTGATAAAATCCCTAACCCACCCAAGCACCGCACGCTCGACGCCGTCAGCACCAACTCCTGACCACTTCTCTCACTGTGGATGCGGGCGCGTTCGCGCCATCGGGCTTCTGACCGGCGCAGCTCCCGCAGAGAAAGCGGGCACCCACCGAGAACGGTGGCCTGCTGTGGATGGCCGAGCTGGACCGGGCGCTGGGCGTCACCGCCGCGCTGGAATGCCCTGTCGGAACTCGTAACACGATCACGCCTGCGGGCTCACCGTCCGTCAGGACAGGTCGCTCTCCACCACGACCACCCGATCCAGCAGGTACCCGTCCAGATCCGGGTGCAGCCACTCCTGCCCCGGCCGGATCCGGTGGAAGCGGAACGTCCCGCTGCTGTCGCTGACGCTCGCGATGCACCGCAGCGCGACCGGCTCCGGCAGACCCCGGCCCAGCTCGCACAGCTCCCACGCCAGGGTCAGCCCCTGCTGAAGCAGTTCGCGCTGGCAGTGGGCGTCGATCGTCGGCTGTCCGTCCGCCACCCGCACTGGGACCGGCACCAAGTCCTCCAGATGGAAGCAGTTGACCCCGCACTCCCATCCCGTGAGGTCGCCCAGCTGCTCCGGCCCCGGCCGCCCCTGCCGTCCGGCGAACATCACGGCGCCCGCCCGCTGGACGATTCCGCGCCGAGCCAACTGCCTCAGCTCTGGCGCCAGGTCCACCCCGAGCGGCGGGCGCAACAGCCGCGCCGCGCGGTCGTTCATCCGTACGGTCAGCACGCAGTCGCCACCCAATGCCTTCGCTTGCTTCCCACCCGGTCGATGTACCACCCGCCATTGCTCGCGACTACGCATAGCGATGCGGTGCTCGTATCCTCGCAGGTAACGAGTTGGGGCGGCTACCTGGTCCAGCAGAACTTCGACTCCCAGTGGATCTCCCACATCTCCACCGGCAAGCTCCGCCCCGCCTCGTGTCGATGTGCGCCGAGGCCGGCATGGGCGTGATCGCCATCGTGCGCCGAGGGTCTGTAAAAAGAACGTTCGCTGGACAGACCCGACTCTGCAACCTACCTGTCCCGGGGACTCTGATGGCCACTCTGACCGACCATGAATCGCCACTGCACGAAGCGGGCAGCGCAGGTCGCCGAGCGGATTGAGCGCGTTCGCCGGTCCGTCCGCCTTCGCTGAGGCGCGTCCGGCAGGACCGGCAGATCGTTGTTCGGCGGGCTCGCGGAGCCAGAGGAACAGGGGGCCGGCCCGCGTGCAATGCTGTCCGCCGACACGGCGACATCGTGGACACCAAGGAGGGGTGGATGGCCAGTGTGAGAGTGACGGTCTGCCTGCCGGCCAAGGCCGCGGACGACATCCAGGGGGCGCTCGACGAGGCCCTCGCCCCCTTTTACCTCGATACGGACGACAACCCGGTCGACCGCGGCATGTGGGACTCGCGCCGAATCGTCGGAGGTAGCGACGGCACCGGGTTCACCGTCGTCTCCGGACACGAGAACGACCCGAGGCTCGTCCACGACGACCCCAGTTACGACGGCACGCCCTGCCCCAACGCCCCCGGAGTCTGCGCCGGAGGACCGCGCGCCCTGCTCGACTTCTCACAACCGCTCGCCGCATCCGAGCGCGCGGCCGCAGCCTCCTGGGACCTCTGGCACCGCCTGACCGCCGTCCACCCTCCCGCCGTACCGCTCGCGGACTTCGTGGACCGCTGGTGGAACGACCCCGACGCCTTCCCGGACGACCGCCGGGGCGACAACATGTTCGCCGCCTACCGCAACCAGCCGCTCATCCGGGCGTTCCTCGACCACCCCCACAGCCTCCGCCGGGGCAACCTGAGCTTCCCCAACCCCGCGGAACACCCCGTCATCACCCACGACGGCGACCGCGATGCCTACATCCGCCGGCTCACCTCGCCGTACCCGCCGAGCACGGACGTGCTCACCCTCGACGGCTGGTGGCTGGAGGGTGGCAGCAACGCTGTGCACGCCACCTGCGACCCGAGCCAGTGCCCCCACGAACGGCCGGGGCCCACCGTGTGGCCAGGCAGTGAGGCGTACCTCGCCTCACTTCCCGGCGACACGGTCCTGGTCCGGCTGCGCGGGCACGTCTGACGTTCTCTCCGGCGCTGTCGAGACCGGTGAACAATCCGCGCGAGCCCGCACCATCGCCGCCGGCCTCCGCCACGCCTCCTACGAGCCCTTCACCCGCCCGCTCGACCTCCCGGGCATTGCCTGACCAGCGAACTCGCGAGATCACCGGACTTTGCAACACCCCTGCTTCTGCCCGCGGTGCGAGGAGCCATTGTCGACGACCCAGAACACGCGTCTGGCGCTGGCGTAGGGTTCCTGGCTCATGACCTGGGTGACCAGGTTCATGAACGTGTCGATGCCGGTGCGTGGTTCGGTGCGGCCGAACACCTTGGCCCGCTGGACGTCGTAGGCGGCCAGATAAGCCAGCGCGCCGCCGCGCCCGTAGGCGTGGTTCACGCGTATCGCCCGGGCCTGGCCCGGCGCGAGGGTGGGGTGGCAGCGGCAGCGGGCCTGGATGGACGTTTTCTCGTCGGCGCTGATGACGTACTCGTCGTCGCCGAGGGGCCGGCCCTGCCAGGTGCGGGCGTACAAACCCAGCACGCGCTGGGCCTTGGGGCGAAACTGCGGGTCGGTAATGAAGATCCAGGAGCGGTACTGCGAGGGTTTGAGTGCGTCCTCGGCCAGCCAGCGGCGCACGGTGGAGGCTGACACGAACGCGGCGATGCCCCGCTCGATGGCCTCGCGAGCCAGCTCCGGGGCCGACCAGCGAGCCAGCGGCACCCCACTCTCGGCGGGCAGCTGGCAGGCCAGCGCCGTGACCTGGGCGCTCTGCAAGGCGTTGAACATGCGCGGGCGGCCGGTGCGCTTGCGGTCGGTCAGACCCGGCAGGCCGTGCTCGGCGAACCGGCCCCTCCAGGTGCGCACGGTGTCCAGGTGCAGTCCCGTCTCACGGGCGATGCGCGCGTTGGAGCGTCCGCGCGCGGCGTGCAGCACGACCTGCGCGCGCAGCCGCAGCCGGTGCTCGGTCTTATGGCCGTAGGCCAACTTCTTCAGCCGCTGGCGTTCGGCGGTTGTGAGGGCTACCGGGCGGGCCGGGGTAACGGGCAAGGCAGGCGAGCCGATCGGGAGAAGTGGATCACGGCAGGTTGTAGCCTGCCGTGTTCGCTCCCGGGTCGCTCGGGCGGGATGGCCGTCATCCCCATACCTCCGGAATCGACCAGGCTCTCGCTGGAACTACAACTCGGCGAGCACGCGCGCACTGTCTGACTGTCAGCGGTCGCGTAAAGTCCCACGCTCCCACCCTCGAACGGCTAATCAGAGCAGCGCGGCGGCCGCCAGCACCGCCCTGCCGCTGGTGAACCGGCGGGCGCTCACCGGCCGCCGTCCTGGGGATGGGTGCTGAGGGCGGCCGCAGCCAAGGCCTGCACGGCCGGCGCCCAGCGGGCGATCAGGTCCATTACGTCGGGCAGCTCTGCGGCGTAGGCGGTGAGGATGGTGCCGTCCTGGTTGCCTTGCAGGTCGATCGCGAAGCGGGGCACCGTACGGTGACGGTGATACACCGTCATCTCGAGCGGAAGCTCCTCCCCGGTCCACTCGCCTGCGTGCGGGTTGGAGCTGGTCCACCGTTCGAACCCGGCCTGCCTCAGGTTCGCGTACCAGTCGCCGCTGCCGTCGTCCGGGACGGGGTCCTTGGCCAGGGCGGTCCATTCGCCGCTCTCGTACACCAGCCAGTCGCTCATCAACGTCTTCCTCACCTCTCGGATGCACGCCAGTCTCGGGCAGGCGGCGCTCCCGGCGCGGACGAATCAGAGATCTCGTCCGTGGACGGTCGGGCACCGACCGGCCGAATGCGCAGCGGGGCAGGTGGGGCGCCCTGACCAGCCGGGGGGGTCGCCCTGCCGGAGGCTCTGCTCAGCCGGTGAGTTTGCCCGGTCCCGTTCTAACCGGCCTCTGAACTGGACAGATCCCACAAACTCACCGGCCTCGGGGTGAAACTCACCGGCGCAGGTCGCGGGTGACCTGTCGCAACGAAGTTAGTCGGGCCGGATCGCGTTGACCTGCGAGGACTGACGGCAAGCCGTGGCCCGTGGACCCGGCCCGGCCGTGCCGCCGCCTGCTCCAGGCGCTCGTCCAAGGTCAGCAGCCGTCGGCGCGGCAGCACCGAACGGGACATCAGCAGGGCTTCTGACCAGCCCGGTCGCATCGCCTCCGGGGTGACGCTGCGGGCCAGCAGCACGGAGGCGTCGGCTGCTTTCGTCGTCGGCCGCAGCACCGCCGCGGTGATCGACCTGGTCGCGATGTCGACCATCGCGGTCAGCTCGACCTTCTCCGCGATGCCGTCGTCCAGCCGCACCAGCACGTCCAGCGGGGTCGAGTCGATCTGCATGAGCTCGCCCGGCGCAGTGGCCGGCACTTCCCCGAACGGGCCGGGCGGCCGTGCGTTGACCGACCGGCGTGTGCGGGCCGAGCCCGTCGCATGAGTGCCGGTCGCCAGCTTGCTGTAGAGCCGGTAGAGGGTGGCCCGGGAAGGAACCTCGACATGGGCGGCATCTTTCCGGCCGGCCAGGATCTCCTTGGCCCGCCAGACGATGAACCCGATCGTCTTCGACGAGTCCTCGACCGTCTCGCTGATCGCCTGCCGCATCGCCTCCACCACCGCTGCATCGACCATGCCGAAGGCGGGCATCTGTTTGGCCGACCGGCCGTCGGCCAGTCCGATCAGTCCGTCACGCTGATAGCGCTGGCGCCGCTGCTTGATCCCGCTGGCTGTCACCGGGTGCCCGGCCGCAGTCAGCTCGGCTGCCTTGACTCGCTCACGCTCAGCCAGCGAGTTCCGTCTCGGATCGAACTCCGGCCGCGGCACCGCTCCTTCGGAAGCGTCCAACGGCAGGCCGTGCAGCACTTCGAGAATGTGCCCCTCCCACCAGCGGGCCTGTTCGGCCGCCGTCTCGGGAAACTCCGCGATCCGGGCCGTGGGGGGAACCTTCCGCCCCGTCCCGTTCATTGGGCGCCCCTGCCGGCCAAGCTCACGACCGTGCGCGGTCCCATCAGTTCGACCGACAGCCCCTTGAAGACCAGTTCCTGGAGCCAGAGCAGATGAAAGAGGGTGGGCAGCGTCGCGAGCCGGTCACCCACCACGTCGGCCCCCGGAAACATCGGACTCGGCTCCGCGAAGACCTCCCGCAGCCGATCGGCAACCGGGCGGTGCAGGCACCGTGGGTGCCGGTAGCGCGACAACCACCGCACATTCGCCAGCAGCACCGCCTCCGGCGTCCCGACCCGCTCGAACCCCCACCCAGCCTGAGCACAGGCCAGCCGCGTCACCTCGAACGCTTCCGCGTCCTTCGGCTCGATCCGCTCATCCGCGCGGACGTCGATGACCACCGCCGAGCCATCCGCGTGGCGGGCGAAGTAGTCCGGGGCGTGGCGACGCTCTCGTTCGCCGTCGTGCCAATACAGCCAGAACGGCTGCGAGGCGATCCCGGCCACCTTCGGGTCGAAGTCCATGAGCAGGAGCCGATCCCGCTCCAACCAGGACTCGAAGCCGACGTGCTGCCCAGTCGTCGCCGCCCAGAACCAGCCCGCGAAGTGACGCTCACCGCGAGACCACCGAAAGGGCCGCACCGGTGCCACGTCCTCGAAACGGGTCGTCACGCAGTCCAGCAGCGGACGCCGTTGTCGCTCGCGTACGGAGTCCACGTACGACAACTCGACGTACGGCCATGCAAGATCCACCCCAGCCGGTACAGCCACCCAGCACCCCCAGCGCGATCACCTACACGACTAGGTTCACTGAGACGGAAGGCCGAACGACTGGGTTCGCTGAGTAAACGACTCGATTGAGTGAGAGCGGTCAGCGGGCGGTGGTGTCCCGTGCCACCGAACCTTGACCGTGTGCCACTGAACTTTGACCACTGCACGGTTTGTGTCACTGAAGGTTGACCGCCCAGGTCAGTCGCCGCGCGTCGTGCCGGCGACCTGCACGGACGGTAGTTGGAACCACGGGCCACGACCTTCCGACGCAGGACGGCCGCCAGGCGTTCGGCGGAACGAGCCAGGGAATTCTCGAGACTTCGCGGTACACCCGTCCGCCTGCCGCAACCAAGATCGGCACGCGCTCGTCCCACTGATGGCTCGAAGGCATCGAACGCCAGGGGGAAGCGATGGCCGCGGTCGAACCGCACAATCCGTACACGGTCACAGCGCAGGGGCGCGCACCGGTTCGTCCGACCTCGAACCGGCGCCGGCAGGTCGTCACCCTCGGTGCGGCTTTCGCCCTGTCCTCGTTGGCCTCGGTGGCCATCGGCAGCGCCGTCCAGCACTTCGACGCCGAGGACAGCGGGCGCGTCCACGCGATCCTGCACTTGGTGGTGACGCTCCCGGTCGGCATACCCGCGCTCTTCTCCAGTGTCCACGCCCTGCGGCCGTCCGCTCCCCGGTGGTGCTGGCTGCTGGCGCCCGCGCTGATGGCGCTCGACCTCGCCGCTACCCACGGGCTGGCCCTTCTGCTGCCCTTCCGTCCGGGCCTGCTGAGCGTGCTGGTGTTCGCCCTCCCGTCCTTTGCCCTGGCCGGCGCCGTGGTGCTGCGCTCACGCACCGCCCTGCTGGCGGCCGTCGGCACGCTGCTGGGCGTGTTCGTGCTCGCGTTCCCTCTGCGGGCGATGCAGCGGGAGGTGGGGGTCCAGGACCTGCTGCGCGGGGCCGGTATCCCGTCCCGGTCCCTGCTGCATCCGGTCCTTTCGGCGGATGTGCTGGTCACTGGGATCAGTTGGGATGGGCATCGGGCGGTCTTCGTGCTCAGTGACCAGGCGGACCTGGCCAACACCGGCGGAATCAGCGACGGCTTCGACAAGGCCGCGGTCGAGACGGTCTCCTTTGGCTACAGCGACCCCTGCGGCCGCCCGATGCTGTCCGCGGACGGCGAGAATCTCACCACCAGCCCTCTCACCCCCTGCCTGCCGGAGCCGGGCGGGCTGTGGTCCGACGGAGCGAACCGATACGTCCTGCAGCGCGACGGCCTCACGATCACGCTGGCCGCCGCCGGCGGCGAGCTGAACACCCTGAGCGGGGGCGGCGAGGCGCGCCAGGCCATCCTGGCAACCCATCCCGCCACCGAACCCGAACTGCGCTCCCTGGAGGGCTGGTTCCCCTCCAGCTGGCTGGGCTGCTTGTTGCTCTGACCACCTGGAGACGGGACGGTGACATCTACCGTGTCCCGGGCACAGTGCACGGAGGCCCACTCGACGGTCCTGACCTGGGTGGTCGATTTTCGCTGACACAAACCGCCACCCGTCAACCTTCGGTGGCAATCGGTCAAGGTTCGGTGGCAAGGGACAGCAGGTCACAGCGGCCGGGCCGGGTGCAACGCGCGCACGGAGTGCAACACGTGCTACCCGTGGGCCCGATCAATGAATGTTTTCGCAGGTCAGGGGTGCAACACGGTGGCCGGGCGCCCGGCGCGTTGCAGTCGTGTTGCACCCCGCGTTGCAGTGCTGGCCGAACTGACGGGGGTCAGGAGCGGCGCCACCAAGGGCGGGCGTTCTTCGCCTTGGCGGCCTCGGCGGCCGCGGCTTCGGCCTCGGCGGCGGCAAGCTGGGCCCGTTTCCGGTCGGACTCCTCCTTCTGGCAGGGCGTGCACAGCCGCTCGCCCCAGCGGGCCCGTTCCCATTCCGCGTCGGTGAGCTTCGCCTCGCAGCGGGTGCAGGCGGGGCGGCTCGCCTCCCGCTCGGCCTGCTCGCGGGCGCGGCGGGCGGCGGCCGCGGTCCGGCGCTCGATGGCGAGGAGCCGGTCGCCGTCCGGGTTGTCCAGCGCGGCGGTGAGGGTGTGCCAGCCTTCGCGGCCGAAGCGCCGCCACACCGCAGCGTCGGCGCCGTGGGCGTCGAGCAGCTGCAGCGTGGTGGCGACCACCGGCAGCGCCAGGTGGTAGTTGCCGGCCGACACCCCCGCGAACGGGTACGGGCGCGGGCTCCAGTAGGCGGCGGAGCCGTCCTCCACCGCCTCGAGGCGGCGCAGCAGCCGCTGGTGGTCGCGTTCGGCCTTGGCGGCCTGCTGCTCCGGGGCGAGGGGTTTGGTGCCGGGGCGGGTGCGTTTGCGGCCGGCCTCCCGGCCCTGGGCTCGCAGTTCCGCGTGCATCCTCGGAACCCCGTAGGCGCCCCGGTCTCCCGGTGGACCTGGCGAATTTCGTGGACGATTGCCGCCTCGGCTGCTGCCCGCCCAGGTCGCCGAGCAGCAGCTGCTCGCCCCCGCCGCCCCGGTCCGGAACGTGAGGCAACCGGCCCCGGTCTGGCTGGTCGACGGCGGGTGCTGCCGCCAGTCGGCCAGTGGTCCTGATGCAGGGGTCCCTCGTTCGGCCGTGATGCGGGCGTGGTTCGCTGACTTCTCGTCAGTGCGTCGTATACATCGCTTGTTCCTGGTTCTTCACAGCTCACGGTTTTGCCGACCTCGGGCCTTTGCATCTCGCTGTCGGGGCGCGGGGCCGTGGCGCCGGTTGCGAGGAGAGAGCGATGCGTCTGGCCCGTCGTCTACACGATTGCGCGGGGGAGCCCGCAGGTTGCGGTCCGGAGTCCGAAAGCGGTGGGCCCCGGCCCGGGCCGTGGTTGCGGGTGCGGGCCGTGGTGGCGGGGCTGGCCCTGACGGCCGGGCTGGTCCTGCCGGCGCTTGCCCCGTCCCCGGCGATGGCCGCCACGGGCCAGCAGGGCTACATCCCCAACGAGACCGGCAACACGGTGACGGTGTTCAACCCCGCCACGAACACCGTCACCACGACCGTCACCGTCGGCAGCAACCCGTTCGACGTGGCGATCACCCCCGACGGCAAGCACGCCTACGTCGCCAACCGCGGCTCGGACAACGTGTCGGTGATCGACACCACCACCAACACCGTCACCGCCACCATCGCCCTGCCCGTGGGCGACCGCCCGACTTCCGTGGCGATCACCCCGGACGGCAGCCACGCCTACGTCGCCTCCTTTCCGAACGACGTGTCGGTGATCGACACCACCAACAACACCATCAGCGCCGACATCCCCCTTCCCTCCGGCAGTGATCCGCGGTTCATCGCGGTCAACCCGGACGGCCTGCACGCCTACGTCAGCGAGCTCGGGCTCGGTCAGGTGCAGGTGATCACCACCGCCAGCAACACCATCACCGGCGCCATCACCGGCTTCACCCAGCCTTCGGGTATCGCGTTCACCCCGGGCGGCCTCCACGCCTACATCGACGACTTCGGCGCGAACACCGTGTCGGTGGTCGACACCGCCACCAACACCGTGGTGGGGCCCGCGATCCCCGTCGGCAACAACCCGTACGGCAACGCGATCACCCCGGACGGCACCCAGCTCTACGTCGGCAACATCAGCGACGGCACCGTCTCGGTGATCAGCACCGCCGCCAACGCCGTCACCACCACCGTCACCGTCGGCACCAGCCCCTTCAAGCTCGGGATGAACCCCGACGGCAAGCACGCCTACGCCGCCAACTTCTCCTCGGACGCCGTGTCGGTGATCGACACCACCACCAACACCGTCACCGACACCATCCCCGTCACCAAGCCGTTCGGTGTCGCGATCACCCCGGTCATCGCGCCCACCGTGACCACCACACTCACGACCTCCCCGACTCCGTCGCTCTTCGGGCACCCGGTTACGCTCACCGACACCGTCTGCCCCAACGGCGGCTCCACCCCGACCCCGACCGGCACCGTCACCTTCACCGACGCCGGCGCCACCCTCGGCACCGCCTCACTGACCCCCGGCGGAGGCGACCACTGCGCCCAGGCCCACCTGACCTGGTCGAACCTGCTGCCCGGCAGCCACAACCTGACCGCCCAGTACAGCGGCGACACCACCTACCCGGCCCCCGCCGCGGAAAGCGCCACCCAGACGGTCAACTGCACCCGCACCGTCACCGGCTCCGTGGCCAGCGTCGTCGCCACCGGCGAGAGCACCTGCATCCTCGGCGCCACCGTCCGCGGCAGCGTCACCGCCGGGGCGGGCACCGCCCTGTTCATCAACAACTCCACCGTCCAGGGCAGCGTCTCCTCCTTCGGCTCCACCCTGGTCGGGGTGTGCGGCACCACCGTCACCGGCTCCCTCACCACCACCGGAGCAAGCAGGTTCGTCGTCATCGGCGACCCCGGCGACGACCACTGCGCCGCCAACCAGATCCACTCGTCGGTCCAGCTGAGCAACAACACCGGCGGCCTAGAGGCCGTCGGCAACCACATCGGCGGATCCGTGACGGTCTCCGGCAACAGCGGCACCGGGCCCTTCCCCGAGGACAACCGCCCCGAGATCGAAGGCAACACCATCGCAGGCTCCCTGGCCTGCTTCGGCAACACCCCGCCCCCCACCAACGACGGCCACCCCAACACCGTCACCGGCGCCCGCGCGGGCCAGTGCAGCACCCTGTAACCCACCCGACCGGGCACTCCGCCCCTGGGTAAACCCGTAGTGCCCGCGCCCGCTGCCACACCCCACGCAGCGGACGCGGGCACTACGCGTCGCTCCAGTTGCTTCGCAGACGGCGAGGGCTACCAAGTCGGCCGGGGCGAGCGCGGTTTACCCGGCCTCGGCCACGACGAGCATCGCCTCACCGACTAACCGTAGAAGGCTGATAAAGATGGAAGGTCCTGGCCCCGCCGCGCGAGCGGCGGGGCCAGCCACGTTTCGGACACCGCCCCAGGGAGGCGGCGCCATCCCCGGCAGCAGCACACTGCGCGCACTTCTCGCAGAGGTACCGGACCCGCGTGATCCGCGCGGCGGCGTGCCGCGTGCCCTGGCAGGCGTGCTCGCGCTGACCGCGTGCGCGGTGCCGGCCGGGGCGACCTCGCAGGCAGTAGTCGGCGGGTGGATCGCCGACGCCCCGATCCGTGATCAACAGGCACAGCGTGGCGGCCGAACGGACCACACACCCCGATTACTCCGAAAGCGGCATGACAACACGCCATCACACCATGTGGCGCCAAATCTCACCGAAAATCCGGTGGCCCGCGGTCCGGCAACCGGTTCCCGGTCGTGTGCGCGGAGTGCTCGCCACCCCGCCGTCTTCAGATCACGCCTTTCACCTTCGAACAGGGACCGCTGCTGTGCGGGGTGTGCCTCACCAAGTTCCGCCCGGCGCCGCCTGCTCCGTGACCTGCGGGCTACTGGTCCCCGAGGCCCCGGTCGAGTGCCAGGCGCAGCAGGGTGAGGGCGTCGGTGGGGTTGGCGGACAGCAGCAGTTCGCTGTCGGCGGCGTCCGCGACCGGGTGGCCGCCGACGAGGGCGATCCAGTTGCCGAGGCCGTCGTAGACCTCGGTCCAGCCGACCTGACGGCCGCGCTCTTCGAGGGCTTGGACGCCAGGGGTGCTCGGCCAGGTGAGGTGGACCAGGCCGTCGCCGAGGGCGTAGTCGCGGCGTGCTTCGCCCAGGCCGCGGTCGGTGGGCGGCGTCCAGCCGGTGACCTGGCCCAGCACCAGCTCGGGCACCGGCACCTCGTCAAGGAGCCCGGCCGGAGCGACCGGAGCGACCGGGGCCGCAGGTTGGTCGACGACCGCGCTGCGCAGCGGTGCGCGCTCGTCCGTCCCGGCCGCCGTACCGGTGGTTTCGGCCCGGGGCGCTTTCGGTGTCTGGTCTCGGCGAAGTTGGCGGAGGCCGACGCCGTGACCTGCGGTCCGCCATCTTCGATGAGACGGCGCTCGGAAGCTGCCAGCTCAGTGATCATGGCGGTTCTCTGAACCGTGCGAGTCTCTGACCTGCGGTCCGCCATGTTGCCGGAGACGGTTCCGGGCGATCCGTCATGTTGAGCGCGTTGCTCGCCAACTTCACCGAGACCGGACATTCGGGACGGCTGGGCGGGCCGCCGACGCCGCAGCAATTTCGAACCGGTGCGCTTCACCGGCGTCGACGTTGCCCCGGAGCGGGGCCGGGAAATCGCCCCGGTCCGTATTCGGGCCGCCGGGCACGGCGTCCGGCAGGTTCCACTCCTCCCGAATCCGCGCCGCGGTGCGGGCGTCGGCGTCCAGGCCGGGCCAGCGGACCGTATCCCGCACCTCCCGGGCGCTGGTGATCAGCAGCGAGGCGAGGGTGTGGACCTCCCGGGCCAGCTCCGTGTGGGCGCTCATCGGGTCGCCGTCCACGGCGGCCAGGAAGGCGTCGGCGCGCTTGCGGATCGCGTCGGCGGCGCCCAGCACCCGCTGCCGCTCCACTGGCGGCTCAGCCGCAGGCCGCTCCCCCTCGGGCCGTTCCTGCGACGCGGCGTCAGCGTCGGCGGGTGCTGCGGGGCTGGGCAGTGCTGCGGTGGTCCGGGCCTTGACCCGTGCCCGGTCGGCGCGGCTCTTGCATGCCTGCGAGCAGTAGACCAGGCGCCGGCCCCGGCCGGTGCGCGGCGGCAGCGTGTTCTCGCAGCCCGGCCCCTCGCACCGCGCGCCCTCGGCCTGGTCGCCGTCCAGATCGAACAGCGCCACCTCGCCACTATTTCGCCCCGGTTCGCTTTGCATGGCGTGATCGTAGTCAGGTGCGGCGACCGAGTTTCGAACCGGGGCGACTTTCCACGGGTGTCGCCTCGCAGGTCAGCGCCACGATTTCGCACCGCGCCACGAAAGTCCGTACCGGCCGCCCACACACAGGTTGTCCCGCATTGCGCACCCCGCCCGCCGGTGATGTTGTCCCCGCACCGCACGGCGCGCAGCCAGGTTGTCCCCGTTGCGCAGCCGGTTGTCCCGCGCCGCGCATGCGCAACGGCCGACTGCTGCGCAGCGCTGCGCCGTCGTGTAGCAAGGGTCGCCTTGCTACACCGTGCAGCAGCAGCTCGCCCGAGGCCTGCGGCGGGGCGGGTGCGATCCCGTTCGCACCCGCCGTGACCTGGGGTGGGGAGTTTGCGTCGCACCCGATGGGCGGCAAATTCACCGGCGCCTGCGCACCCCGGCGCCCGGCGTTGCGACGGCTGTCGCAGCACGGGCAGCACGGCTGCGCGGGCGGTCGCAGTCGCAGCCGCAGCCGGGCAGCGAGCAGCTCCGCCCGCCAGCGGGTGCAGCAAGGACAGCCTTGCTACACGCCGGCTGCTGCCCCGAGTGGTACAGCAAGGGCGCCCTTGCTACACCAGCGGCCGTTGCTCGGGCGGCAGGCAGGCACCGCGCTGCTGCTGCACCCGCTGCTGCCCGTGACCGGCCGGACCCGACGGCGGTTGCACCCGGTATGACGACCTCTCCGCTGTCCGCGCTGCCGCTGCACTCCCGCGCCCACGACGAGGCCGAGGCCCACGACGGCGAGGACCAGGTGCAGCGCGCGGCCGACCTGGCGGCGCTGCACCGGGCCGCCGACGCGGGGCAGGCGGCGGCCGCGTGGGTGCGCGAGCTGGCCGGCCGCCAGAGCGAGGAGGAACACAGCCGGCTGCTGGGGCGGGTGGCCGGGGCGATCACCCAGGCGAGCAGCCGCGAGATCATCCCGGGCAGCGAGGGCCTGCTGACCGAGGAACTGCGCTACACGCTGGCGGCGGACGTGGTGCTCGGCGCCTCGCACACCACCGGCACCCTGCCCGAGCTCCACCCCGGCGAGCGGATGCCGCTGATCGCCGTCTGCGCGCTCGCCGCCGCCTTCCCGTCCTGCGTGCTCGGCGACCTGAACCGCGAACTCGAGGTCCTCGCCGCCGAGCTGGAGGCCGCCACCACCGCCAGCCGGGCCGCCACCGCCGAGATGCCGGCCGGATGAGCAGTACTACCCGGCGCGGGCTCGCCCCCGGCGCCGGGCGGGTGCTGTCCAACGCCGTCCGCCCGCCCCGCACCCCACCGCCGTAGTCACCGGCCGCCGTCGAAGGCACGCTGCGCACCGCGCTGGAGAAGTTCGAGCGGGCGGCCGAGTCATGGCGGGACGCCTTCGAGGGCCTGGACGAGGACGTCCTGGCCGAGGCCGCCACCGAGGCGCGCTCCTTCGGGGCCGACCCGGCCGGCGCCCTCGACAATCTGGTGCGCGGCCTGTTCGGTCAGCTCGACGACTGGCAGCGGGCGATCGGCGAGCTCAGCCGCCGGCTCACCGCGGCCGCGCAGGACAGGCCGCTGCCCGAGTGGGCCGCCGACGCCGGACGCACCGAGGACGTCCGCTGGCTGTACAGACCCGCTACTCGCTTATGTCTGCCGTGAGCGTGGTACGCGGCACGTTGACCACTACATCGTAGGCGTCCAGGGCGGCAACGGGTAGGAATCCGTCGTCCATGCGGATGCGGGTGGGCTCCGTAAGCCTGTGGTGCCGAGCGTGCGCGCGCAGCGCGCAGAGGTCCACCAATGCTGGTGCCTCGGTCACTGCGGAGAACAAGGCCTCCACGCTGTCAGGTGTCGCCTCGGGGGCGTCGGTTGCGGACTGGCGCATCCCGGCGGGGTGTGCCGGATCGGGCGTGTTCCGCACAGTCCGGCCTCCGCCGCTGGTCAGTGCCACGGACACATAGTCTGTTCCGAGTTCCTGCGCGAGGATGTGCCCCATGGGGACACGAGGAAGTGGGACACCATCGGGGTTGGCGGTGCGCTGGATGTGCGCGTTGTGGGCGGCTAGCACGATGCGGGTGCCGGGTACGGACTGGTCGAGCAGCTCCAGCAGGCTGTCGGCCAGGTAGCGGTCGCGGGCGGCGAGATCGGCGGCGTCCGGTGCGCCGTTGAGCAGTTCGGCCATCGCGCGCTGCATCTGGTCGGTGCGCCAGGCGGCCCAGACGTCCGAGAGAGCGCGTTCGTAGGCTCGGTGTCCGCTGTGCTGGGTGTAGATCTCGCGCATGGTCATGATGCGGTTGAGCAGCCGGCCGAGCGTTGCCGAGAGTCGGTCCTGGGGCTCGGGGGCGAGGGCACGGCGGGCGTAAGCGGAGGCAAGGCCCGAGCCTCCTGAAAGCGGCTCTGCCAGTTCCAGGGCGGTACGGGCGTAGCGCTCCGCGCCGCGGTCGACGTCGGCCAGGTAGGCGGCGACCGGCTCCAGCGCGGGTACCAGCGAGCCGCCGGCTGCCGGAATGTCGAGTCCGGCGAAACGGACCGAGTGCGGCGCTGAGGCGTTGTGGGAGCGCAGCCACTTCAGGGTGTCGCGACCCTCGGCGGACTGGCCCGGATAGCCGTCCGCGCGGGGCATGAGCAGCGCGTCGAGGTCGCCGTCACCACCGTGTACCCAGGCATCGACGGCCCGACCGGAGGCGGCCCCGAACTCCGCGGCGTAGACGGTGAATCCGCATTCCATGACCAGGAAACGCAGAATCCGTTCGCGCAGCAGCCCGAATTCGCGTATCTGATGAGAGTTCTCTCCCAGAGCAACCACTCGTGCGTCACCGATGAGGTGCTGCAGCGCCGCCAGCTCATCAAGTGGAGCATCGAGATGAGGCGCAGAGAGGCAGACGGCGTTACGGGTCGTCCATTCAACGAGGCTGAGCGGATGGCTGGGATCCATGATCGCACCCTAGCAGTCGACAACCATGTCTCGAACTCACTTGAAAACACACTGGGTTGAACTCCTACGAGGGCCCACCAGTATCGAGGGCCCTGTCGTCGCCACTCCGTCGGCAGCAGGCTCAGGGCCTCTGAACTTCAACACGCTGGACTTGACAGGGAACACCACGGCACCCTTCCCGCCGGGCCGCCGGACGACCGGCCGTGGTGATCACCGGCACCCGGCGGGCTGGAGAATGAGCCGGGTGACCAGCACCCAGCCCCTGCCCCGCGGCATCGCCGCCCTGATCCCGAACATCCGCGACGCCGCCACTCCCGGCGAGCTCGCGGCCGCCCAGCTCCTGCACCTGCGATCGGCGACCGTCCCAGTGCCGGTCCTCGCCGCGGCCGCCGCGCTGATCGCCGCGCAGTTGGAGGACCCGGACCAGGCCGCCCGCGAAGCCGCAGTCGCCGTCCACGCCCGCCTGCTCGCCGCCATCGAGGACGCCCCGCCCGGCCGGTAGCTGGTGAAGTCGGCCCGGGGCGCGGTTCCGGTCTTTCGACCGGTCCGTTTCCCCGGAGCCGCTTCCCGAACCGGGCATGCGACTTGGCATCGCACCCGGCTCTCCACAAGCCCCGAAGGGGTCCCGTGGCGGTGGTTCTCATCCCGTGGTCGGCCAGGGAGTGGGGATACCTGTTCCCCGGTAGCGGTAGCGCGTGGTGCCTACCGAGATCGGGTTGAACAGTTCCCTGTTCTCGCCGGCCCGCCAAGACCCGCGACCGCCGTAGTGGCGACGGATCTGTTTCCAGGCCGTCTTGGGTGTTTCCGCTGAACCCATCGCCAGACCGTGTGCCACATGTAGTGGCGCAGGTAGGAGAAGGTCGCGAAGGAGACCCCAGGCGACAGGCATCCGCAGACCCTATCTACACGGCGTTGGGACTAGCCCTACCGGCAGGTCCAACCACACCGCTCCCACAGGTGCTCTCCGAGCTTGAGAGCGAAGTTGTGCCACATCTGGTAGGCGCCTTCCCGGTTGAGATCGTCGGGAATCGACGGGTGTGTGACGTAGCCACGGGTGGTCATTCGCAGGTATCCGTGGCTGTCGGTCCAGAAATAGAAATGGACCTCGGAACCGGCACCATCGAAATGACCCTTCTGCGCGATGAAATGGAAGTGCCCGCCGTCGTCCTGCCACGCCTTGACGGGGGCGTTCTTGCAGAAGAACACGACGCATGCCTTGAGCGGGATGAACTGCCCCTGCCTGGGGAAGTTGTGCGGCGCTCCGGCGACCGGGAAGGAGCAGTTGAAGCACCGGTGCAGCTCCGCCATGGCGTGCGTGTTCCTCGCCTTGACGCCGCTCTCATCGCCCGACGGAAGGTGGACGGCCACATACCAGTGCCACTCGTACAGCTGCCTGAGGCCGCGCGCCTGGGCCGCCCGATCGTCGGCGGCCATCTCCGCGGTGGGCGCAGCAACGTCGGCCGCCGCCGAAGCCGGTGCAATCAGGCTCACCTGTCGGCAACGGGTGAATTGAGGGCCACGGACGGCGGATCAAAATCGGGTCACTCTGCGATCTCTTGATCATCCTGACTTCACTGGTACGGGAGT
>NZ_JBIWPN010000082.1:19189-21780 GCF_044768305.1 Kitasatospora sp. NPDC101155 | reverse complement strand
TGTCCTGTGGGCCCTCATCCGTGACGGACGGTGCTACGAAGAAGAACCGTCCGTCACAGCGATGGCTTGACAACAGCATTAGGAGGTCAGGTCAGCGCCGTCGCCGACACTCAGACGCTCAGAAAAGTCGACGACCCCGGTGACCACTGGGCCGAGGTGGCCTCCGTGCTCGCCGACGCCTGCGAGACGATCATCTTGCGAAGCCGATGGGTTAGTGGATTCTCGCGCTTCACGCAGACGGAACCTGATGGCCAGGTTGCCGTGTCGTGAGCTGATGCCGGTGGGTTCGCAGGCTGTGGCCGCCGCGGCTGCGCTTTCTGGGCCCGACCGGCAGGCCCGCCGACTCGGCGGCGTGCAGGGTGAGGACTGGGACCTGCATGGATGGCACCACTCCGGGCGCACCCATCTCGGCGAGGCCGGAGCCAGCCTGTCGACGCTGATGGCCAAGTCGCGGGCACAAGAAGCGGGAGAACGTACGGCGCTACTTTCACCCCTCGGCGGAGGCGATCGCCGAGGTCACCAGCTTGCTTGCCCCTGGAGGAGGAGCCGGCCGATCCGGCCGACGGCCTGCGGCCCGCCCGGGACAGGAGCCGAGTCCCGCAGGCTCCCCCCGGGCGGCTGCGGGGCGAGGCGGGGCGGGCAGTCGCTTCACCGTCGTCTGAACGCCGCAACGGCGCCCCTCACAGGAAGGCCCCTCATGCGCATCCGACTCCTCCAGGGAGTGTCCCTGCTTTCCACCGGCCTGCTCGCCGGTGCCTTCGGCTACGGCGCCGCGAACCTTGTTCCGACCTTCGACGCCGTGCCGCTCGACATGAGACTCGCCTTCCACGCCGAGCTGATGAAGATGAACGGGATCACCATGCAGGCAGCCATGGCGGTCTCCGCCCTCGGCTGCCTCGCCCTGGCCGCCTTCACACGAGGCAGGCCCCGGGCCCTCGCCGCCGTGGCGGGGTGCCTGACCGTCACCTCCTTCCTGATCACCGCTTCGGAAACGTCCCGATCAACGGCCGCATCAAGCAGTGGGCCGCCACCGCGCCGCCACCCGACCACGCAGGCATCCTGCACCGCTGGGAGCTGTACAACGACGCCCGGACCCTCACCGCCGTGGCGGCGTTCACCGTCCTCACCCTGCGGAAGACCACGGCGCACCCGACGGCGGAAAACGCCGCGGAAGACGTCCTGATCTCAGCGGCGGGCCCGGCGCCCTCCGCGTGACGGAGCAGGCCACGCGGGGAGCGGGACGCGGACAGCCCTCGGAACGCCGTACCGGCGCGGCAACCGCCGCCGAGTCCCCCACCGGCCCGGATCGAACGACGGGAGCCGACTCCGGTCGCGACGGGGACAACCAGCGGCCCGCTGGTTGTCCCCGCCACCCCCGGCCCGCAAAGAACACCTCGCCGCAAAGCGCTCCCGGGACGCCGGGGCCGCTTTCCGACGACCGCCGGTTCACCAGCTGGTGGGCGGCTGCTCGTCCAGTACTTCGAGGACCTCGACCGAGGGGGCCATCACGATGTACGCGCCGTTGACGTCGGTGCTGGTCCACCAGGTGCCCCGGTCCACCCGGCGTCCGGCGAGGCCCCTGGAACATCACCTCCTCTTCCCCCAGTCAGAAGACCCGCCGGCGCCGTGGATGCACCGCCCCGACATCGACTTCACCCCAGGCGACCACCGTGCCCGTCACCGGAGGACCCGCAGCTGATCCTCTCGTCCCACCGCTCATCAATGTGCACGACGCCTCCTTTGATGTGGACGCTGGCGTTCGGGATGCGCTACGGCTGGTACTGGAAGGTGGCGCCGTTGCTGGTGCCGCCCGGGGAGTGGACGGTGACGGTGACCGGGCCGACGGCACCGGGCGGTGAGGTGGTGACGACCATGGTGTCGGAGACCGCGGCGAAGGACGCCGGGGCGGTGCCGAAGAACACGGCGTCGGTGTAGGTGAGGTTGCTTCCCCTGATCAGGACGTCGTCGCCGCCGGACACCGAACCCTGGGCGGGGCTGAGGGAGCTGATGACGGGCAGCGCGACATAGGTGTAGTAGGCGTTGCCCAGCCCGATGGTGCTGGTGCCGCCTGGTGTGGTGGTCGTGACCAGGACGGTCCCCGTGCCGGGCGGGGCAGTCGCGGTGACCTGACTGTCGGAGATCACGGTGATGTTGGTGGCCGCGGCGGACCCGAAGTGCACGGCGCTGGTGAGAGCCAGGCCGGAGCCGAAGATGGTGACGGTGTTCCCGCCACCACTCGGTCCCATGGTCGGAATCAGGCCGGTGACGGCGGGGGCCGCGACGTAGAAGTAGGGCAGCGGGTTGCTGGTGCCCGCCGAGGTGGTGACCGTGACGTTGACCGACTGCGCCGCTCCCGCGGGTGCGGTGACGGTGATCTGGGCGGCGGTGTTGGCGATGATCGTCGCGGCGTGGGTACCGAACAGCACCGAGGTCGCACCCGAAAGGCCGGTGCCGGAGATGGTGACGGTGTTCCCGCCGCTGGTTGACCCCTGGTTCGGGGTCAGGCTGGTGATCACCGGCAGGACCGTGTAGGTGAAGGGCACACCGTTGCTGGTGCCCGCCGGTGTGGTGACCGTGACCTGGACCGTTCC
>NZ_JBIWPN010000082.1:0-19094 GCF_044768305.1 Kitasatospora sp. NPDC101155 | reverse complement strand
GTATGCCGCCGACGCTGTTCCGAAGTGCACCGATGACGCACCGGTGAACCCGGAGCCGCTGATGACCACTGAGGTGCCGGCCGTGCCCGAGGTCGGGGTCAGGCTGGTGATCACCGGCAGGACCGTGTAGGTGAAGGGCACACCGTTGCTGGTGCCCGCCGGTGTGGTGACCGTGACCTGGACCGTTCCGGAGCCTGCGGGAGCTGTGGCCTGGATCTGCCCATCGCTGAGCACCGTGAATGCCGCCGACGCTGTTCCGAAGTGCACCGATGACGCACCGGTGAACCCGGAGCCGCTGATGACCACTGAGGTGCCGGCCGTGCCCGAGGTCGGGGCCAGGCCGGTGATCACCGGCACGGTGCTGTAGGTATAGGTGACGCCGTTGCTCGTGCCGAGTGGCGTGGCGACGGTGACGGCGGCCGAACCGGTGCCCGCGGGGGCGATGGTGGTGATCTGGCTGTCGCTGACCAGCGTGAATGACGACACCGGCACGGTTCCGAACTTCACCGAGGTCGCGCCTATGAAGCCGCTGCCGGTGATCGTGACGGCCGTGCCCCCCGTGGGCGGCCCGTGGTTGGGGTTGATGCTGCTGATGACCGGAGCCATCGGATGCTCCTTTGCGTGGCTGGTGGGGTGCCCAGGCCGCTGTGGGCGGCCAGGGCGCAGGGGGTCCGCGGTCGCGGGGGGGGGGGGGCGGGCCCCCCCCCCCCCCCGGGGGGGGGGGGGGGGGGGCGGGGGGGGGGGGGGGGGGGGGGGGGGGGGGGGGGGGGGGGGGGCGGGGGGGGGCGGGGGGGCCGCCCCCCCCCCCCCCCCCCCGGGGAGGGGGGCGACTGCGCTGCCCGCTGTTTGGTGTCCGTGCCTCGCCCGGGGCTTAGACGACGATGAAGTGGTCGGCGGCGACGGCCGCGCTGGTGCCGCCGGGGTTGGTGACCTGGATGTCGTAGGTGCCCGCGGCCAGCGTGCCGGGCACGTCGAGGGTCAGGCTGCCCACACCGGTGACGCTGACGTTGACGGCCGGGGTGGACGCGCCACCGCCGACCGGGGTGAACGTCACGGAGCTGACGTCGACGAAGCAGGTGCCGGCGACGATGACCCCGGTGGTGCCCGCCGGCCCCGTGTTGGGCGTCACGCCGGTGACCGTCGGCAGTGCGTAGTAGGTGAACTGACCGGGTGCGCCGATCGGGGAGCTGGTGCCGCCGCTGTTGGTGACGAGGCAGTCCGCCGCGTCGGTGCAGCCGGTGAAGGCGCCGTGGGCCGGAGGGGTGACGGTCAGGTGGCTGTCCGACAGGATGGTGGGGACGGCGGTGCCGATCGCGTCGAAGGCGACCGAGGTCGCGGTCGAGAAACCGGTGCCGAAGACGTCGATGGCGCCGGGCGCGGCGGGGCCGGTGCTGGGGGTCAGCGACGTGACCGTCGGGGCGGCGACGTAGAAGAAGGCGCTGCTGTTGCTGTTGACCCCGGAGACGGTCGCGGTGACGTTGGCCTGGCCGCTGCACCCCGACGGGATGGGGAAGGTGACGGAGGTGTTGCTGGCCGTGGTGGGCGTGACCGTCTTGGTGCCGATGTTCACCTTGGTGGTGCTCAGGCTCCCCAGACCGGTGCCGGTGATGGTCATCGTCTGGCCGGAGTGGCCCGAGGTGGGCGAGATGGAGGTGATGACGGGTGCCATGACTGATCTCCTTTGCTGTTGCGGATGACACTGCTGCCCGGTTCGCCGGAGCTGCCGGATCGACGGTCCGTCGCACAGGGCATGATCGGGTTCCGGCAGTCACGGGGCAGGGCTCGCAGTGCTGCCGGAAGTTGCTGGCCCGGATGGGAGCGGGCATGGGAAGGTGGTGCGGGCGGTGTGGTTCCACCGCGCCGTCGACCTGACTGCAGCCCGGGTAGCTCGGTGGGGCAGGTGTCCCGGGGTGCCGCCGTCGGGCTTCAGCAGGGCGCGGTCAGGGGCGGGGTGGCGGCGCAGTTGTCCGGGGTGTTGCCGGAGGCGTTGGTGCCCACCAGCGCTACGGAGCCGGCGTTCTGGTAGATGCCGCCGCCGTCGACCGTGGCGGTGTTGCCGGTGACGCTGCTGGTGGTCATCGTCAGTGCGGTGTCGGTGTAGATGCCGCCGCCGAACGAGGCACGGTTGTTGCTGACACCCCCGCCGATCAGGACGACCGACCCGCCGAGGTTGGCGATGCCGCCGCCCACCCCGAAACCGGCGTCACCGTTGCTGATGGCGACCGTGGTCAAGGCGAGCCGGCCGTTGGTGGCGGGCAGATGAGAGGGCCCGTCGACCTCGATGATGCGAAACGCGGGCGCACCGGGCGCGCGGGTGATCTGGGTGGCCAGCCCGGTCATGGTGATCGGCGTGGTGATGTTCGGCAGCCCCGTCGGTCCGCCGGCCCCACCTGAGCTGTGGGCGCTGGTGAGGGAATAGGTGCAAAAGGGTGCCAGGATCAGGGCACCGCCCCCGGAGGCGTTGGCCGCATTGACGGCGCTGGCCAACGCGGTTTCGCTGCACGGCACGATCACCGTGTACGCCGCACGCGCGGTCTGCGCGTGTGCCGCCGGGGCGGTGAGGATGAGCGCACCGACAGCGCCGGTTCCGAACAGCACTCGAAGTATGTTGATGGCTCGCAAGAACGCCTCCTCGGACGCCTGAGCCACCCTCGTCAGCCCGTGCGCTGGGAAAGCACGTCGGCCGACGGCTTCCTCCGATGGGCGCCCTCGCGGGCCTGTGACAGGCACACACCAACACATACCGATGGGCTGCCTTCCCCAATGGAGGGATGGGCAGCCCCCTGATCGGACACCACAAGTGAGTCATCCAAGCAGCCATAAAAACAAGGTATATGACTGCTAATCACCCATTTAGCGCAACGCACCCCGCCGGGCTGCAAAGGGACGTGAGATGCCCGGCAGCGTTCAGCGCACGATGCAGCCCCATCCCTCCAGGCCGGCGGGAACGACCGTACCGGGGCTGCCGGATGTCAACCGTGGCCGGGCATCGGTACCGCGCCTGCGCAGCGGCCGGTGCCCGCGATCGTCGAGCCAGGCGAGCCTGCGTTCACAGTTGACGGTGATCTCCCCCGTAGAAGTTGACCGCCGAGCCGCGGACAGGGGAGATGTACGCCAGCGCCTCAGGTCTGCCGCCGCGAGTTCCTCACCTTCGCCCGCGAGGCCGACATCCACTTCTGGCAGGCACTCGACCACGGACGGCTTGCTTGAGTCCACCACTATTTCCGCCTGCGCAACCGCGTCGAGCACTTCAACGGCTACCTCAAGAGCCACGAGGCCATCGAACGCAGCCGCACTCGCCGCATCTGCGGCGTCGCCGCCCAGTCCCTCTCCACTTCTTCCAGATCGCCCAAGCTGCCCGCCGACCCTCCAGCCGCAACACGCTCCGCAACCCCGCGACTGGACCCCAAGGGCTACCTGCCGACCATCACGCCGGGCAACTGATCCACCCCTACCCCGAAACTTTGCTTGATCAGGGAGACCGCATCGGGCCCTCTGTGACCACGCAGAGGGCCCGAAAGCGTCCCGCAACGCAGGCAGGCCAACCCGACATAGCGTCGGATCGACCGGCCTCATTGGGTCGGTTGACCCGCTGCCGATCCGGCTCATCGCCGAACTCCTCGGCCTGCCCGAGGACTTGAAGGACCGCTTCCGCACCCGCGTCGACCGGGTCTTCGACACCACCCTCACCCCCGAGCAGTCTGCGGCCAACGCCGCGCAGTTCTACAACGTGGCTGCAGGCCCTGGCCGGACTGCCGGCACCCGCGAAGCAGCCCGCGGCGAAGAAGACGGCCGCCGCCACGGGCACCGGGCTGGTGCGGACCGGCGCCGCACCGGCCCTCGGGAAGAGCGGAACGGCTGGACGGCTGACCCGCAGGCCCAGCCGGTGGCCGGTTCGCGTCCCTGCCCCCGCTCACCCGCCGGCCGGTTGAGTGACATCGCCGGGTGCGGCACCCGGACTGTCGTGTCGTCGCCGTCCCTGTCTGAGGTGCCGGAAGGCCGCCACCTGCGGGTGGCGGCTTCCGGTGCCTTCTCGGGGCCTCGGCAGCTTACGGCCGCCCCGGAGATCGCCGGGGGCGGACCTGTGATCGGCCGGGCTCGGGTGGCCGGGGCCGAGGTCCGCGCCACCGCGAGGACGTCTTCGAGTACGGATGACTGTGACCGTCTCCTTCTCCGGTCACCGCTGACCTCCCCGCATCGCGCCGGCCGGCGCGATGCGGTGGGCGTGTCGTGGCCCGCATGACCGTTCCTGGCGGGGGCGAGCTGTCGTCCATGACGACACCTCCGCCCCGTCGCAGCCGGCGCCTCTCCCGTGCCTGATGGCACGTCGCTTCGGACGGCCCCGCCGTTGGTCCGGGTCGGTCGGTCTACCAGTAGGTCTGCCGGCCGGAACAGCCGCAGGTGGTGTCAGTGGGTGGCGTCGACGGCGATGCCGACGAGTTGGAGGATGGCGTGGCCCCACGTGGTGGCGGCGATCAGCACGCCGAAGACGACGGCGGTGAAGACGGTGAAGGCCTCGTCGACGCGGCTGCGGGCGTGTGTGGTACGCCGTAGGCGGGCGATGATGACGATCGCGAGGAACACTGACGCGCTGATCGTGTACTGCACTGCCCACCCCGGGTCTTGGCTTGACGCTGTGTGAGGCTGCGGTCACCCGAGCCTGCTGCATTCGGGTGAGCATGCCAGAACGGCCGCCTTGCCGGGGCCTGTTTCGCTGGAAACGGCCGAACGCGAACGAGCGTGGAGTCGCCGTAGTCCCGGGCTGGGGGACGCGGCGTGCCTGCCTGGATCGCAGACCATCTGCATCCCGTCAACGGGGGACTGTGACGGAGCGCCGTAGTTTGCGAGTGATCGTTTAGAACCCGCTGGTCAGCGCTGCGGCGGTGCACCGCAGTTTGCGAGGTTGGAGCACGACACCTTGCGAGTGCTGGCGACGGAACGACCTGCATCGGCGACAAAAGCCCAGGTGTGCGCTTCAGTTGGCGAGTCGGGTGTAGGGGGCTGCGATCATGCCAACGTGGGGATGGCCTTCTTCGTCGCTCCCGATGACGACACCGCCCGCTGCTATACGCAACAGGAGCCACGCACCCCCACGCCCGGCGCGGCGCGCCGAGGCGCCGGCGCCGCGCGCGGCCCCAACCGTTAGATGGTCCCGCGCAGCTTGGCCAGTGCCTCGTTGAGCAGGATCTCGCCGTCCTCTTGGCTGCGGCGCTGCCGGACGTAGCCCATGTGCGTCTTGTAGGGGGCGTTGCCCTCGGCGACGGGCACATGGTCGGGATCGGAGCCGGCGGGCAGGCCACACCTGGGGCAGTCCCACGTCTCCGGGGCTACTGCCTCGATCGCGAAGCTGAGCTGTGTGTGGTGCCCGTTGCCGCACCAGAACGAGACCGTCGTGCGAGGGGCGAGGTCGCCGCGCTCCGGCTCCCCCAACGGTCCGGACCCGACCCGCGCACCTCTGATGCCAGAACGTCCCTGCGCCACGATGCTCTCCTTGGCCATGATGTCCACGCCTCGGATGTGCATGGGAAGCTCAGCGTACGGCCCCTTCACCGGGACAACGGCCCCCGCCCCCCTCGTCCAGTTCACGGAATACCTGGCGCAAAGGCGAACGGCGAAGCCCCGCGCCGCTGAGGCCCGCCCCGCGCCCCCGCGGCCGGGCCCGCTGCCGGGCCCCGGCCCGCCGCGCGCCGGGGCGGGGGCGCGGCTGATGCAGTTCCCGGTGGGCGCGCGCCCGCGTCCACGCCGAGGTGTCGACGCAGGCCGCGCGGATCGCTGACCTGGTCGTCGCGGAGAAGGCGGGTGAGCCGGTCACCGTGTACGCCACCTACGCCTCGCTGGAGCGCATCGTTCAGGCCCATCAGCTGCACGGCCTGCCCGCATGGGACCTGGTCGTCGTCGACGAGGCCCACCGCACCGCCGGCTCGGACGGCAAGGCGTGGGCCGCCGTCCACGCGGACGACCAGGTCCCCGCCAAGCGCCGGCTGTACTTCACCGCCACCCCGCGCATCGTCGACGAGACCCGCATCCCGCACGAAGTGGTCGACGTCGCTGAAGGCACCGTCATCTGCTCGATGGACGACGAGCGCATCTACGGCAAGACCGGCCGCTCCTACCGCCGCCTGCTCGCCTACCTCGCCGCCGGCGGCACCCTCACCGGCCCCGCGAACCGCACCGGCGGCGAAGCGGACCCGGCCTTCCGACCCGGCATCTGGCTCCGCAAGCAGGACAAGGCCCGCACCGACGGCAAGCTGACCGACCACCAGACCGCGCTCCTGGACGCGCTCCACCGGCACGCCGAGGCCGTCACCGGTTGACCCACGCCGTACACCCCGCCGTCCCGGCCCACCGCGGGCCCGGGACGGCCGCCCGTACCCGCTCCCGACTCCCGGAGGCACCGCGCGATGACCGCCACCACCCGCCCCGACCCGGACTCCACCGCCGCGCCTGACCGGCTGGAGCTGGCCTTGTGCAGCAGCCGCCCCGCGCCTGCGGACCGGGAGCTGGGCCGCCCGATCCTCGACTCCCCGCTGGTGCGCGGCTCGATGTGGCTGCGCTGGTCCGGCCACGACGGCATCCGCACCCTGCACCACGGCGCCGGCCTGGCCCGCGGCTGGACGGAGAAGGACGTCGACGGCCTGGGCGGCTGGGTGGCTCTGGTGGAGGGCCGGGTCGTCCTCGGCGCCCGTCCGGGCCTCGCCGTGCCGGAGCCCGTCGTGCACGCCGAGGCCTGGCAGGCCAGCGCGACGCTGCACGCCGCCCTCGCCAAGCACCCCACCCGCCCCAACCACGCCCACCAGGAGGAGGCCGACGACCAGGAGCACGGGCTCCTCGGCGACGTCCGCCGCCAGGTCCGCCGCCGGGCGGCCGGGATGACCCTGGAGAACATCCAGCAAGCCCTGGAACAGGCCCGGTTCGAGGAACGCTGCGCCGACCGGCACGCCGACGCCGGAGACGAGACCGCCTTCGCCACCGCAGCCGACATCCGCGCCGAGTGGCAGCGCCTGCGCGACCACACCGCCGAGACCCGAGCCGAACGCTACGACCCCGACCACGACACCGCCCTCCAGCACGCGCTGCGCGCCGAACGCCACCGGCAAGACGTCGCCGAATGCGCCCGCAAGGCCACCAGGCCCGCCAGACCACCGACGCCGCCCACCGCCGCCTCGCCGGCACCGCAGCCCAACCCCTCTACACGGCCCTCGACCGGGCCGGCCTCTACGCCCTGACCGACGACGACCACCAGGCCGTCCGCGACCTCACCCGCACCCTCGACCCCGCCACGCTGCGCCAGGTCATGAACTGGCCGGAGCGCACCCGTACCGCCGCCCTCGCACTGCGCGGCACCGAACGGGCCCAGCCCGCCCGTCCCAGGGCGCGGCGCAGCCAGTTCTGACAGACCCCCGGGCCCCACGGCCTGCTGCCCTTCCACACTGCGCGCGGCCCAGCCGGTGACCTCCGGCTGTGGCGTACCCGTGGGAATCCGATTTCGTGTTGGCAGGGTCATCGCCTAGGGTGATCTCACCGACGCGGGGTGGAGCAGCTCGGTAGCTCGCTGGGCTCATAACCCAGAGGTCGCAGGTTTAAATCCTGTCCCCGCTACTACTAGGGCCGGGGTCGGCGCATGATTGCGCGGGCCCCGGCCCTGTTTGTTGGTCGGCTCGCGGCCTGCGCCCGGAAGCCGCTTCCGGGAACTCGCCCCGAAGCGGGGAAGCGGCCTGGGAGCGCCCTGCCGACGACCCGGACGTGACTCCCTTTCCCGAGCAGCGGGTCCAGCGTCACGACGTCCTCAGCCCACTGATCCACGAGTACCGCAGCACCGCCTAACAGAAGATCACGGCCGGCTAGCGAACGCCCAGCTCAGCGCACGTACGAGACTTTTGGCACCCAACAGGTGTCGAGCAGCCGGAGCCGGCAGCGATCTGACGCGCGCGGCCGTCCTGTCCCCGTCCCGCGGTGCGCCGATGGATTGGCATCGGTCGTTCTGGCTCTTGCGCCTGATCATGTGTGTCGAGCGGGCCACGGGCGCGTCGGGGGACGACAGGTGGGATGGTGGTGCGTCACGGGCGGGATCGGTGGCCTCGCGCGCGCCGGCACTGCGCTGGTCGGGCAAGCGGCACGGCTCGCCTGCCCGGAAGCGACCCTGACGAGAAGGTACCGCCTTGGCAACCGACTACGACGCCCCACGCGACACCGGCGACGGCAGCAGCGATGACAGCATCGAGGAACTGAAGAGCCAGCGCGAGGACAAGAAGGGTTCCGCAGTCGACATCGACGCCGAGGCCGCCGAAGGCCTCGAGCTTCCGGGCGCCGACCTGTCTGGCGAGGAACTCACCGTTCGGGTCGTGCCCCTTCAGCAGGACGAGTTCACCTGCATGACCTGCTTCCTGGTCCACCACCGCGCCCAACTTGCCGGCGAGGACGGGAACGGCCAACCCATCTGCCGCGACTGCGCGTCCTAACGCCTGACGTCGAGGTGTGAGTTCTCGGTTTGCGGTACAGGCTGCTGATTGCCGGCGAGGACGGGAACGGCCAACCCATCTGCCGCGACCGGCGCCGGCCGCTCACCGTCCACCACGGCCCGCGCCACCTCCTTACCGCCGGGAGATTCCGCCAGAACCTCGCCCACCGTCTTGCGGGCGATCACGAACCGCTCCCACACGGCCTCCGCCTCCCGCAGCTCGGCCTGAAGCGCCTCCACCCGCTGCCGGGCAGCACGTTCGCGTTCCTCCAGCAACCCCATCACCGACGGCATCCCGGCACCTCCACCGAAGAGACGACACGACACCTCGTCCCTGCCACTGAAGCACCAGCCCTATGCCTGACCAGCGGAAACACACCCATCACTCTCGGAAAGACAACGGCTTCTCAAACCTCACCCAGCCAGCAACGCCACCAGACCCGGCCCCCAACCCCAGAACACGACCCCATCACGGCCCGACCCTTCTCAACCAACCCATGAACCCCCAGCTCACAGACAAGACCCACCACCGAACCACCGACCCGTCACACTGGCCTGCGGAAATTGATATCGAAGTCTTGTCATCCGTTTTCGGCGGGTGGTGCGTCCAAGGAGTATGAAGCGCGAACTGATGCGCCCGGGGGGCTGCCGATCCGACCCGTTCGACGAGTTCGTCGCGGCGCGGTACCAGACCCTGCTGCGGGGGGCGTACTTGATCACCGGGAACGTTCATGACGCCCGGGACCTCCTGCACGACGCGTTGGTGCAGGTCTACCCGAAGCGGTCGGTGATCCGGGACGCGGGGGCGGCCGAGGGATATGTCCGCACGACGATGGTCCGCACCCACGTCTCGCGATGGCGCCGGACCAGACGGGAGGAGCTCACCTCCGCGCTGCCGGACAGGCCGGTGGTCCAGGAGAGCGGGTGGGACGACCAGTTGGCGGCGGCGCTGGCCGGGCTGCCGCGGCGGCAGCGGGCGGCGGTGGTGCTGCGCTACTACCTGGATCTGCCGGTCGCGCAGGTGGCGGAGGAACTGGGGTGTTCGCTGCCCACGGCGAAGACGCACCTGGCGCGCGGGATCAAGGCGCTTCGGCAGGAAATGGAACTGGTGAGGGAGTTGGTGGGGCCGTGAGCGCTGAGGCCGCATTCGAGGAAGAGCTGGCGGGCCGGCTCGCAGAACATGCGGTATGGGTCGGTGGCAGCGCGCCGCTGGCCGAGCTGCACGCGGCCGGGCGGCGGCGGGCGCGGCGGCAGAGGGCCCTGCGGGGCGCGGCAGCGGTGGCGGTGCTGGCCGTCGGGGCGGGGGCGCTGACACAGCTGGGCAGCGGTTCCGGGGACTCCCGGACGAGCCCGGCCGGTGCAGGCGTGAGTCTGGTGAGCCCGACGCCGGGAGCGACGCGCTCGGTCGCCGTGATCCTGAAGTGCGCGAACGGGCCCGCGGGCTGGCGGACGCTGGGCCTGCACCAGCACGGGAAGCAGGTGCTGTCGGACTCCCCGTCGCCGGGTGGGCTCACATCGTCCGGTGCCCCGTCGCCGGGGGTGCCGTCGTCGGGCTTCCCCTCGTCGGGCTTCCCCTCGTCGGGGGTGCCGTCCTCCGGTGGCCCGTCGTCCGATGACCCATCGTCCTGGCCCACGCTCTCGGGCTCGCCGTCGCCGCTGTCGTACGCCACGACGGCGCAGTCCGATCTGGAACGGGCGGGTCAGGCCATCGAGTACATGGCGATGGCGAGCTACCGCGACCACTACTTCGGCACCTGCCGCGACACGAGCACGAACACGCTCTACATGATGCGGGTCCCCGGCAGCGGCCTGGACGCGGCGGCGGCCTCGATGTTGACCGACTGGCCGGCGGTGAAGCTGCAGTTCGCCGTCGCGGCCGGTTCGCGCGACGAGCTGTCGGCGTTCGGCGCCCGGATCCGAGCGGACAGGGAGGACTGGCGGGCCAAGGGTGTGGAGATCGAGGCGGTGACGGTCGCCATCGACGGCGCCGGAGTGGTGGTCGACACGCCGCAGTGGCAGACCGCGGCGGCGCAGATCGAAGCGAAATACGGCCCCCAGGTGGCCGAGGTCCGCTGAGGCCCGACGCGAAGGGCTGACGCGAAGCGCCGGCGCCACGCCGACTCGTGAGGAGCACGGCGGCCGGCGGCCCTGAGGAACAACGAAAACACGACAGGCGGGCCGTGCGACGGGCACCCCGCTGTGCCTTGCCATGCCCCGGCGCGCGACGGCGCGCGACGGGTGCCCCGCCGTGCCCCGCCGTGCTCCGCCATGCCCGGGCGGCGCACAGGGCTTCGGCACGAAGGACCACAGCGCCCCCGCCCCGTCGCACGGCCCGCCACGTCCGTGGTCCCCCATCCGCCGTGCCCCGCCGTGCCCCGCCGCGCGAACCTTTCCGCCCAGCCGAACGGGAGACCGATGTCCGAGATAGCCGCTGAGGAACCACGCCGGAACGAAGGACCGCCTCCGGACCGGGCCGACTCGACGGTCCTGGTCCTGACCGCGGTGACGGCGGTGGCGTCCGCGCTCCTGGTCCGGTTCCTGCTACTGGAGTACGAATCGCCGGACTGGTACCGCTTCCTCGGTCCCTGGTACCGGTACATCACGGAGCAGGGCGGGTTCCACGCCCTCGGCAACGCCGACTTCTCGGACTACAACGTCCCCTACCTGTACCTCATGGCCGCGCTCACCTACCTGCCGGTGCCGGCGATGGAGGGCGTCAAGTGCCTATCGATCCTCTTTGACCTGGCGCTCGCCTACTACACCTACCGCATCGCCGCACTGCAGTCGCCGCACCGGCCCCGGCGGGCGCTCACCGCAGCGGTGATCGTGCTGTTCCTGCCCACGGTCGTGACCAACAGCGGCTGGTGGGCCCAATCCGACGCGGTCTTCACCACCTTCCTGGTGGCAGGCGTCTACCATCTCCTGCGCGACCGTCCCTGGCGGACCTGCTCGTTCTTCGGGATCGCCCTGGCCTTCAAGCTCCAGGCGGTCTTCCTGTTCCCGCTGCTGCTCGTCGCCGTCCTGACCCGGTGGGTACCGTGGCGGAGCCTGCTGGCCGTCCCGGCCGCATACGTGGCACTCGACGTCCCCGCCGTCCTGCTCGGTTCCGACCCCTGGCAGCTGCTGACGGTGTACGTGCGGCAGACAGGGACCTACAAGGACCTCACGCTCAACGCGCCGACGGTCTACCAGTTCGTCTCGGTGCCGTACGGCGAAGAGGACCCGGTGCGCCGGGCGGGCGTCCTGGTCGCGGGCCTGCTGGTCCTGGCACTGATCTGGCCGGCGGTCCGGGCCGTACGGCGCACGAGCCGGGCACAACCAGAGGACCGTACCGCGGGCAACGCGCGCACAGGGCTCACCGCAACGGTGATCCTGCTGCTGGCCACCGCCTGCGCGATCACGGTGCCGTTCCTGCTGCCGTCCATGCACGAGCGCTATTTCTACATCGCGGACATCCTCAGCGTGCTCGCCGCCTTCCAACGGCCGCGGCAGCTCTGGTACCTGCCGGTCCTGGTCCAGCTCTCGTCCTTCGGCAGCTACCTCAAGTTCATCGCGCCCGGCGTGGCGCCGTACCTGTCGATGCCGGCCCACGGAGTGCTGATGCTGCTGGCGCTGATCGCCGTACTCCGGGCCACCGCCCACGAGTTCCGGGATACAGCCGCTGCGCCGTCCGGATCCGCCAGCCGCACCACGAGGCCGCCGATCCCGCTGCCGACCCCGTCGGCCCGCTGCGCCCCCGACGCCGCCTGAGCGCCGGCCCTCCGACCCTCGCCCGGCACGCCCTCGCCCCCGTCGCGGACGTGCCGGGCGAGCCCGCCGACCACCCGACGCCCCGCTCGCAGCCGTCAGGTGGATCGGACGGTGGTCTCCCAGTCCACCAGGGACGGGGGTGACCGCAGCGGCCCTCACCGGCACGGTGAACCCGCGGTGCCCGCAGGGCGCAGCGGGGTTGGAGACGTCGGGTGTCCGCGGGCGGTCAGCGCCTTTGCCACCACCGCCGCCGCCGCGGTGCCTCCACCAGGGCCCCGCCGCAGCTGTGCAGGGTTCGCAGGCCCGCCGTGGAGCGGGAGGCCGTGGAGCGGGAGCGGCGCCGTCCGGCCTGCACCCGCTGTACGGAGCCGTTCTCGGACGAGCGGTGGGAGATGCGCGAGCGGGCCGCGTGGGGCGACGACGGGCTGTGTGCCGGCTGCCGCCAGGCCGCTGCGGACCAGAAGGCGCTGGAGGCGGCCGATCGCGAGCGGGCCGCCGCCGAGGCCGCTGCCGCAGAGGCGAGGCGCAGCCGCTCCTGGTGGCGCCGGTCCTGACCTGGCCTCACCCTCCCGGCACAGGCCGCTGACCTGCATCGGGGAGTTTCGACGCCCCCCGCTGACCTGCTGTGGCCGGACATCACAGTTTGCGAGCCCGGCATCCGAAACCCGCACGTCACGGCGCTTCTGGACACAGCTGTTTGCGAGCCGCCGGACACCGAATCCTGCGAGGCGGAGCCTCCGACAACCCCGGCCGGACGCAGAGCCTCAGGTCGCACGGGTCCAACCTCCCAACACGCCCCGGCTCGCAGGATTCGGCGTCCATTCGCAAGTGTCCGGTCTCTTGTGTCCTGAACATGAAAGGGAGTTGGTTGTAGGCAAGCTTCCAGAAATGGTGCTGTGCGGATGATGAAGGTATGGCCCTTCGGAGCCGCCCTACGGGGGGAGGCTTCAAACCGCCTCATGCTGCGTTGGCTGAAGACCGTCGTGGTGAGCGATGAGGAAAAGGCGTCGTAAGAGGCATCAGGTGGGGACCGGGAAGACGAACGCAAGTGAATCGCTGCTGACGCGTCGAAAGACAGACAGACGACATCAAAACCGGGGTGTGAGACAGGCTTCGGGATGAGCCTGACGGGTGCCCGTCTATTGGTCAGGTGGTGTCCGGCGTGTAGGCGACGTGAGTCCGGTCTGCGGCTTCCGTACGGAACAGGAGAAGGCAGGTCTGATACCGCCCGCCGCGTACTGGTGGGCGAGAGGGAGTGCTCCAAGCAGCGGACACTGCGAGGGGTCGAGTACCGATGCGGGTCCTGCTGGCGGACCGGCCCGTAGTAGTGATGAAGCCCCTGTAACGGGGGTGGAGCGAAGGGGCCGGGTCGTTCGTGACTGAGTTGATCGCATCAACCGGACACAGTCCGGGAGGAGTTCGGTGAGCCAGTTGAAGTCACAGACCAAGCCGTTTGAGATTTCGAAGTGGGAGGTCAAGGAGGCGTGGGAGGAAGTCAGGGCGAATAGAGGCGCTCCTGGGGTGGACGGGCAGAGCATTGCCGACTTCGAGAAGGACCTGAAGAACAATCTGTACAAGGTCTGGAATCGGATGTCGTCGGGCTCCTACTTCCCGCCTCCGGTGCGCGCGGTGGCCATTCCTAAGCCGCACGGCGGTGACACGAGAATGCTCGGCATTCCCGCTGTCGCCGACCGGGTGGCGCAGACCGTGGTGGCCCGGCATCTGATGAGAAGGGTGAAGCCCGTTTTCCATCCGGACAGCTTCGGATACCGGCCAGGGCGGTCGGCCTTGGACGCAGTGGGGAAGTGCAGGGAACGCTGCTGGAAACGGGACTGGGTGGTGGAGTTCGACATCGCCAAGTTCTTCGACAACGTGCCCTGGGACCTGCTGGTCAAGGCGGTGGACACGCACACCGACGCCGTTTGGGTGAAGTTGTATGTCGATCGGTGGCTTCGGGCACCGCTTCAACTGCCCGACGGCGCACTGCTGGAACGGGAGCGTGGGACCCCGCAAGGGGCTCCGGTGTCTCCCGTGCTGGCGAACCTGTTCCTGCACTACGCGTTCGACACCTGGACGGCTCGGGAGTTTCCGACCGTCTGGTTCGAACGCTACGCGGACGACGCGGTGCTGCACTGCGTCACTGAGCGCCAGGCCCGCCAGGTGCTGGCCGCACTCACGGACAGGATGGCCGAGGTCGGACTGCAGCTGCACCCGGCCAAGACCAGGATCGTGTACTGCCAGGACGGAAGACGCCAAGGCTCCTTCGAGCACACGGCGTTCACCTTCCTCGGATACGCGTTCCGCGCCAGACGCAACCGGAACCGGCACGGGAAGCTGTTCCTGTCGTTCGAGCCGGCCGTCAGCAACGACGCTCTGGGCAGGAGGGGGCGGGAGGTGCGCTCGTGGCAGCTGCACACCCGCTCGGATCTGTCCTTCAACGAGCTCGCCCGCTGGATCAACCCAGTGGTCTCGGGCTGGATCAACTACTACGGCCGCTTCCGGCCGTGGGAGCTACACCCCTTCGTGATGCGCGTCAACGCCTACCTGGTGCGCTGGATCCGCCAGAAGTACAAGCGGCTCAAGGCCAAGCGGAAGGCCCTCGCGAAGATACAGGAGATCGCTCGTCGGTACCCCCGCATGTTCGCGCACTGGCGCCTCACCGCAACCGTGAGTGCCGTGGTGGTCTGATGATCAGAGCGACAAGAGCCGTGTAACGGGAGACTGTTACGCACGGTTCTGTGAGAGCCGAGGGGTGAGATTCCCCTCGGCTACTCGGCACTCGATCTGTGCCCTCCCTGAGCAGCCCGGCACCGACCCGCTCCTCCTGGAGGCCGCCGACGGCCAGGGGGGCCGAGTTGCCGGACTGGCTGGCACACCCTCACCGGCGCTCTGGACAACCCGGACGGCGACCGGCTCCTCGCCGTCGAGCAAAAGGCCGCGGCCGCCGCCCGCCCCGGATCTGGCCGCGCCGACGTCGGCTGCGCAGCGGCCGCCCACCGGGGTCCTCGTCCGGCCGATCCGATGCACTGCCGCCTGCCTCCCAGCGATGTGCGGGTCGCCCTTGATGCGCAGCTGTTCGGTGACTGGTGGGCGCTGGCCGACTGGACGGTCAACCCGGACGTCTACCTCGTGACGGGCGAGGGGCACCAGGTCGGATGGGTGGAGCGCGGCCTGCCGGGCATCGGCGACCCCAGTGGGTGGCGGTGTGCGAGGGCTACTTCATGGGTGACATCAACACCCAGGAGGCCGCCCTGCGCGACACCCCGGAGCAGGCCGCCCGCACCGTCCCGCTCGCCTACCTCCACAACCTCTGACGGCCGTCCAGGCAGTGCTGATGGCGGGTCCGGCTCGTTGAGTCGGATAGATCTCTCCGATGGCCAGGTACAGATGCTGCGGGAACTCGTACGTGCTGGGCGAGTGCTGCGGCCCGACAGCGAGCCGGTGGAGCAGGTGCGCTGGCGCACCACTGCCCTGACGTTCCTCCGCGTTGTCTGCCCCGCCGACCACCCCGTGTGGGCGGTGGTGGGAGATGGCAAGTCCTGGAGCCTGCCGGCGGAGTACCAGCCGATCCAGTCATGGATCTTCGGGAAGTACTGGGGCCCGTCCTCGGAGCAGTCGACGCGCTGTTGCTGGGCGTCGATCCGACCCACCGTCTGGTGTCGGCTGGACCGGTCGAACTGTCCCCGCCCCGGCCAGGCGGGAGTTGACCGGCGCCTCCGCCGGGTGATCCCAGTCACGGACAAACCGGGAGGACAAGGCCCTGGACCGGGGCATTCCGGGCGGGACAACGTGCTGGACAAGGGGCGCCGTCAGGCCGCGGACGAGGGGATGTACGGCACCTCCACCGCCTCGCCCGGCGATGGGCCCGTTTCCGCAGGCCAGGCAGCCCCGGATAAGGGGTAGCAGCCGTGGCGACAACCCTTCTACCGCTGTCTTGGGTGGGTGGAGCGGGTGCGATGGGCTGGGCCCGACCAGGCTTGGCCAAGGTCCACGGGCGGCGTGGCCGGCCACCGTCGGTGCCGCCGCGTGCGCGGGAAGTGGTGAGAGCGAAGTGGGTCGAAGAGGTGCGCCCGGAGAGATTGACGTGTGCCGAATGCGGAGGACACTGGTCATTGCACCGGAAAACCGGACAAAGCCATTCTGGTAGATGGAGACGTTCATCGACCCAATGGCGATGATCAAGGATCCGGCCTAGGCCCCCGGCAAGTTCGCCCGAACACCGGAACCGTCAGCGACGACTGAAGGTTTCAGGACGAGATCGGAGCTACCGGGGACTGGCATGTCCGGGCTCGTTTCCGCAGGGTGGGGTCCACGGCCGACGAAGCTGCGCACGCGTACGCCGACGAGCACCTGGTCGTCGTGCACCCCGATGTGGTCTTCCCAGGCAGGTTCAGCCGCCGACCTTGATGACTGCCCCCCGGGGATCACGATTCCTTGATGGTCTTCCCGGCGCCTACGCCGATTCCTTGATGACCGTCGTCGGGTGCCTTCGATAAACCTTGATGGCCTGCCCCGGAGTCGGGGCAGGCCATCAAGGTTTATCGACATCGCGCTTGGCGTCGGTCAGCTCCACCAAGGGCCCGCCCCGGCCGGGCCCGTCGCTCTGGTCCTGGAAGCCGGCCGCAAGCGCACCCCGCCGCCCCGGCGCCAAGCCGATGCCGGCCGAAAGGCCGCCGAGCGCGAGCGGGCCGCCGCCGAAGCCGCGGCCGCCGAGGCGAAGCGGCGCGGTGCCGGGTGGCGCCGATCCTGACCCGGCCTCACTCACCGGGCAGGTCGCTGGCCGATCAGCATTCCGCCGTCCTTCGGGGTCAGGACGAGGGGTTGTGCTCGTCTGGCGATGGCGGGCGGTGTTGTCGTAGACCAGGGGCATGGATGAGGAGAAGATGTGGTGGCATCCCGGTGAGATCGTTCCGGCGAGCGGGATCTACGAGTGCGACTGCGGGGCCGGGCACCACTGGAGCACGGACGTGAAGGGGCACCGGTTCCCGCCGCTGCCGACGGGCTGCACCGGCGGAGCCTGGTCGTTGAAGACGCAGGCTCACCCGGACGCCTGACCCGCATGTCGATGCCTGAGCCGCCTGCCTGCTGTACCGGGCCGCGGCCCGGTACCCGCCCCGGCCGCCCCGGCCGACAAGGCGCCGCGGCTGCGGATTGCCGCCGCACGTTCGGGTAGACGCGCCAGCGCGCCCCGCGGCCCGGCCTGGGTGGTCGGCGCCCGCCCGGGGGTGTGGAAGGAGCACCGGGCGTCATGAGCGAGGAGACCGGTCACGTCATTGGTACGAAGGACAAGGACTACGACCTGCTCTGGTACGTCGAGGCGTGCCTGAGTAATGCGCTGCGTCTGGAGACCTCCGTGGGGGACGCCGAGCGGGCGGGGGACGGCGAGGTTGCGGAGCTGTTCCGCAAGGCTCAGGCTGGCGCGGAGATGGGCAAACGGCTGCTCGCGGCGCGCCTGAGCGCCGCGGGCGGAGCCATCGCCGGAGGTGGCGGAGAGGGCTTGGCCGCGGGCACCGCCACGGCCCCTGGCGAAAGGGCTGTCGTTGGCGGCATAGCAGCACCCCCGGCGTCCAGGCCCTCGAACGGCGCGGCCGCCACGTCGGCTGGACCGAGATCTACGACGACCTCGGCAACTGGATCGCCCTCATCAGCGGCCACCCGGTCGCGGACGCCGCCGACGGCGAACTGCTGCTGTCCGCCAACCCCACCGACGCCCTCACCCTGCTGCGCCTGGCACTCGACCGGGGCCTCGGGGACCAGTAGCCCGCAGGTCACGGAGCAGCGGTGCCGGGCGGAACTTGGTGAGGCACACCCCGCACAGCAGCGGTCCCTGTTCGAGGGTGAAAGGCGTGATCTGAAGACGGCGGGGTGGCGAGCACTCCGCGGACACGACGGCGAACCGGTTGCCGGACCGCGAGCTGCGCAGGGTGGCGGTGAACTGCACGGTGGCCTCCAGTTGGACGCCAGCGGCCGCGTTCAGGACGGCGATCATCGGGGTCGCGGCCGTGTTGAAGCGCTCCTGGTGCCGGGGAGAGCGTCCTGTCCCGTGTCCCGTGTCCCGTGTCCCGGGCGGCGGTCGGGTCGGTCGTACGTCGGCCAGGCCCGGACGGGCCTTCGCACAGGTCGGCGCTCACCGTGGAGGGCGGGAGCGAAGAACTCGAACCGTGGGCCGGTAGGACGCCTGGGCGGATGCGGCGCTGTGCGTTTCGCGTGGGGCCGGGTGGCGGAGCCAGGGGCTGAAGGCCGGGGATGCGCTTGATGGCGCGATGCCGAGGGGCCCGCACCGGGCATCGTGTACGCGGTGCGGGCCCCTCGCTGCCAGGCGGGTGCCGTGGCGGGAACTACAGCGGACGGATGTTCTCGGCCTGCGGGCCCTTCTGGCCCTGCGTGACGTCGAACTCGACCTTCTGGCCCTCGAGCAGCTCGCGGAAGCCGTTGGCGTTGATGTTCGAGTAGTGGGCGAAGACGTCAGCGCCGCCACCGTCCTGCTCGATGAAGCCGAAGCCCTTTTCCGCGTTGAACCACTTCACAGTGCCATTAGCCATAAAAAATCTCCTTTAAGGGGCTGTCCGAAGCCGCACAGTGCGGACGTCGAGTCGCCGCGATGAGCACCCACCCGGGGAAATCCGGGAAAGAAAAAGGCGCCTGCGATATATCAGCAGACGCACACAAAGTTCATGGGAACCACTACTGCAACTGACTTCGACACTAGCAGGCCTGGGCTCGCCGCGGGTGGATATGACACCCCCGGATTCCGGGGAGTCTTTTCCGGGGTCGCCGGCGGCGAGACCCCAATCTCGGCGACGGGTGAAAACTGACCGCTGAACGGCGGATCAACGGTGACCCACCTCGCGATCGTCTGATCATCCTGATCTTCATTGAGGGTCAG
>NZ_JBIWPN010000081.1:0-22714 GCF_044768305.1 Kitasatospora sp. NPDC101155 | reverse complement strand
CCGTTGCGGTTAACGCCGCACGACGGGTTCGGGAGGAGGCCGCTGGGAAAAGGGCCAGCTCACATGCTGGCACCTCGCCCGGCGGCCCACCTCGCGCTGGACTCCCTCGCGTGACCCGCGACCCCATCGCCCCGGACGACCCCCGGATGCGCGACTACACCGAGCCCCAGATCACGACGCTCCTGGGCGAGTTGCACCGGCGCGGCCTGCCGTACGGGCTCCTCTGGGGCTCCGCCTCGCCCGGCGAGACGACCCTCGACGGCCGCATCCTGATCGACTTCGGGAACGCGCCGGTCAGCACTCTGCTCAACCTCCTCCACCTGCTCCGCTGCCTGGAGCGGGACGAGGCGTGGCACCGGTGAAGTTCTTCGTCGGCGCGATCCTCCTGGCCCTCCTCGCCCTCGCGATCGCCACCGTGGCCCTGGGTGCCATCGCGACCCTCAGGATGCCCCGCCCCGAGGAGTACGACGAGCAGCACTGAAACGCGCGAAGGCCCTCGCCCACCCAGGGCGAGGGCCTCGCGGGCGCCTTCTGTCAGCCGAGATGGGGGATCGCCCTGTGCTCCAGGAAGTGCTGAAGCCGGAGACGCTGAGTGTGGTGCATCGGCAAGCCTTCAATGTCGCTTGGCGCGACGAACTGAAGGTCGGTGGACTCGTCCGAGATCCGCAGTTCCCCGCCCGCGATGCGCGCGGTGAAGCAGACGTTGAACTGTTGTCGGACTTCGCCGTCCGAGTACGCGATCACGTGTCGGGGGTCGGTGTACGTGCCGACGAGCCCGGTGATCTCGACGTCGAGCCCGGTCTCCTCGCGGACCTCTCGGACGGCCGTTCCCGGAAGCGATTCGCCGAGATCCATCGTTCCGCCCGGCAGCGCGTACAGGCCGTTGTCGGTGCGTCGCTGGAGCAGGATGCGCCCTTCGGGATCCGTCACTACTGCGGACGCTGCCACGACCAGCCGGTTCGGCTTGGGCGCGTTGGGATCGTCGTAGAACTCCGTCCGTGCCACGTGATCAGCTCTCCTCCACCGGTAGTGCGGCGTTCCACACTGCGTCGAAGCTCGCAGCATAGGTGTCGAACAGTGTTCCTGCGCCGGTTCGTCGCAGATGCCAGACGGGTGCTCCGAAGGCGTTGGCCCCCCACACGTGTGCATTCACCAGGACTTCGTCATCTGCCCGGTAAAGACTGTTGTAGAGAGTGGTCCCGTGGGTGCGGATCTCAATGCCCGGTGTGCCGAGCAGCGGGCGGTAGTGCATGAGAGCAAGGTGGCACCGGGATTCGATACCGTGACCGAACTTCTCCTCCTCTCCGCGCTGCCTGACGTTTGCGCTGTCAGGGTCGCCGAGTGCGATCCGGACCGTGCAACCTTCGGTGGCGCGTTCCCGAAGCAGATCGTTGAGACGCGGGTACGCCTCGTGGAGAAACACGGCGGCGTAGACCAGCACGTCGATGCGTTCTGCAGCCTGCCCGAGCAGGTCCACGAAGACGGATACCGGTAGGTCGGCGCGCTGTTCGTAGAGGGCCACCAGCTCGGGACTTATCGCCCTTGCGGCGCGGGGCTGCCGCAGTCTTGGCCACAGTGCGAACATGTCTTCTCGTAGTGCTTCAGCGGCCAGACGGGCCGTCCCCAACCGGGGCGTTCGGTTCTGATTGGCCCATCGCTCAACAGACTTGGTGTCCACTCCGGCCTTGTCTGCCAGGGCGGCGCACGTCCAACCGCCCGACGCCATAGCGGCTTTCAGCCTCTCGTTCGGCATCTCGCCTGTCTCTCCGCGAAGCCCGGACTCTTGTAGGGACGTTGTACCGCGTGAGGGACGTTCCGAAGTGTCCTTTGCGTGAGGTTTCACCGTCCCGGGTGCTGCCGGAAATTGGTGACAGCTCGGCGGGAGGAGGCCAATGGTGGCGAAGATGCGGGATAAGGCGGCGCCCTGTGGCGGGCGTTAGTCGTATGGCGCTGGTCGGGCGCATCCTGCCGATCACGGCCGAGTCCGCCCCGGACGCCGACCAGTGCCCCGGGTGCGAGCTCTTCGACGGCATGGAAACGCAGTACCCGGACAAGCCCACGATCCTGCGCAAGGTCGCCAAGTGGCGTGCTCAGCACGTGGACGACGGGGAGTGCCTGGCGGTGCGCGATGACGGATAACGCCCAGGAAGCGCCGCAGACAGCCTTGCAAGGCCTTGGCGGGGACGCCGAGCCCCGGCCGGTTCTCTCCCCGGAGGAGTTCAGCAAGGCTCCGTTGACGCCCGAGGAGCGTGATCGGCGGGCGGATCTGCTCGCCAGGCTGCGCGAAGCCAACCACCCGTGGCGCTGACTGAGAACCGGCCCCCTGGGGCCTCACAGACCCCCGCCCCGCCTGGGGAAGACGCGGGGCGGGTAGCACCACCCAACGGGCAACCGCCCATTGGGCCCAACCAGCACGGAGGTACTGAGATGGGCAAGCGCGGAGGCGGGTCCGGCGACGGCAAGGGCGGCGGCCAGCAGGACGACAGCAACAAGGGCGCCGGACACGGCGGCGGCGGGTCCGACGAGGGCGGCAACACCTCCGACGGCTCGTCCCCGGCGGGCGGCAGCGGCAAGTGACCGGCGAGACGCACCAGGAGGCGGGCCCCCAGGGGCTCGCCTCCGCGCTGATGGCCAGCGGCGCACTCTCCTCGGACTGGTTCCCGTCCTTCAAGGCCGTACCCCGTGAACTGTTCGTCCCGGATCGCATCTGGCCGGGCATCGCGGACGGCACCAAACAGAACTCCGTGGTGTACCGGTCGCAGGACCCCGAAGCCTGGAGGCGGGCGGTCTACTCGGACATCCCGCTGACCACGCAGTGGGACGACGGCGACCACAAGGGGGACGGGCTCGGTACGACGCCGAGCTCGTCCAACTCCATGCCCACCATGGTGTTCTCGATGCTCAAGGACCTCGACGCGCGCCCGGGCGACAGGGTGCTGGAGGTCGGAGCCGGCACGGGGTGGAACGCCGGCCTGCTGGCCCACCGCCTGGGCAGCCCCAACGTGGTGACCGTCGAGTACGACCCGGACGTTGCTCGCGGCGCCCGGGAGAATCTGGACCGGGCCGGACTCGCGCCGACCGTGGTCGAGGGCGACGGACGGCAGGGCTGGCCGGACAGTGCTCCCTACGACCGGATCATCGCCACCTGCTCCCTGCTGGAGATCCCTCCGGCGTGGCTGGCGCAGACGGCCCCCGGCGGGATCATCGTGGCGCCCTTCGGCACCGAGTACGGCGGCGAGCAGATCGTCCGGCTGACCGTGAACGACGACGGGACCAGCGCGAGCGGCAGGTTCACGCGGAGTTCCGCGTTCATGCGGCTGCGCCAGCAGCGCACGGACCGGCCGCCCTTCGAGGACTACCTGCGCGGTCAGGAGTGGCCTGCCGATGGGGTGAGAAGCACCACCGCGCTGGCCCCTCCGGACACGGGCGGGTGGTTCGAGCAGTTCGTCATCGGGGCGGGCGTGCCCGGGGTGTTCTGGCGGGCGGAGCGCTACGACGACGGCGCGTACACGCTGTGGCTCTACAGCCGGGACACCCTCTCCTGGGCCTCCGCCGACTATGAGCGGGACCGCACGGAGTACGAGGTGTACCAGTCCGGGCACCGGAACCTCTGGGACGAGGTGGAGGCGGTGTGGCGCTGGTGGGACGACCAGGGCCGCCCCGGGTTCGACCGGTTCGGCCTGACGGTCGGGCCCGAGGGGCACACCGTGTGGCTGGACAGTCCGGAGAACCCGGTGCCGCCCCGAGGCTGAGTCGTTCCGTCACTTCGCCCCGTCGAGCCCGGTCGGTTCGACGGGGCGAAGGCCTGCCTATTCCTCGCAGCATCGCGCTGCGAGGTCGACACTGTGTACACCGGCGCTGGTCATGGACTTCGAGAGCGGCCCGCTTCGGTGTGCCGGTCAGCCGAAGGGCAGGACCTGGGTGCTGCCACCGGCCAGGATGTGCTGGTACTCGCTCCCGCCGTTGAGTGAGCGGTAGTTGATCACCGGATCGCCAGCTCGTACGAGGGTGGTCGCACATCCGAGGCACCAGGGCTGTGGCGGCTGCACGTCGAGATCCTCGATCACCGCAGGAGCGGAGCACTGCGTGCAGTCCGCCATCGCATCCTCCCCGGGGTTAGGCCCAGGTGGAGCCGCACGCGGTGCAGCCCCATCGGCCGTCCATGGTCTGGTAGGTGGCGCCCGATCCGCAGACCGGGCAGGTGCGGGCGCTCGGCTCGTTGACCCGCTCCAGCAGGGTACTGGGCGTTGGGGTGGTGGTGGGCTCGATCTCGGTGACGGGCTTGTCGAGCAGGATGGTGCTCATGGCGTCTCCCCTCGGGATGGAGTGGCAGAGGTGCGCCGGCCGGGCGTCACCCAGGGAACTCGGCTGCGGTCCAGATGTGGATGCCGTCGGGGGGCTCCCGCACGCCGTGTGCGTGCCCCGCACACCCCGTGCACGCCCTGCCTGGGGATGTCGTCCTATCGATACGGTTGCAACTCCGCGCAGCCGAAGGGCGACACCGTGTCACGTCAACGTCAGCTTGGGATGGCCATCAGGGCCGCTCGGTGTGCACGGCGGATGACTCAGGCCCAGCTGGGCCGGGCGTGTGGCTACTCGGCGTCGGCGATCAGCCGGGTTGAGGCGGGCGCGCTCCGGCCAACCGAGCAGGCGCTGCTGCGGATTGCCCAGGCGTTAGACCTGCCGCTTGACGCCATTGGCCTGGGTCGACCGGCTACGCTGGCGCGGGATGTGACCCCGGATCAGGAGGACGCCATGCTCCGCAGGCAGCTGCTCGTGGCCGGCATGGCGGCAGCTGGGGCGTCGATGCTTTCATCCGCCTCCGCTGCTGCCGCGCGCCCAGATGCATCAGCCCGGATCGTTGGGGCCCTGTATGAGCCCGAACCCTCTGAACCCACGTCGTTGCAGCAGCTCAAGGCATCGCTGACCTCGGCGCGCGCTCAGTTCACGGCGGCCCGCTACCGACACCTCGGCGACTTCCTGCCCGGCTTGTTGGGCTCGGCGCAGGCGACCCGCGAGGCCCTGTCCGGCCGGTCCCGCGAGGAGGCCCATGGGTGCGTCGCCCGTGCCTGGGTGCTGGCGACGGAGCTCGCGTTGAAGGCTCACTCCGACGTCGCGTGGCCGGCAGCGGACCGGGCTTTGGCTGCGGCCCAGGCCAGCGGCGATCCGGTGGTGCACGGGGAGGCAGCTCGGGTTCTGGCGATCACGATGCGGCGTTCAGGACGCCCGGCCGCCGCCGTCGATCTCCTGCGTCGCACCGCTGACTCGCTCTCCCAGGACCGAAACGACGTGTCCTGGGCTGTGGCGGCGACCCTGCTGATGACGTCCGCCTACACGGCTGCGTGCGGGCAGCGCCGAGGCGACGCCCTCGACCTCATGTCGGGCGCGGCGGACGCGGTCGATCGGGTGACCAGCGCCAGGTTCCGGCCGAGCACCCCGCTGTTTACCGTCGACGCCACCAGTCCGCAGGTGGACCTGTACTGGATTGGCGTACACACGGCGCTGGGTACCCCCGACGAGGGGGTGCCGTACGCGGTGCGTATTGCGCCGGGACAGCTGCCGACCGCCGAGCGCCGGGCCCGGTACGGCACGGACTGCGCGCGCATGTGGCACCACCTCGGCGACCACCGCAAGACGTTCGCGTCGCTGCGGTTCACCGAGCAGGTCGCCCCGGAGGAGGTGCGTCGGCCGGCTCTGCGGGCGCTCACAGCGGACCTGCTGTACGCGCCGGTCACCGTGGCCGGCGTGCGGGAGCTTGCCGCGCGCACAGGCGTCTCATAGGGGCGGCGGCCCCCTGCGAGGAGGACGCTGCTGGCGAATGAATGACCAACAGCGTCCGGCCGACGACCCCAGGCGGGTCTTCGGTCAGGAGAGGCCCAATGACCGCCGCAGGAAGTCGAGTTCGTGTCGCAGCAACTGCTCCACCGTGCCCTCGCCGCTCGGCCGGTGCCCGGCGCCGCGCAGTGGCAGGACCTCGTGCGGGTGGCTGGCGGCGAGTAGGGCACTGGAGAGCCGCAGGGTGTGGACGGGGAAGACGTTGTCGTCCGCGAGGCCCTGGATCAGCAGCGGCGTGCTCGATGCCGCCGAGGCACTGGTGAACGGGTGGCGACCGGCCGTGGTGTGGGGCATGAGCCCGTTCGGCGGCAGCACGACCGCACTCATATGGGCGAGGGTGGCCCCAAGGACGTTCCTGCGGGCACCAGCTGCCACGGCGGTGCAGGCAGCATTCCGGGTCGCCTTCACGCTCCCCAGGGTGGAGGCGGTGGCGGTAGACACCGACGATGCCGGGCACCTGCGGGAGCTGCTCGGTGGCCTGGCATACACGATCGACACCGAGCTGCTCCGGTCGTACCGGCAGCTCCTGCGTCAGTCCGCCTGAAGCTCCTTCGCCACCTGCTCGGCCAACACGCGGGCGCCTTCAAGTCGCGGGTCCTCGGGATGCGCGTACGGCCCGAGGATCTTCGCCGCGACGAACAAGGTCATCAGCTTGCCGTCCCGGCTCGCGAAGTCGCCGCTCCGCTCGACGCGGACGCGATCGGCCAGCGCCGGTACGGCAAGCGACGCCGCCCACAGCGTGGCAGCGTCCAGACCGCGCGGGGCCATGCCCCAGTCTTCCCAGTCGAAGATGCAGAACTCGGGCGCCGTCACGTTTGCCCAGTTCAGATCCGCATGCGCCGGGCACCACTCGCTCACCGTGGCGTCGACGCCCGGGAACACCTGGTGGATCGTCTGAGTCACCAGCTCCTGGGTGATCGTCTCCGTGTCCGGCGTGGCGATCCGATTCGTCCGCTGCCGAGCGAGCGCATCGAGAGAGGCGTTCAGCTCCGACCACCAGCTGGGCGGCAGCTCGGGCTCCTCGGCCACAACTGCGGACCCCGCTGGGGCGGATGGCAGTAGTTCGGTCTCATCGGCCCGCCACATCACCGGCTCGGTCTCGTCCCGCCAGGCGACGCCGGCCAGCCACGCGGGCTTCGCAATTCCGTGCAGGGCCTCAGCGGAAGGGGTGCCGTCCCCGCCTTGGACGCCGATCCGGTCGAGCCCTCGCCGCTCGATGCGTACCCACGTGCCACGCGCCGTGCCGGCTCCCACGGATCGGCGTTTGCGGACCACCGTCGCCTTGTCGAGCCTCGTCCCCAAGGCCGTCTCGACACGTCCCAGCACCTCGTCCACCGGTACCCGGCGCAGATCCGTCATGGGACAACGGTATCGATGCTCAGCGGGTTGGGAGTCGCTCCAAAGGACGGCGTTGGCCATTTCACTCGCCAACGCCGTCCCACCCAGGTCGAAGGTCTCGCGGTTGCCCGTGCGCAGGCCGGGGCCGTTGCCCGGAAAACGGCCGGGGCCGCCGTGGATCTCAGGAATCCACGGCGGCCCCGGAGCTTCACCGGGCTGACGTCCTGGGACAAGAACCCCGCTGAAGCATGGACGCATGACCCGCGCAATGTCCGCTACTGAGCTGGCGTCCCACGACACGAGGTTCCTGCCCATGTCGTGGGACGCAGCCACAATCCGGTTACGGGGTAAGCCGGTTCGGCCCACGGAACAGGAAAGTCGCCTCGCGAATCGAGGCCAGGCCGAGCATGACCATCAGCACCCGCCCGAGGCCCATGCCGAGGCCCCCGTGCGGTGGGCACCCGTACCGGAACGCGTTCAGGTAGTCCTGCATCGGCTCCGTGCTCATGCCCTTCTCGGCGGCCTGCTTCAGCAGCACGTCGTGCCGGTGCTCGCGCTGCGCGCCGGTGGTGACCTCCAGGCCGTTCCACAGCAGGTCGAAGCTCAAGGTCACGCTCGAGTCGTCGGCGGGCCGCATGTGGTAGAAGGGCCGGATGCCGACCGGGTAGTGGGTGATGAACACGAACTCATGCCCGGTGGCCTCCTTGATGTGGGCCGAGATGCCCCGCTCGCCCTCCGGGTCCAGGTCTTCCTTGCCCCCTTCGGGGTCCCAGCCGCCCTTGCGCAGGATCTCCTGCGCCTCGGCCATGGTGATGCGGGGAAAGGGCGTCGTGGGCACGGTGACCTCGACGCCGAAGTGCTCGGCGATCGCTTCGCCGTGCAGGGCGGCGACCTTGGCGATCGCGTGGGCGAGCATCTGCTCCTCGAACGCCATCACGTCCTCGACCCCGTCGATCCAGGCCAGTTCCACGTCGACGCCGGTGAACTCGGTGGCGTGCCGGGAGGTGAACGACGGTTCGGCGCGGAAGACCGGCCCGATCTCGAAGACCTTTTCGACGCCGGCCGCGATCGCCATCTGCTTGAAGAACTGCGGCGACTGCGCCAGGTAGGCGCTTCTGCCGAAGTAGCCGAGCTTGAAGACCTCCGCGCCGGACTCCGAGGCGGTGCCCATGAGCTTGGGGGTGTGCATCTCGGTGGCACCCTGCGCATAGGCGTACTCGCGCATGCCCTGTTCCAGGGTGGTCTGCACGGCGAACATCAGCTGGGTGGCGGGACGGCGGCGCACGTCCAGGAAGCGCCAGTCCAACCGCTGCTCCAGGCCGGTGTGGTCGTCGATCGGCAGCGGCGTGGCGGCCGGGTTCAGGACCTCGACCGCCTCGGGAACGATCTCCAGGCCGCCGAGCTTGACCTGGGCCGCGTCGACGACGCGGCCGGTGATCCTCACGGCGGACTCGGGCGTGAGGGCTTCGAGCTGGGCTTCCAGTGGCCCGTCGTCACGCGTGTGGGTCACCTGCACCATGCCGGTGTTGTCCCGCACGATGACGAACTGCATCTTGCGCTGGAGGCGGAGGGTGTTCACCCATCCGCAGACGGAAACGGTATGGCCGATGTGTTCTCGCAGGTCGGAGACACGGACGCGGCTGTGGATCATTGCGGTCCTCCGAAGGACATCGTCATGATCCCTTGGGAGTGCGGGCGAGAAGGGTAACTCGCGGTACCACCGCACTTTCGCCGCCACGCAGTGGCGGCCTCAGTTCGGCCCGGTGACGGGGGCCGGCCGGCGGGGCATTGGACCACCAAGCGGGGTCGTTCCTCCCCGCGCTCAGGAGGGTCTTCACGTCGGGGCGCGAGACCGCCTTCCCAGCTTCCGGCGGCTCTCTCTGCTCGCGTGATCCCTGGCTACTCGTCTCCATCAACGCGTTGCCTAGCAGGGTACGGAGCGTGTGGCAGCGATGGCAATCAAGTAACCCACATGGACGGGAGGACCTGCCGTGAGCGCGACCATGCGACGGGCTGTGGTCGCGGATTTCGAGGAATTCACCCCACGGCTCGAACGGCGCATGGGCTCCCCAGTTGGGGGACTCCGGGGGCACCGGTTCGGTGCCCCCGGAGTCAGCTGGTGTGCTCAGCGCGTGCGGCGCTGAGGGCCTGGGCCCGATGCAGCGGGCGGGGTGGCCGGAGTCCGGCGCAGGAAGTCGGCCTGGCCGACTTCCTGCGCGCTCAGGTGCTTTCTGCGCCAACCGGGTGGCCGACGATCATGCTGCGGCGGTCGTTGGGCGCCGATCACTCCGCGCCCAACGACCGCCGCAGGAAGCCCAGTTCGTGCCGCAGCAGGTTCTCCACCACGGCTTCGTCGCTCGGCCGGTGCCCGGCGCCGCGCAGCGGCAGGACCTCGTGCGGGCGGCCGGCGGCGAGTAGGGCGTGGGAGAGCCGCAGGGTGTGGACGGGGAAGACGTTGTCGTCGGCGAGGCCCTGGATCAGCAGCAGTGGGCGGCTGAGCTTCGGCGCCTCGGTGATCAGGTCGCAGGAGTCGTAGTGCCCGGGGTACTCGTCGGGGTGGCCGAGGAAGCGTTCCTGCCAGTGGGTGTCGTACATCCTGTGGTCGGTGGGCGCGGCCCCGGCCAAGGCGGCGTGGAAGACGTCCGGGCGCCGCAGTACCGCGAGGGCGGCGAGGAAGCCGCCGTACGACCAGCCCCGGATGGCGACCCGGTCGAGGTCGAGCAGTCCGGGCCGCAGCCGGGCCGCCTCGTGCAGGCCGTCGATCTGGTCCTCCAGTGCGGGACCGGCCTTGTCGCCCCAGATCGTCTTGTCCCAGAGCGGCCCGCGCCCGGGGGTGCCGCGCCCGTCCACCACCAGCACAGCGAAGCCCTGGTCGGCGAACCACTGCGAGACCAGACCGAACCAGAGCCCGCCAGTGGTCACCCGCTGCATCGCCGGGCCGCCGTACGGGTCGAGCAGGACGGGCAGCGGGCCGTCGCCGGGCTGGTGGCCGGTGGGCAGGTAGAGCGCGGTGCGCAGTTCGCGGGGGCCGAGGCGGAGGAACTCGGGCCGCGCCGTGCGGACGGGCGGCTCCGCGTGCGAAACCAGCGGGAGCGCCGCGCGCCCGTCCCGTAGCACCACCGTCCGCCCGCCGGGGTGGCCCTCGGCGCGGGTGGTGAGGACCAGCGTGCCACCGCGCCGCACACCGGTGCGGAGGCCCGGGCCGCTGCTCAACTGCCTTATGCCGACGTCCGGTTCGTAGATCCACAGCTGGGTCTCGGTGGGCTCGTCGGAGGCGGTGAACAGCACCTGCTCGCCCTCCGTCCCGAGCACCGCGCGCAGTTGCAGCCGGGCCGGGGTGACCGGTTTGCCGTCGACGGTCAGGTGCCGGGTGTCGCCGTCGTCGGCGGTGTCGACCAGCGCGCCGCTCGCCGTCCGGACCGGCAGTCCGGGGAGCAGTTCGATCCAGTGCGGGTCGTCACGTTCGGCGAGCACCCGGGTGGCGCCGTCCGGCTCGACCGCCAGGGTGCGCACAGTGCGCTGGTCGCGGCTCTGCACGGCGGCGTACGGGCCGTGGCCGTCCCAGCCGGCGGCCGTGACGTACTCGAAGGCGGCGCGGTCCCAGCGGACCTCGGTCCGACTGCCGTCGAGGCCGAGCAGCCAGAGCGAGACGTCGGCGTTGGCGGTGCCGGCCAACGGGTAGCGGATGGCGCGCGGCGGCTGCTGCGGGTCGGTCGGGTCGGCGAGGAACCAGCGGGTGACCGGGCGGTTGTCGACCCGGGCGACGAGCAGCGCGGTGCCGTCGGGGGCCCACCAGTGGCCTCGGTCGCGGTACATCTCCCCGACGGCGACGTACTCGGCGAGGCCGTACGTCACGTCCTCGGCCTCGGGTTCGGCGAGCGCGCGGTCATCCGCACCGTCGACGCCGACCACCCGCAGGGCGCCGCCGCTGACGTAGGCGATCCGGCGGCCGGTCGGGTCCAGCCGCACCTCCTCGGCCTCGCCGCCGGAGGTGACCGGGCGAACCGTGGCCGTGCGGGTGTCGGCCAGCCACAGCGCGCCGTCCAGCGCGAAGGCGGCGTACCGCCCGGCGGAGTCGGTGCTGTACGAGGCGATGCCGGTGGCGGAGCCGAGCGCGGCCGGGTCGGCGATCAGCCGCTCCGCTCCGCTGTCGGTGTCCAGCGCCCAGAGGCAGGTGAGCGGGTCGGTGCCGCCGCGGCTGCGCAGGAACAGGACGGTGGCGCCGTCGGCTGTGGGCTCCGGCTGGACGGGGACGCCCAGGGTGAACCGTCGGGTGCGGGCTAACTGGCGGGGCAGCGAGTCGGTGGCCATGCGGGCACGGTAGGCGGAAAACGACCGGGGCCGCCGTGGATCTCAGGAATCCACGGCGGCCCCGGAGCTTCACCGGGCGGACGTCAGTGCACGTCGCCCATGAGCTTGACGACCTTCTTGCGGTACATCGCCAGCGCGATACCGGCGATGATCGCCAGGACGCCCTGGACCGCGAAGTACATCGTGCTGCCGACCACCTTGTCGCCCAGCACCAGCTGGAAGATGGCGGCGACGCAGTCGCCCGCGGTGACCGCGAGGAACCAGACGCCCATCATCTGGCTGGCGTACTTGGTGGGCGCCAGCTTGGTGGTGACGGACAGGCCGACCGGGGAGAGGGTGAGCTCACCGACGGTCTGGACCAGGTAGACCATGGCCAGCCACAGCGGGGTGACCTTGGTGTCGCCGGAGGCGGAGGCCATCGCCAGCATCATGACGATGAAGGAGGCGCCGATCATCAGCAGACCGAAGGCGAACTTCATGGTCGTGCTGGGGTTCTTCGACCGGCGGGCCAGGGCGACCCAGATCCAGGCGAAGACCGGGGCCAGCGCCATGATGTAGAGCGGGTTGAGCGACTGGAACCAGCTGGACGGGAAGTTGAACCCGAACAGCGTGGACGCGGTGTGCTCGTCGGCGAAGATGTTCAGCGTCGAGCCGGACTGGTCGTAGATCATCCAGAACACGGCGGCGGCGACGAAGAACCAGATGTAGCCGCTCATCTTGGACTGCTCGGTGGCGTCGAGGTCCTTGTCGCGCTTGACCTTGGCGAACACCAGGACCGGGATCGCCAGGCCCGCGATGGACAGCGGCCAGATCGCCCAGTTGATGGTGAAGTGGCCGGTGGCGGCGACGACCGCGTAGAAGACCGCCGCGACGGCCAGCCAGATGCCGGCCTTGGTGAAGATCTTCCGCTTCTCGTCCGCGCTGATCGGCGAGGTGACGACGCTGCTCTTCGGGCTCAGGTGGCGGGTGCCCAGCAGGAACTGGCCCAGGCCGAGGGCCATGCCGACGCCGGCCAGGGCGAAGCCCAGGTGCCAGTTGACGTTCTGGCCGACGGTGCCGATGACCAGCGGGGCCGCGAAGGCACCGAGGTTGATGCCCATGTAGAAGACGGTGAAGCCACCGTCACGGCGCGGGTCGTTCGGGCCGTCGTACAGGTGGCCGACCATCGTGGAGATGTTGGCCTTGAGCAGGCCCGAGCCGATCGCGATGAACGCGAGGCCGACGAAGAACGACGCGCTGAACGGGACGGCCAGCAGGAAGTGGCCGATCATGATGATCGAGCCGCCGACCGCGACGGTCTTGCGCGCGCCGAGGAAGCGGTCCGCGATCCAGCCGCCCGGGAGGGCCAGCAGGTAGACCATGGCCGTGTAGACGCTGTACACGGCGGCGGCGACGGCCGCCTTCATGCCGAGGCCGCCGTCCGCGATGGAGGCGGTCATGTAGAGCACCAGCAGGGCGCGCATGCCGTAGTAGCTGAAGCGCTCCCACATCTCGCTCATGAAGAGAGTGGCGAGGCCGCGGGGGTGCCCGAGGAAGGTCTTGCCGCTGGGAGTGGCCGACGTGACGCCGGAGTCCAGGGTCGTAGACGCCATGAGTAGTGGTTCCTTGCCTGACAGCGTCCGCCTAGGGGGGTGGCGGCGGACGTTGGACTTGAACCACTCTACGTGGCGATATTTGGCGTTATCAGATGACAAAAGTCGCGAATTAGGTATGGGAATGGCAAAGCTTGCGACAGACTTGCCCGATTGATCCATGGTACGCAGGCCGGTCTTCCTTCGGTTTCAAGATCCAAAAGGAGAATCTTCGCCGAACGCCCGGTCGGCAACGCTCCGTTGACGCTCGAATGGCCCTTGTATAACGATCACGCTCTGTGAACTACCTCACAGGGCGTACGGCCATACCCCGGCGGACTACCATCACCACATGACCTGTGTGCTGCTCGCCGAGGACGATCCGGCGATCTCCGAACCGCTCGCCAGGGCCCTGCGACGCGAGGGCTATGAGGTGCTCGTCCGCGAGGACGGTCCGACCGCCCTGGCTGCCGGCCTCACCGAGGAGGTCGACCTCATCGTCCTGGACCTCGGCCTGCCCGAGATGGACGGCCTTGAGGTCTGCCGACGCCTGCGCGCCGACGGCAAGAGCTGTCCCGTGCTCGTGCTCACCGCCCGCGCCGACGAGGTGGACACCGTGGTCGGCCTGGACGCCGGTGCCGACGACTACGTCACCAAGCCCTTCCGCCTGGCCGAACTGCTGGCCCGCGTCCGGGCCCTGCTCCGGCGCGGCAACGTCGACCAGCTCACCACCGGCGCGCACGGGGTGAAGATCGACATCGAGTCCCACCGCGCCTGGCTCGGCGAGGAGGAGCTGACCCTCTCCGCCAAGGAGTTCGAGCTGCTGCGCGTTCTGGTCCGCGACGCCGGCCGGGTGGTCACCCGCGAGGAGATCATGCGGCAGGTCTGGGACACCACCTGGTGGACCTCGACCAAGACCCTGGACATGCACATCTCCTGGCTCCGCAAGAAGCTCGGCGACGACGCGGCGAACCCGCGCTACATCGCCACCGTGCGCGGTGTGGGCTTCCGGTTCGAGAAGAATTAGCCCCGTACGGAGATCCTGGCCGGGCAACGGCCGATGAAGCGGAACACCTCGGGGAGCAGCAGCGTGAAACGCCGGATGATCAACTCGCTGCTGGTCGTCGTCCTGGTGGTGGTCGTGGTGTTCTGCGTGCCGCTCGCCCTGGTCGAGAAGCGCACCATCGTCAACTCGGCCCAGGACCGGGTGGACGCGACCGCCGTCCGGGTGCTCGCCCTGGTGGAGAGCCGGCTCGGCGCGGGCGAGTCGGTCAAGGAGGGGCGCGTCTTCGAGAGCCAGGTCACCGAGGGCAGCTACGTCGAGGTGCAGATCCCCGGCCAGCAGGTTGTCTCGGCCGGCGACCGCCCGGCCGGGAACCAGCTGCTGAAGGCCGCCGAGCACGGCATCAACGGCGAGATCGTCACCGTCGAGCAGTCCCGCGAGGACGTCGACCACGAGATCGCCAACAACCTGCTGCTGCTCGGCGTGGTCGCCCTGCTGGCCGTCCAGGCCGCCGTGGCCCTCGCCGTCTGGCAGGCCAAGCGGCTCGCCCGGCCGCTCACCGACCTCGCCGAGACCGCCGAACGGCTCGGCTCCGGCGACCCGCGCCCGCGCGACCGCCGCTACGGCGTGCCCGAACTCGACCGGGTCGCCGAGGTGCTGGACGTCAGCGCCGAGCGGATCGCCCGGATGCTCACCGCCGAGCGCCGGCTCGCCGCCGACGCCTCGCACCAGCTGCGCACCCCGCTCACCGCGCTCTCCATGCGGCTGGAGGAGATCATCGCCCTCGCCGAGGAGCCGGAGACCGTCAAGGAGGAGGCGACCATCGCCCTCCAGCAGGTCGAGCGGCTCACCGACGTGGTCCAGCGGCTGCTCACCACCCAGCGCGACCCGCGCAGCCCCACCGCGGTCGCCTTCGACCTGGACGAGGTGATCAAGCAGCAGGTGGAGGAGTGGGGCCCGACGCTGCGCGAGCAGGGCCGGGTGCTGTCCCTGGAGGGCCTGCACGGGATCACCGCGGTCGGCACCCCGGGGACGGTCGCCCAGGTGCTGGCCACCCTGATCGAGAACTCGCTGATGCACGGCGCCGGGACGATCACCCTGCGGGTCCGGCCCTCCGGCACCTCGGTGGTGGTCGAGGTGCAGGACCAGGGCGCCGGAGTGCCGGCCGACCTCGGCAACCGGGTGTTCGAGCGCGCGGTCAGCGGCCGCAACTCCACCGGCATCGGCCTGGCCGTCGCCCGCGACCTCGCGGAGGCGGACGGCGGCCGGCTGGAGCTCCTCTCGCTGAAGCCGGCGGTGTTCGCGCTCTTCCTCGGCCGCAGCCACGAGGACTGAGGGTCTTCAAGCCGTTCGGGCTTCGAGGCCTGTCCGACCCTGGGCGGCCGTCCGGGTGGCGCGGGCTACTCGGCCGGGGCGTAGCGGATCTGCTCGGCGGCCAGCATCAGCTCGGCCTGGGCGGCCAGCTCCTGGCCGCTGGCGGCGTCGACGGCCTGCGCGGGCTCGGGCTCCGCCTTGAACACCCAGGTGCGGTACGAGAAGAAGCGGAACACGGTGGCCACGCCGAGGCCGATCACCTTGGCGCCGAGCTGCTCGTAGTGCGAGTCCAGGTGCAGCACGTACACCGTGAAGCCGAGCACGCCGGTCTCGATCAGCATGCCGATGCCGCTGTACACCAGGAACAGCGTGATCTCCCGCTTGCGCGAGGCGGCGTCCCGGTCCCGGTACAGCCAGTAGCGGTAGCCGAGGTAGTTGGTGGCGATCGCGATCACGGTGGCCGCGATGTTGGACCGCAGTGAGGCCAGGCCCAGGCCGTTGATGCAGACCCAGAACACGGCGAAGTTGATCACCACGCCGCTCAGGCCGACGATGCCGAACTTCACGACTTCACCCGTGAGCCCACGCATCTTCTGCATGAGCGAGGGTTTCGAAGCTGCGGTCGTCGCCATACCGGACTGCCTCCATGTGCCTGCGGACGAAAGGGCGGCCGACCTGGGACGCGGCCACCCTTGTGTCCTGCGTGCACGCACATGATCCGACTGCGTGGACGAGGACCTAGCCGTCCAGGCTACCCGCTTCCATCGAACGGCTCAGCCCTCGGAGGCGGGGGTTGACATCTACGCGCGTCCACTACTCACGGCCCGCCCGCGGCTCCACCACCCCCCACCGGCCCGGATATCCTGGGCCGCGTGACTTCCCCGGGCAATGTGAATTTTCCAGTGGTAGGCATGATCGGTGGCGGACAGCTGGCCCGCATGGCACACCAGGCGGGCATCCCGCTCGGGGTCAGGTTCAAGCTCCTCGCCGACACGCCGCAGGACTCCGCCGCACAGGTGGTCTCCGAGGTCGTCCTCGGTGACTACCGCGACCTCGACACCCTGCGCCGCTTCGCGGCCGGCTGTGACGTCGTCACCTTCGACCACGAGCACGTCCCCACCGAGCACCTGCGGGCCCTGGAGGCCGACGGCATCGCCGTCCGCCCCGGCCCGGACGCGCTGGTCAACGCCCAGGACAAGGGCGTGATGCGGGCCAGGCTCGACTCGATCGGCGTGCCCTGCCCCCGGCACCGGATCGTCGCCGACCCGGCCGACGTCACCGCCTTCGCGAACGAGGGCACCGGCTACCCGGTCGTGCTGAAGACCGTCCGCGGCGGCTACGACGGCAAGGGCGTCTGGGTCGTGGACACCGAGGAGGAGGCGCAGGCCCCGTTCCTGGCGGGTGTCCCGGTGCTGGCCGAGGAGAAGGTCGACTTCGTCCGCGAGCTGGCCGCCAACGTGGTCCGTTCGCCCAGCGGCCAGGCCGTCGCCTACCCGGTCGTCGAGAGCGTCCAGGAGAACGGCATCTGCGGCGAGGTCACCGCCCCCGCGCCGGACCTCGACCCCGCCCTCTCCGACGAGGCCCAGCAGCTCGCCCTGCGGATCGCCGGCGACCTCGGCATCGTCGGCCACCTCGCCGTCGAGCTGTTCCAGACCCGGGACGGCCGCATCCTGGTCAACGAGCTGGCCATGCGCCCGCACAACTCCGGGCACTGGACCCAGGACGGCGCGGTCACCTCGCAGTTCGAGAACCACCTGAGGGCCGTCCTCGACCTCCCGCTCGGCGACCCCCGGCCCCGCGCCAGGTGGACCGTCATGGTCAACGTCCTCGGCGGCGACTACCCGGACATGTACCACGCCTTCCTGCACTGCATGGCCCGCGACCCCGGGCTGCGGATCCACATGTACGGGAAGGACGTGAAGCCCGGCCGCAAGGTCGGCCACGTCAACGTCTTCGGGGACGACCTCGACGACGTCCGCGAGCGCGCCCGCCACGCGGCCGCCTACCTGCGAGGAACGATCACCGATTGACCTCCTCCCCCGTGAACGCGGGGGATTCCCCTCAGCCTCGCGGCTGAGCCGCTGCGCGTGAGCGCTGCGGTGGGACTACTTCCTGCTTCACCGACGACCGCCCGCCCGGAGTGCTCCGTTGAGGTCTTACACCGTCTCCACAGGCTGCAACCGCCAGCCCGGCGGCCAAGATGTTCTTCGCGGCGTTGACGTCCCGGTCGTGGGTCGTCCCGCAGTCGCACGCCCAGGTCCGGACGTTGAGTGGCATCCTGCGCTGCAGGGTGCCACAGGCCGAGCACAGTTTGGAGGAGGGGAACCAGTGGTCGATCACGACCAGATCCCGCCCGTACCACTCGGCCTTGTACTTCAGCATGCTCCGCAGCTCGGACCACGACGCATCGGCGATGGCACGGGCCAGGGTGCGGTTCTTGAGCATGTTGCGGACGGTCAGGTCCTCGATCACGATCGTTTGGTTCTCACGAACGAGATGCGTGGTGACCTTGTGCAGAAAGTCCCTGCGCCGGTCGGCGATCCGGGCGTGCGCCCGGCCGACCTTGAGACGGGCCTTCGCCCGGTTCTTCCCATTTCCCTTGGCTTTGCGCGACAGGTCCCGTTGGGCCTTGGCGAGACGCTCCCGGTCCTTGCGCTCATGCCTCGGGTTGCGGATCTTCCCGTACTCGTCGGTCAGCCCCGGAACGGGACGAGACAAAGTGAGCAGGGAACTAACACCGGCGTCGACGCCGACGGCGGCGTCGGTCGCGGGCATCGGCGTGGGCCGGTCGTCGCACAGCATGGAGACGAACCAGCGCCCGGCCGGGTCCTGCGACACCGTGACCGTGGTCGGCGTGCTGTCCTCGGGCAACGGCCGGGACCACGCAATGGCCAGCGGCTCGGTCATCTTCGCCAGTGTCAGCCTGCCGTCCCGCCACCGGAATGCGGAACTGGTGTACTCGGCGGACATCCGGGACTTCTTGCGGGACTTGAACGTCGGGTATCCAGCGCGCCTGGCCCAGAAGTTGGTGAACGCTCCTTGCAGGTGTCGCAGTGTCTGCTGCAACGGAACCGACGACACCTCAGCGAGGTAGGCCAGCTCGTCGGTCTTCTTCCATGCCGTCAGCATCGCACTGGTGGCGTTGTAGTTGACGCGCTCCTGCCTCTGCTGCCACGCCTCGGCGCGGGCCTGCAGTGCCAGGTTGTAGACCTTCCTCACGCACCCGAACGTGCGCGACAGCTCAGCTGCCTGTGCATCGGTCGGATAGAAGCGGTACTTGAACGCCCGCTTCACGTGCGTGGCCATGGTTTACATGATAGCCAGTCAGCTTGTGAGTAGCTCGCGGTGATCACCTGCCGAGACGCCCTGCCGCCTTGGCGGCGGTCTGGCTATCCCTGTCCCGCTGCGCGGGAGTTTCGTTTCCTACCTCCGGCTGGAGCCGGGGGTATCCCCGAAAGGACCTTGATGACCTCTCCTGTCGTTGGCATCGTGATGGGCTCCGACTCCGACTGGCCGGTCATGGAGGCCGCCGCCCAGGCCCTGGACGAGTTCGAGATCCCCTACGAGGTGGACGTCGTCTCCGCCCACCGGATGCCCCGCGAGATGGTCGCGTACGGCGAGAACGCCCACCGGCGCGGCCTGAAGGCGATCATCGCCGGCGCCGGCGGCGCGGCCCACCTGCCGGGCATGCTGGCCTCGGTCACCCCGCTGCCGGTCATCGGCGTGCCGGTGCCGCTGCGCTACCTGGACGGCATGGACAGCCTGCTGTCGATCGTCCAGATGCCGGCCGGCGTGCCGGTCGCGACCGTCTCGGTGGCCGGCGCGCGCAACGCGGGCCTGCTCGCGGTCCGGATGCTCGCCGCGTTCGACACCGAACTCGCCGAGAAGATGATCGACTTCCAGGCCGAGCTGAACAGCCAGGCCACCGAGAAGGGCAAGAAGCTCCGGGCCAAGGTGGCCGGCTCCACCTCCTTCGGCTTCGGCAAGTAAGACCGCTGGTGGGGGTGGGGTAGAACAGCAAGTATGACTTCTCAGACGGACTCCCCCACCCCGCTGGACCGCGCCCGGGCCCTGCTCCGCACCGCCCCCGTGGTGGACGGTCACAACGACCTCCCCTGGGCGATGCGCGAGCAGGCCGGGTACGACCTCGGCGCGCTCGACCTCGCCGCCGACCAGAGCGACCGCCTGCACACCGACCTCGCCCGCCTCGCGGAGGGCGGGGTCGGCGCGCAGTTCTGGTCCGTCTACGTGCCCGCCTCGCTGGCCGGCGACCACGCGGTCAGCGCCACCCTGGAGCAGGTCGACTTCGTCCACGCCCTGGTCGAGCGCTACCCCGACCGGCTGCGGCTCGCCCGCACCGCCGCGGACATGGAGGCCGCCCGCGCCGAGGGCCGGATCGCCTCGCTGATGGGCGCCGAGGGCGGCCACTCCATCGACTGCTCGCTGGCCACCCTGCGCGCCCTGTACGAGCTCGGCGTGCGGTACCTGACGCTCACCCACAACGACAACGTGCCGTGGGCCGACTCCGCGACCGACAAGCCGGTGGCCGGCGGGCTGACCCGGTTCGGCGAGGAGGTCGTCCGGGAGATGAACCGGCTCGGCATGCTGGTCGACCTCTCGCACGTCTCCGCCGACACCATGCGGGACGCGCTGCGGGTCACCGAGGCGCCGGTGGTCTTCTCGCACTCCTCGTCCCGCACGGTCTGCGACCACCCGCGCAACATCCCGGACGACGTGCTCGCCCAGCTGCCCGCCAACGGCGGGGTGGCGATGGCGACCTTCGTCCCGAAGTTCATCCTGCCCGCCGCCATCGAGTGGACCCTGGCCGCCGACGAGAACATGCGCGCCCACGGCTTCCACCCGCTGGACACCACCCCGCCGGCCATGGAGCGCCAGCGCGCCTTCGAGGCCGCCAACCCGCGCCCGATCGCCACCCCGGCCACCGTCGCCGACCACCTCGACCACATGCGCGAGGTGGCCGGCATCGACCACGTCGGCATCGGCGGCGACTTCGACGGCACCGCCTTCCTGCCCGACGGCCTCGACTCGGTGGCCGGCTACCCCAACCTGGTCGCCGAACTCCTCGGCCGCCACTGGTCGGAGGCCGACCTGGCCAAGCTCACCTGGCACAACGCCGTCCGCGTCCTGCGTGACGCCGAGTCGGTCGCCGCGACCCTGCGGTCGAGCCGCCGCCCGTCCATCGCGACCATCGCCCGGCTGGACGGCTGACGCTCAGCCCAGCCGCGGGATCTCGATGGCCGGGCACCTGTCCATCACCATCGAGACCTCCGCGGCCCTGACCCGCCCGTACGCGGCCTCGTCGACCACACCCAGCTGGAACCAGACCGCCTTCGCCCCGGCCGCCACCGCCTGGTCGGCCACCTCCCCGGCCAGCGCGCTGTTCACGAACACGTCCACCACGTCGACCGGGAACGGGATCTCGGCGAGCGAGGCGTACCCGGGCTCGCCGAGCACCGTCTCCGCCTTCGGATGCACCGGCACGATCCGCTTGCCGTAGCGCTGCAACACCCGCGCCACCCCGTACGCGGCCCGCGTGGTGTTGTTGGACAGCCCCACCACCGCCCAGGTGTCACCCGCCCCGGTGAGGATCCCGCGGACCGTCGCATCGTCGCCGTAGCTCGTCATGCCGGTGCCAACGGCGCTCCGCCGAAGGGCATTCCCCGGCCGGGTGTCAGCTCGGGCGGCCGAGGGCGCGGTAGGTCCAGCCGGCGGCGCGCCAGGCTTCGGCGTCGAGGACGTTGCGGCCGTCGAGGAGGCGGCGTTCGGCGACGACGGCGCCGAGTTCGGCCGGGTCCAGCTCGCGGAACTCGGCCCACTCGGTGAGGTGGAGGACGACGTGGGCGCCCTCGGCGGCTTCCAGGGCGGAGCCGGCGTAGGCGAGGGAGGGGAACATCTTGCGGGCGTTGTCCACGGCCTTCGGGTCGTAGACGGTGACCTGGGCGCCCTGGAGCTGGATCTGGGCGGCCACGTTGAGGGCGGGGGAGTCCCGGATGTCGTCCGAGTTGGGCTTGAAGGCGGCGCCGAGGACGGCGATCCGGCGGCCCAGGAAGCCGCCGCCGCACTGCTCGCGGGCCAGCTCGACCATCCGGGAGCGGCGCCGCATGTTGATCGAGTCGACCTCGCGCAGGAAGGTCAGCGCCTGGTCGGCGCCGAGCTCGCCGGCCCGGGCCATGAACGCCCGGATGTCCTTGGGCAGGCAGCCGCCGCCGAAGCCGAGGCCGGAGTTGAGGAACTTGCCGCCGATCCGCTCGTCGTAGGAGAGCGCCTTGCTGAGCTGGGTGACGTCCGCGCCGGCCGCCTCGCAGACCTCGGCCATCGCGTTGATGAAGGAGATCTTGGTGGCCAGGAAGGAGTTGGCGGCGGCCTTGACCAGTTCGGCGGTCGCGAAGTCGGTGACCAGGAACGGCACTCCGGCCGAGATCGGCTCGGCGTACACCTCGCGCAGCAGCCGCTCGGCCCGCTCGCTCTGGGCACCGACCACGATCCGGTCCGGCCGCAGGGTGTCCTGGACGGCGAAGCCCTCGCGCAGGAACTCCGGGTTCCAGGCGAGTTCGGCGCCCTCGCCGACCGGCGCGAGCGCGGCCAGCCGTTCGGCCAGCCGGGCCGCCGAGCCGACCGGGACGGTGGACTTGCCGACCACCAGGGCCGGGCGGGTCAGGTGCGGCGCCAGGTCGTCGATCGCGGTGTCCACGTACGACATGTCGGCCGCGAACTCGCCCTTGCGCTGCGGGGTGTTGACGCAGATGAAGTGCACGTCGCCGAACTCGGCGGCCTCCTTGGCGGAGGTGGTGAAGCGCAGCCGCCCGGTGGAGCCCTCGTGCCCGGCGACGTGCTTGAGCAGCAGCTCGGACAGCCCCGGCTCGTACATCGGGACGCGGCCTGCAGTGAGGGTGGCGATCTTGTCGGGATCGATGTCCAGACCCAGCACCTCGAAGCCGAACTCGGCCATCGCGGCGGCATGCGTCGCGCCGAGGTAGCCGGTGCCGATCACGGAGATGCGGAGGGTCACGGGTTCCCCTTAGAGCGGTTTCGACCAGTAGAGGTGCCCCTGATGCTATCCGCCCGGCCCGGTCCCGCAGGGATCGCCCGCGTCCGGAGGCTGCTAGGCAGCCGCAGGTCGGAGCCCTAGAATTTCTACTGAACGGTAGTTAACCCCGGATTCGACGTCGATCAGACTTCGGCCACTGGACCACGAGGCAGGCATCATGGCGGGCAGCGCGGCTGACTTCGATCTCTTCCGTATCTCCGAGGAGCACGAGATGCTCCGTGAGGCGGTGCGTTCGCTGGCCGAGGCGAAGATCGCGCCGTTCGCGGCGGAGGT
>NZ_JBIWPN010000080.1:0-24132 GCF_044768305.1 Kitasatospora sp. NPDC101155 | reverse complement strand
GCTTACTCATGTTGCTCCTGGTTCCCACCTGTGACTGCTTCCTCTGGGCTCATACGCCCCAGTGTCCAGGTGTCCAACCAGAGGGTGGAACTTCAGACCGCTGCTGCGCGGACAGTAGGTACCACCAGGCACGACCGGCGGTGAGGTCGGTGGCGCGCTGTTCCTCGCGCCGTCTCTCGGCGGCTTCCTCCTGGAGCCGGCGTTGTTCGCGCTCGTTCTCGGTACGCCGTCGGTCGAGCGCCCACCGTCCGCGGCGCACCAGGCTGTCCAGGTCCCGCTGGAGCTTGTGGTGTTCGTGGCGAAGGCGGCGGTGCCGTTCCTCGCGGGCCTTGTGCACGGCTTCGGCTTCCAGCCGCCGCTTCTTCTCCTCGGCTTCCCGCGCGGCCTGCTGTTCCTGCCAGGCCTTCGTCCCCCGCTTGGAGCCCGTCGTCGTCTGCCAGGTAACGCCACCGCCGACGCCCTGATCCCCTTCGGCGGCCGAGGCGCTGGGCCAGGTCGGCGCGTACACGCCAGTGGGAGCAACCCTCCCGAGCGCGGGACCGACGTCTCCGCCATCGCGCCCCGCACCGCGTACTCGGAGCAACCCCCGCGAGCGGCTGCTCGCTGTCGCCAGGCCGGCCGTAGCGGGACAGCGCGGTGCGCAGCTCGTACCGGGTGACATCGCCATGCTGTTCCGCACCGCGGAGAAGGAGGTCATCCAGGTGCGCGAGCAGCGTTGGCTGGAGGAGTTCGCCTGGTTCCGTGCGTCCTGGAGCGCAGCAGGAGTGCCGAACCGCTGAGTCCGTTCCGGCGGCAGGGGCCATGCGGTGCTTGAGGTTCACAAGTCTGAGTTCCTGGTCCGGGCGGTCGCCAGGTGGAGTTGTCAGTCCAGCACGTCGTACGTTCCTGCCGGCCAGTCCGCGAACAGCGTGTACTCGACCTCGGTCCGCTCCGGCGTTTCCGTCGTCGCGGGCCGGCACAGCTCGACGGGTTCGCAGTCGGTCAGGACGTGGTCTTGGTATCCGTCGAAGTCGCCCGGGTCGGATGCAACGCCGATGTGGATGGGTGTGTCGTCGGGGAGGTCCTTGATCGCTTCGCGGAGGCGGCCAGCTGTCCAGACCTCGGGCGAGTGAGCGTAGGTGTCAGCCATGCCGGGAGTATCCCAGTCGGCGCTCTCCGCCCCGAGGCGAACGCGCCGCCGTCACCTCCAGTCCGGCCAATCGCTGTAGATGCGGGACCAGCCCTCTTGGCGGCCGCGCGGATGGCGGTCGGGGCGTCCCCCCGCCGGAACCCACTACCCGCAAGCCGGAGCCGGTGCGACGCTGATCCCAGCGCTGCGTTGCTGTCCGCCCTCCGTACTCGCCTCAAGCGGCGGCCCGCCGTCCTGGCGGCCGCCACCACCGAGGAGGCCCAGGTGACCACCCAGCCCGACCACCCGGACGCGGCCACTCCCAGGCCAGCCACCCTCCGCGAGCTGCGCACCGCCCTGTCCCGCTACGGCCTGCCCGGCGACCGCGAGCAGTTCGAGCAGGCCATGGCCGCCGCCCTCGACGCCTCCCCGATCGGCGACTTCGCCGCCGTCGCCGAGGTCGTCGCCGCCTACCGCCACCGCCTGGTGGTGCGCACCGACGAGCACGCGATGGCGTCGCTGGCCGCGCCGATCGGCGGCCAGCAGTGGACCCCGGCCACCGACGCCTTCGCCCGGCTGCGCGCCGCGCTGATTCGTTGAGTCAGTCCGACTTAGGGATTTCTCCGGGTATCTACGGCGTTTTCTTTATCTGGACTTACGTTAAGCAGAGCCAAGGCTTCTGGGATTTTTGGTCGTTCATCTGGTTCCTTACGAAGGAGTCGGCTGATCAAGTCCGCAAGGGGCTGTTTTGCTCGCTTCAGTGGCGGGTGTTCATCAAGCAATACTGCCGAAATTGATGCCGGCACTGTGTCCCGCCGAAATGGAGAGATCCCTTCAGCGGCCTGGAAAAGAGTTGCCCCCAGGGAGAAGAGGTCGCTGCTAGGCAGGTCGCTGCTGCCTCGTATCCGTTCGGGGGCCATGTACTCTGGTGAGCCGATGAATGTGCCCGTAGCAGTGATAACTGTGTCTCTCTCGTGCCGCGCAATCCCGAAGTCGGCAAGGAGGATGGTTTCATCCGTGGACAGCATGACATTGGCAGGCTTGACGTCGCGATGAACGATACCTCTCTTGTGGGCCGTATCAAGCGCGCGTAGCAATCCTTTGGCAACCTCCATCACCTTGCCCGCAGGAAGCGGTCCGCGATGGCATGTGTACTGCTCCAACGAATAGCCAACGACCAGCTGCATCACAATCCACGGACGACCGTCGTGGGTTACAACGTCGTACACCGTGATGACGTTGGGGTGATCACGTAGCTTGGCCGAGTTTCGGGCCTCCCGTGCAGCACGGGCCAGATGCTGAGCATGCTCGGCCTCGGACTGTGTAGGCGGCAACCATACTTCCTTGATCGCCACGTCCACGTCTAAGTCTTCGTCCCGGGCCTTCCAGACCCTGCCAAAGCCTCCAGCGCCGAGGCTGTACATCAGGCGATACTTTCCCCCGATCACTTCGCCTCGGCCTGTCTCTTGAGCCATCTCTCCCCTATCCCGGTTGAGGAACAGTCAAGCTCCGAGACTAGGCAGTGCATGCGCCGTCAAACTAGGCATCGACAGAACTCAATGAAGATCGAAGTGCAAACCGACCTCCGGGGCTATCACCGAGGAGGCCCAGGTGAACAACCAGCCCGACCACCAGAACCCGGCCCCACTCCGGCTGGCCGCCCCGCACGGGCAGGCCCTGGCCGAAGCGGCCCGCGCCCGCGATCTCCTCGCACGCCACCACGCCGCCCTTGCCGTGGCCCGCGGCAACGCCGTCCCGCTGCGCACCGCCCGCCAGCCGCAGCCGGCCCCCGCCCGCAGTGCCGCGTGACACCCCGATCGTGACCGGCCTGCCGGGCCGGTCCACCGTACGACTCCGTGAGCCGGTACCGTCCGACGTCCCCGCCGGGGACAATGAGGACAGGTGCCGGGTGAAAGGAAGGGACCTGTGAGCGTTGCAGGCACCGAGCACAGCGGGCCGTGGACCGTCGACGACGTCCTGGCCCTGCCCGAAGACCCCCGCAACCGGATCGAACTCGTCGGGGGAGCGCTGCTGATGAGCCCGAGCCCCGGTGTCCCGCACCAGCGGGCCAGTTCTCGCCTCTGGGCCCTCCTGGACGCCGCCGTCACCGCCAGCGGCGCGCCGTTCGAGGTGCTGGAGGCCGTCAACGTGGTCGTGCCCGACGGGCTGCTGATCCCGGACCTGGTCGTCGCCGACGCGGCGGCCGCCGCCGAGGCCGGCACCACTCTCAGCGCGCACGACATCGTCGTGGCCATCGAGATCGCCTCGCCCTCCACCCGCGTCGCCGACAAGAAGATGAAGCCCAGCCTGTACGCCGCGGCTGGCATCCCGCACTACTGGCGCCTCGAACTCGAACCCGCCCCGCGCATCTACCTCGGCCACCTCGAGCGCGGCCTCTACGTCGACCGCCTCGTCCAGGTCGGCGAGACCACCGCGCTCACCGACCCGTTCCCCCTCGACCTCGACCCGGCGCGGCTGCGCCGGTAGCCCCGCCCACGGCAGGCCCGATCCGCCCCCTCGCTCTTCCCCACCCCGGAACGCCCGACACCTGCCCTGCCGCCCAGGCCGGGACCGGGCGGCAACCTGGGAACCCACGCGGACCGCGGCCGCGTGGGTGGCTGGGCGCCCATCCCGGACACCTGGGTCGCTCCGGTCGCTGCTCCCCCCATCGACCTCCCCTCGGTCTCCCCACCCCCTCACGGCAGCCACCTGCCCCGCCGTCCTCACCGGGACCGGGTGGCAACCGCGGCACCCTCGCGGTCGACAGCGACCTGGGTGGCCGGGCGCGGCGCGCTCCGCTACCGCACCCTGGCCAGCGCCCAGGCGGCGCTGGACCCGCCTTCGCTGCCGCCTGCCCTGCGCCGTCGGCCCGCCGTCAGGGCCGTGGCCGGCCCGGCCGTCGGCCCGCCGCCGCACCGGCCCGGGCCGTGGACGGCCCTTGGCCTGGGCTTCCCTGTCAGGTCAGCATGTTGAGGCGGTCGTCGCATCTGGGTGCGCTCGTGGCCAGTACCCGGCGGCGCTAGACGCCGTTGCGGCCCTGCTTCAGGGGTCGCGGGCCAGAGACACCTTCACTTACATGGCGGCTTGAACGGAAGCTGCGGGAGGTACTGCTGCCATTGTCGGGGCGATATGGAGTCCGTGCTGGCGCAGATCTGTCCGCTGGCCTCATCTGCGCTCATCTGCCACAGCCGCACCGTGTCGTCGCCGCTGCCGGAGGCGAGGGTGTGCTTGTCCGGGTCTGGGCTGAACGCCACCGATGCGACGATGCCGGTGTGTCCGGTGAGTGGCTGGCCGAGCGTGGTGGGGTGGGCCGGATCCGTGACGTCCCACAGCCGCACCGTGCCGTCGACGCCACCGGAGGCGAGGGTGTGCTTGTCGGGGCTGAATGCCACCGATGCGACGTCGCTGGTGTGTCCGGTGAGGGGTTGGCCGAATGCGGTGGGGTGGGCCGGATCTGTGACGTCCCACAGCCGCACCGTGCCATCGCCGCCACCGGAGGCGAGGGTGTGCCCGTCCGGGCTGAATGCCACCGATGCGACCTGGCTGGTGTGTCCGGTGAGGGGTTGGCCGAGTGCGGTGGGGTGGGCCGGGTGCGTGACGTCCCACAGCCGCACGGTGCCGTCGGCGCTGCCGGTGGCGAGGGTGTGCTTGTCCGGGTCTGGGCTGAACGCCACCGAGTTGACGTAGCCGGAGTAGGCGGTGAGCTGGCCGAGCGTGGTGGGGTGGGCTGGGTCCGTGACGTCCCACAGCCGCACCGTGCCGTCGGCGCTGCCGGAGGCGAGGGTGTGCTTGTCGGGGCTGAATGCCACCGAGAGGACGTCGTTGGTGTGTCCGGTGAGGGGTTGGCCGAGCGTGGTGGGGTGGGCCGGGTCCGTGACGTCCCACAGCCGCACCGTGCCGTCGACGCCACCGGAGGCGAGGGTGTGCTTGTCGGGGCTGAATGCCACCGATGCGACGATGCCGGTGTGTCCGGTGAGGGGTTGGCCGAGCGTGGTGGGGTGGGCCGGATCCGTGGTGTCCCACAGCCGCACCGTGCCGTCGGCGCTGCCGGTGGCGAGGGTGTGCCGGTCGGGGCTGAACGCCACCGACTCGACGTAGGCGGTGTGTCCGGTGAGGAGTGTGGCAGGGCGATGCCAGACCCGCACGGTGCCGTCGGCGCTGCCGGTGGCGAGGGTGTGCTTGTCCGGGCTGAACGCTACCGATGCGACGGTGCCGGTGTGTCCGGTGAGGGGTTGGCCGAGTGCGGTGGGGTGGTCCGGGTCCGCCACGTTCCACAGCCGCACGGTGCCGTCGAGGCCACCGGAGGCGAGGGTGTGCTTGTCCGGGTCGGGGCTGAACGCCACCGACTCGACGCTGCCGGTGTGTCCGGTGAGTGGCTGGCCGAGCGTGGTGGGGTGGGCGGGGTGCGTGACGTCCCACAGCCGCACCGTCTGGTCGTCGCTACCGGTGGCGAGGGTGTGCCTGTCCGGGCTGAATGCCACCGACGAGATTCTGCCGGTGTGTCCGGTGAGTGGCTGGCCGAGTGCGGTGGGGTGGTCCGGGTGCGTGACGTCCCACAGCTGCACCGTGCCGTCGTCGTAGCTGCCGGTGGCGAGGGTGTGCCCGTCCGGGCTGAATGCCACCGACGAGATTCTGCCGGCGTGTCCGGTGAGTGGCTGGCCGAGCGTGGTGGGGTGGTCCGGGTCCGCCACGTCCCACAGCCGCACCGTCTGGTCGAAGCTAGCGGTGGCGAGGAGTGGTCGGTCTGGGCTGAACGCCACCTGCCGGACTATGCCGGTGTGTCCGGTGAGTGGCTGGCCGAGCGTGGTGGGGTGGGCCGGGTGCGTGACGTCCCACAGCCGCACCGTCCCGTCTCCGCTGCCGGTGGCGAGGAGCGGCCGGTCCGGACTGAATGCCACCGAATAGACGTTGCTGGTGTAGCCGGTGAGTGGCTGGCCGAGCGTGGTGGGGTGGTCTGGGTCCGTGACGTCCCACAGCCGCACCGTGCGGTCGGCGCCACCGGTGGCGAGGAGCGGCCGGTCCGGACTGAATGCCACCGACCAGACGTAGCCGACGTGTCCGGTGAGGTCGGTGGACAGGGGATTGTTCGCATCGGTGATCAGGTGTGTGAGCTCATCGGGGGCGGGTTTGAGGTGGTAGGCGGTGAGGTCGAGCTGTGCGGCGACGGATGGTCGAGTGCTGCGGAGGGTGTCGGCCTCGGCTGTGAGCTGGTTGAAGATGGCTGTGTTGCGTTCGGCCTGTGCGGTCGCACGCTGCCGGAATGCGTAGACGGCGGCGCTGGAGGTGATCAGGGCCAGGATGGTGAGGGTGCTGATCACGATGGTGCGTATTCGTGCGGCGCGGCGGTCCTGCCGGTGGGAGGCGGCGAGGAATTCGGACGCGATGGGACTGAGGGTTTCCTCGCGGGGCGCCTTGTTCCAGATGCGGGCGGCTTCAAGTCGGCCGCCGCGGTAGAGCATGCCCGCCTCGCGTTGGGCGCGGTGCCAGGTGAGGGCGGCTTCTTCTAGTTCCTGGCGGGTGAGGTTGTCCGTCCGGTCGGCCTTGATCCAGTCCCTCAGCCGGGGCCAGGCGCGTAGCAGCACCTCGTGGGTGATCTCGACGTGGTCGCCTTCTCTGGTCAGCAGGCGGCCCTGGGTGAATCTCTCGATGACGGTGGCGGCAGCGTCATCGCCGGAATTCAGCAGGTCGGCGTAGGGGAGGCGTCGGCGGGTGTCCTCGACCCCGGTGCCGATCTTGACCAGGCGCAGGAAGATGGTGTGTGCCGCCCGTTGACCGGTTGGGTCCAGGCGGGCGTAGAGCTTGTCCGCGGTGCCGGCGACTGCGTGGGCGATGCCGCCGGTGGCCCGGTATCCCTCGACGGTGAGGGTGTGGCCGTGTGCCTGCTGCCAGGTGGCGCGTAGTGCGTGCGCCAGGAGCGGCAATTTCCCGGCGTCCGAGATACCGGGTTCCGCCGCGGCTGCGGGCGGGTTCGTCGTGTCCGGCGGCGCTGGTGCGCCGAGGTCACGCAGGAGCACGTCGACCAGGCCCGGCTCGATCTCCAGGCCCACGGCCCTGGCAGGGAAGAGGACCGCTTGACGTAGATCGGTCTCAGACATCGGCCCGACTACCACGGGGCGGTTTTCGAGGGCCACCCTCAGCTGCGGGTAATCGGCGCAGGGCGTGTAGAAGTCCGAGCGTAAGCCGAACACGACCAGCCCGACCGGGTCTTGCCCGTCTCGACCCGGCTCGGCCAGGGCACCGAGCAGGTCGAGGAAGGCGCGTCGGTCCCGTTCGCTGGGACACAACGTAAACAGTTCCTCAAGCTGGTCAACGACCACTACCCACCGTCGGCGCGCTCCCGCTTCACGCTCGGCCTGTCCCTGCAGCGTCTCGCTCAGCATCGCGACCACGGCAGCGGGCCCGTCAGCCAGAGCCTCGGCCACCTGCTGCGGGGTGCTGTCGGTCACGCGCGCGAGTTCCGCCGCCAGGGCGGTGAGGGGAGTGGCAGTGGGAGTGAACAGTGAGCGGGGCCACTGCGCGGACCCGGCAGGGGGCAGGGCGCCGCGTGCCAGGGCGGGGAGAAGGCCGGCCTTGAGGAGTGAGGACTTACCCGCCCCGGAGGGAGCGATGACGACCAGTGCTCCCCCGTCGTACAGGCGTTCGTCAAGCCGTACCAGCAGGTCGGCGGTCAGGGCGTCCCGTCCGAAGAACCAGCGGGCCTGCTCCACGCTGAACGCCGCCAGGCCCGGGTACGGGCACTCAATCGGGCGCGCGTTCGACTCTACGCGGCGGGCGGTGCGCACGCCGTCCTCGTAGTGCAGGTGCAGGTCCCGTTCGGAGACGATCAGGTCCCTGTGGGCCTGGTAGATCCGCGCGTGGTCAGCTGCCTGTGCGTGGAGTCGGATCTCCCGATCGGCAGGCGGCTCGCCGGCCTCGGTCACGAGTCGGTGATGTGCTGGTCGCGGCCCGCCTGATACACCCGCGAGCGCCCCGAGGCGGTGGCCTTCATCGAGATCGGCCCGGCCTGCTCCCGCTCTCGCGGGACGGGAGTAAGTACCTGGTCGATGAGGCACCGCAGTTCGTCGCCCAGCACCGGATCCTCACGCAACAGCAGCTGCAGCCGGCTCCGCCAGTCGTCCACCAGCCCCTGTTCGCCGGCGGCGTCGCGGGTCTGCCGCGCGGTCAGGAGCTGGGTGCGGGTTTGTGTGAGCGCCGCTCCGACAGCATCGGCCTGCTCCGGGTGCCTTCGGTGCCACCACGCGACAACAGCGTGTCGCGTCTCCTGCCAGGCGTCGGTGGCCATCGCATTCACCATCGCCGTGCCGGCTGCGAGCACCATCGGATCCATACCGTCCCCCCTTCAGGACCATTGATTCTGCCCCTCTTGGTGGGCCAGGGCCAGGTAGCAGAGCAACTCCACCGCCCCCTGGCGGCGATCACACCGGTCTCATGGTCCTGGGTTGCATGACGGTCAGTCAACTTGCCTGGAAGAGTGCGGTTTTCGGCGCGATACGCAGTGCTGGGCTTCCGTTGGTCGCGGGGTGGATGGTGCTGCGCTGGCGTTCTGCGGGTCAGAGGTGCTGGTGGTACGGGGCGGGGTGCAGGGGGATGACGTTGGTTGCGGTGCCGCAGAGCGCGCCCAGGAGCTGTTCGACGCGGTCGCCCATCTCGTCGATGCCCGGGGCTGCCCCGCCTGCCCGACCGCCCACCTGTGCACCCGTGACCCGCAGGCTGAGCTAACGGCCTGACAGCGGCAGTCGGGAACCCGAGACGACTTCCCGATCTGGCGCGTGTCCTGGTCGACGGCGGCTGGTGGCCGCCCGCCGGGCAGGTAAGAAATTCTGACCACCTGGCATGTTCGCGGCCGAAAGATTGCAGGTCGCAGGCCTGTTCGCGGGCCTCGGGCGGGTCTAGCATTCCGGTCACAGCAGCCCCACCGCCCCCTTGCCGGGCTGCTGAACAGTCGGCCACGCCCCCGCGGTGGCCGGTGCCTTCCATGGCCGGGACCCCGGGGCGCCCCCGTCCCCGCGGTCCCGGCCGGCCGCTCGCGAGGCGATCCGTCCGTGGTCGAAGCGACTTGATGGGGAACGGCCCGGGCAGCGAGGCGGTGGCTCGTCAGAGGGGGATGATGCGGGTGAGACGTACGACGTGGCTGTGCGTGTCGATGACGTATTCGACCAGGCCGCGTCCGTGGGGGATCGGGAGTCGGCGCCAGTCGCCGGCGCTGTCGCGGGCGCTGCTCTCCGGTAGCCATGGGTTCTCGGCGATCGCGACGGTGAGTGCGACGATCGCGGAGAAGAGTTCGACTGGCAGGTTGGGGTCGGACAGGGCGTCCTGGACGGCCTCGGAGGGTAGGACCGGCCACAGGTCGTCCGGCTCTTCGTTACTCACCCGGCAGGTCTCCGCCTCGCTCGCGGCGCAGCCGTAGGACGTCGGCCATGGTGGCGGTGGGCAGGGTGGCGTTGCGGGCGGCGGCGATGATGCGGTCCTGGTCGGGGTCGGTGTCCAGCTCGGCTTCGCACCACCAGCGGTTGAGGACCTGTTCGGCCTGGTCGATGTTGGCTCGGCCGAGTTCGCGGTAGAACTCCATCCGGCGGCCGCCCTGCAGCGCGGCGGCGATGCCGTCGAGGGTGCGCGGCACGCGGGGCTGCTGTGGCGGGTGGTACACGGGTTGGACGCTCATCGGGTTCCTCCTGCTTCTCGGCACCACGGTATCCGGTGTTGGCCGGCCGTCGGGCCGTGCCCGCCTTGGTCATCCCCGGTATCCACCAGGGCGTCGGCCGGGGTGTCCGGTTTCCTCTCTACTGGTCGCCGCTCCGTAGCCCCAGGTGGGTTTGCCGGGCGGTGACCAGGGCGCGCCAGCGTTCGCGGACGGCGTCGGGGCCGTCGAACCAGCGTGCCGGTGAGGGGTGCTGGAGGGGGTGGCCGGCCATGAACGCTGCGATGTCGGTGTAGTAGGCGTAGTCGCGGTCGCGGGTGAGCTGGTCGAGGTCGCGGACGGCGGTGGCCAGGCCGGTGTCGTCGTCGAGGACGGCGTGGTGGAAGCACCGGGCGAGGGCGAGGGTGGCCTGGGTGGCGCGTACGCCGGCGGTCCTGATCTCGGTGTCGAGGCGGTCCGCGCGCTCGAGGATCTCGTCGCTGGGGGTCCCGGCGTCGCGGACGAGGGCGGCGATGCCGGTGGTGAGGGTGGTGGCGCGCAGGTCGAGGCCGACCAGGAGCTCGGCGGCGAGGTCGAGGTCGTCGTCGGCCACTGCGGGGTCGGTGAAGGCGCGGACGAAGGCGAGCTGGGCCTGGGCGGTGGCCCTCTCGCCGGCGACGGCGTGCTGTTCGGCGTCGGTGCGGGCGGCTGCGTAGGCGGCGGCGGCCTGGTCCATCTCGGCGTGGACCCACCACAGGTCGCCCAGGACGCGGTGCTGGCGTCCTTCCCAGCCCAGGGACTGGGCGGTGGCCAGGGCGGTGGGGAAGTCGCCGTCGAGGCGGGCGAGGTGGGCGAGCCCGCGGCGGGCCGCCGGGGCGAGGCGGGATCGGCCTTCGGCGACGTGCCGCATGCCCTCGCGGGAGGCGGTGGCGCGGCCGAGGTCGCGGTGGGCCTTGGCTCGGTAGTAGAGGGCCATGTCGGCGAGGTCCTCGGGCAGCAGGCGGCTGTCGATGACGCGGGTGAGCCGGTCGGCGGTGTGGGTGCGGTGTTCGCGCTGGCGGGCGCCGAGTGCGCTGAGGGTCTCGACCAGGGCGTCGGCCGGGGTCTCCAGGGAGGTGCCGGCCTGCCCGGGGGCGGCGGGCGGGTCGAGCGGCTCCCAGACGGAGTCGGCGGTGTAGGCCCACGCCGCCTGGGCGAGCCAGCCGAGCTCCAGGCGGTGGTCGCGGGCGAGCCGCAGGCCCTGGCGCAGGCAGGCGACCAGAAGCCGCCGACCCTCGGCGCCGCGGGCGCTCCACTGATCGCCGAGCGCCGCATGAGCGCGGGCGGCGGCCTGCTCCCAGTCGGCCGGGGTCCACCGGTCGTCGGTGCGGTCGTCCGCAGTGCGCAGGGTGGAGGCGACCAGGGCGTGCAGGTGGAAGGGCCACGGGGCGAGCGGGTCCTCGCGGACCAGGGGCCGCTCGACCAGGCGCTGGGCGGCGGACTCGTGGGCCAGGCCGGCGGCGCGGGTGACCAGGTTGAGGTCGAAGGCGTCCAGCAGACAGGCGGCGCGCAGCGCGTGCCGCTCGTCGCCGGTGAGGTCTTGCAGGGTGCGGGCGACCAGGGCCGGGAAGTCGTGTGCGAAGTCGGCGGGCTCGATGGCGCGGCCGGTGCGCTGCAGGGCGAGGTAGTGCTGGGCGGCCAGGTCGAGGAACAGGGGCAGGCCGTGGCTGCGCTCGGCGATGGCCTGGCGGACGGGGGCGGGGATGAGCGGGGCGCCGTCGGGGTCGGTGAGGCGGTGGGCGAGGTAGTCCTCGCTGTCCTCGGGGGAGAAGTCGCCGATCAGCACCTGCCGGACGCCGCCGGCGCCGGAGCCGGTGGCGGGCGCGTCGGTGCGGGCGGCGGGGACGGCGCGGGTGGTCAGGCCGGGCCAGGCGGCGGGGCCGGTGTAGTCGAGCTGGCCGCGCAGGGCGTCGTCGGCCCACTGCAGGCGGGAGCGTCCGCTCGCCATGAACAGGACGTTCGGCATCAGCCAGACGATGTGCTGCAGCAACCGTTCGAAGTCGCGGTGGGTGCGGTCGCCGACGTCCTCGGTGGTATCCAGCAGCACCACCGGGACGACGCTCTTGCCGGCCGGGAGCTGGGTGAGCTCCCAGGCGAGCAGGTGCGGATAGTACGACAAGGCCTCCAGATCCGGCTCGGCCTCCAGCAGGTCCGCCAGCCGGGTGCAGCCGGCCAGCGCAGTCACCTTGCGGTGCCGCTCGCGCAGCGCCTTCGCCAGCGTGACGGTGAGGCGGCCCGCAATACTCGTGATCAAGGTGGTTTCCGTGGACGACCCGCAGCACTCCGACAGCCCTTCCGGCGCCGATCCGACGCGCGGCGGCGAGCCTGCCGAGGAGGCTCGGGAGCGGGTCCTGCGGGTGGTCGCCTGGTACAGCAGCCAGCTGCTGTCCGCGCTCCGCGCCGGACGGACCCAGGATGTGGAGCGTCTGCTCGCTGAGCAACGCGCGTGCAAGGCCGACCTGCGGGCGTTGGAGGAGGCCGGGGAGGACGAGGCGGCGCGGATCGCGGGCCGCTATGCCCGCCTGTACCGGGAGCTGAGCGGCGAGGCCTGAGCCGCGCGGTCAGGCAGCCGGTGCCATCGGCAGGGCGATGGCCGGCGTGGGCACGGTCAGACGGCGCAGCAGGGTGGGCATCAGTGGTCGGGCGAGGGCGGCGATGCGCTCGAGCTCGGCTCGGTGCTGGGGCAGGGCGGCGTGCAGTTCGCGCTGCCAGGTCCAGAACTGGTGGGCTTCCGGGGCGGTGTAGGGGCGGTTGCGCTCCAGCTCCTGGGCCAGGGCCGCGCCGGGCCGCAGGCAGGAGCGGCCACGGTAGAGCAGGGAGGCGTCGCGCCGGACCACGGTGATCAGGTCGGCGGCGCCCTCCAGCTCGGCCTGCCAGAGAGTCTCGGTGGCGGCGCTGTAGCAGCGGTCATGACCGGCAGCGGTGGTGAAGCGGGCGGGCAGGCCCTCGCGCTGTTGGGCGGCGTAGCGGCGGGCGGTGGCCTGGCGGCTGTCGGCGGCCCGGGATGCGATGGCGACCAGCTCGACCCGGTAGCCGGCGCCGCGCCAGGCACGGGCGCGGCTGAGGAACTCGCCGGGGCTGCCGGGGGCCATCTCGACGACCGCGTCCGCGCGGCGGTCGCGCACGTATGCCTCGGCGCGGGACTGCCAGGCCTGGTAGTCGGCGCGGATCGCGGTCCCGGCCCTGCGCGGGTCCTCGTGCAGGAGCCGGTGATAGTCCGGGTGGAAGGCCTTGAACACGTCGCCAGCGATCCGTGCCGCTTGCCGGCGCAGCGTGCGCTGCACCAGGTTCGCGATCCAGGTCTTGTACGTGCCGGGCTGCCCCATCACGCACACCACCACCGGCCGGTCCTGGGAGGTGACCTGGTCGAGGTAGCCGGGGACGATCAGCTCCTCGAAGACCCAGTCGTGCTCGTCGGCAGACAGGCGGTGGTAGTCCACCCCTGGCGCGCTCGCGGTGGGCTGGGCGATGCGGCGCACCGGCTCGGCCAGTGCCGCGCACCGTCCGGCGTCGCGCAGCGCCACCAGCCGGTGGGGCTCGCTGACCCTCTCGTGGTGCAGGCGCCGCTCCGCCGTGGCCAGGGCCCGGCGGAAGCGGGCCGTCTCGCCGGCCGACCAGGGGCGGGCGAGCTCGTCCAGCACCGCCTGGTCCGCGCCGGGCGGACGCCGCCACACCCCGCCCGGCAGCAGCTCGTTGACGTACACCGGCACAAGGCCGCGCCGCACCACGGTGACCAGGTCGGCCAGGCGCTCGGCCTCCACCCGGGCCAGGGCACGGGGCAGCCGGTCACCGGCCCCGTCAGCGTTCTCCCAGGACACGAACCGGCCCCCGGCACCCTCGGGGCCGGTATGAAGCGCGGCGGTGTAGCGCTCCAGCCGACCCAGCGAGCTGTCGGCCTCCGACGCAACGACCACCAACAGCTCGACCCGGTAGCCCGCCTCCCGGAAAGCGAGGGCCTGGCCCGGGTCGACCGTCTCCACGACCACGTCGAAGCGCTCCCGGCACGCCCGCTCCTCCACCGCGGCCTGCCAGCGGCGCACATCGAAGCGCACCTTCACCCCGGCGGTGCGCGGGTCGTCGACCAGGTGCCGCCCATAGCGGGGATGGGCCGTCTTGTACAGGTCGCTGCAGATCCGTACCGCCCCGCCGCGTCGGTCCAGGACGGCCTTCACAATGTCGGCGGTCGTCGTCTTGCCGGCGCCGGGAACACCGACCACCAGCACGGCCACCGGCTGCTCCTGACGCGCCGCGCCCGCCGTCGCGGCCGGCAGAATCACGGCCTCCAGCACCGCGTTGCTCTCGGCGTCGGACAGCACGTCCGGCGCCACCTCCCCCTCACTCACCGCGCCTCCAAGCGGTCCGCGACCAACTGTCCTTGCCTGCGGTTCGCGGTCGGCTCAGGACTTGTTCTGCTGCTCTTCGTTGAGCCGGTTGCGAAGGTCCTGCAGACGATCGCCTGTTTCGCTGACGATGTACTGGCCCCAGCCGTTGATCTCGGTGCCGACCTGGGCCTTCAGCGCGGGAGAGGGCAACGCGAAGACCTGGCCGTCCTCGATGCGGATCCAGCCGTCTGCGGTGACCGACGCCGTGTACGTGGTGCCGGAACGCTTCTTGGTGTGGTGCAGCTCAGCGCCCGGCAGCAGCCAACCGCGCTCGATGAAGGGCATCAGCGCGCCGGTCCCCCGCCGTTCGGCGACCTCGCCGCTGGCAGTGGGCTCGGCCTCACCGAGCAGCAGACGTCGCAGGACGTCGTTCGGCGTGTCCACCAGGGGTTCGCTGTGCTGCTGGAGGAAGGCGAAGACGTCGTCGTCGATCTCGATGGTGCGAGTGCTGCGGTTCACGCGGGGCCTCTCCAGAGTCAACTTTAACTTTGATAGCTCCAAGATCTCCCAGATTCCCAGACAAAGTCAAATCGCACGCCGAAGCCCCCAACTCGAGCAACCGACCCGGTGCGCTGCCGATGGCCGGCCCTGACTCCGTGCCGCGCATCGATGCCCGCCTCGTCGATGCCAGCCCGGCCGCACATCGCCTGGGATACGGTTCCGGAGGACAGATCCGCAGGTGAAGGGGGCATGGGATGCCGGTACTCCGGACGGGAAGCAGGCGTGAGGCCCTCGCCGACGCGGCGGTGCTGCTGGACAAGGAGCTGACACCGCAGGCCCGCCTCGCGTACGCGGTCCTCCTCGCCCAGGCCACCGCCGACTCCGAGCACACCTGGGACGAACGGGCCGCCCTGGTCGGCGTCACCAACGAGCGGCTGGAGGGCCTAGCCGAGGAGCTCGCCGCTGTCGGCGTGGTCGACTTCCTCGTCCACGGCACGAGCAAGCGCCGCACCGTAGCGCCGCACAGCTTCCGCCAAGACCGGCGGCGGCAGGTCTGTACCCGCTGCGCCACGTGCGGGGCCTGCGCCTGCTACACCCATCCCGAGGGCGAGTGTGACCGCTGCCGACACCGCACACACCAGCTGCGCACCGCCGAAGAGGACATCGCCCGCTGGCGCGCCGAACTGGACGCCGGCGCCGTCTACGCCATCCCCGCCAGCGGCACACGCCTGCACCGCTGGGACTGCCCCACCCTCCAGGGCCCCGAGGCCCGCCTCGCCACCCTCCAGGAACAACTGGCCATCGACCCCGATGCAGCCAGCTGGGAGCGGCTGCCAAAACTGCTGACCACCGAGCAGCTGCGCGCCCGCGGCTCCGGACGCCGACGCTGCGCCACCTGCGGCCCGGACCCGGTCGTCTGATCCACCAACACGTCCCCGCCGCTACCTCGACCACCCGGGGGACGGCGTCCACGTTCACCGGCTCGTCCAGGCCGGCGAGACCACCCAGCTCCGCGACCCGTTTCTGCCCGAGCTCGACCTCGTGGTGCTGCACCGGTTCTCGCGAGCGGGCGTACATGTGACGTGATCCCAGGGTCAGTCGCATGTACGTGAAGGCGGGTTGCACTGCCCAGTGGGGGATGGACTCATGGTCGATTTCCGGGATTGTGGTGTCCCCCAAGATGGACCATGAGTCCATCCCCGCCCCTTCGCTCTTCCCCATCCCCGCAACGCCAGCCGCCTGCCCTGCCGACCAGGCCGGGAACGGGCGGCAACTGCGAACCGATGCGGACCGCGGCCGTAAAGGTGGCTGGGCGCGGCGTGCTCCGCCCCCGCACCCGTGGCCAGCGCCAAGGGCTGCGCTGGACCAGCCCCTGCCGCCTGCCCTGCGCCGCCGGATCCGCCGTCAGGGCCGTGGCCGGCCCCGCCGTCGGCCCGTCGCCGCACCGGTCACGCCGAAGACGGCGTGACACTGGGCTTCCCTGTCAAGTCTGCGTGTTGAGAGAGCCGCAATTCCACGAGCAATTGATCTTGCAGCTGGGTGAAGGTGGTCACGCCTCTGGCCACGGACGAGGTACGCCGCTGGTTGCAGCCTGGCGCCAATCCGAGGGGACGGTCAGTGGTGGCCGAAGAGGATTTCCTTGGTTTCCCGGACCGCGTAGTAGACCAAGACGTATCCGGCCAGCGGGTCGGCCCACCACCAGCCGGCGGCTGTGTTGAGGACCAGCCCGAGCAGGACGGCGGTGGCGAGGAGGCCGTCGATCAGGGTGACCCGGCCCTCGGTCTTGAGGACCGGGTTGTCCAGGGCCGTACCGGTGCGGGCCTTGCCCGCGGCGAGGGTGAACATCACCACGGCGGTTACCGCGGTCCAGGCGATGCCGAGCGGCGAGTGGTGCGGGCGGAAGCCGCTGGCGAGTACCCAGGTGGACTGCACCAGCAGGTAGGCGGCCAGGAGCGCGAAGCCGGCGCCGATCAGTTTCAGGGCGCGGCGTTGGCGGTCCTCGCCGGTGCCGGACAGCTCCCAGATGACGACAGTGGAGGCGCCGATCTCGATCAGGGAGTCCAGGCCGAAGCCGGCCAGCGCCACTGACCGCGCGGAGATGGCGGCGATGGCAAGTACCACGATGCCGATCACGTTCCAGCCCAGGGTGGCGTACTCCAGGGCGAAACCGCGCCGCAGCAAGGTGGTGAGGGAGGTGGTGGCAGGCGGGGTGGTCATGGCGGCTGATTCTCGCAAGGGTCTCTGGGGGTCAGTCGGGCAGGGTCTGGCGGATTCGCCGGGAGGGCTGGAAGGCGTACAGGTAGAGGATGTCGGGTGGGTCGGCGAGGCCGGGGCCGCCGGCTTTGACCCAGGCGGTGATGTCGGCGGCGGCGTCGGGGTCGTTGACCAGGCCGAGCCAGACGGGGCGTCCGCCAGCCTTGCGGCCTTCGGCGGAGGGCTGGATGACGATGACGTTGGCCTGCTCGCAGGCGTCCAGGCAGTCGGTGGGCCGCACGTTCGCCACGCCGGCGAGGGATTCCCGCAGGTCGGTGAGCTGGGCGCGGTGGTCCAGGCCGGGGACCTTGGGGGTGCCGCAACAGCAGCCGCGGCAGACCGTGACCGTGCAGGGGGCCGCCCCCACCTTGGAGGTGGAGGCGGCCCGTCGGCTCTGCTTGCTCACTTGGCGCCTTCCGCGCCGGCCCGCTTCCAGGCGATCTCGCGCAGCAGCCGCAGGCCGTTGAGGCCGACGATGACGGTCGAGCCCTCGTGGCCGAGGACGCCGAGCGGCAGCGGCAGGGTGGCGGACAGGTCCCAGATGACCAGGCCGGTGATGAACAGACCGGCGATCACCAGGTTCTGGACCACCAGGCGGCGGGCCGCGCGGGACAGGGCGACGACCTTGGGGACGGTGGCGAGTTCGTCGCGGACGATGACCGCGTCTGCGGTCTCCAGGGCGAGGTCGGAGCCAGCGCGACCCATGGCGATGCCGGTGTGGGCGGCGGCCAGGGCAGGGGCGTCGTTGACGCCGTCGCCGATCACCAGGACCTTGCGTCCGGCCTTCTCCTGTTCCTGGACGGCGGTGACCTTGTCCTGGGGCAGCAGGCCGGCGCGGACGTCGGTGATGCCGACCTCGGCGGCCAGGCGGGCGGCGGCGCGCGGGTTGTCGCCGGTCACCAGCATCGGGGTGGAGCCGGTCAGCGTCGCCAGCGAGGCGACGGTGGCGGCGGCGTCCGGGCGCAGGCGGTCCGCGATGCCCAGCACGCCGACCGGGGTGCCGTCGCGCTCGACGAGGACGGCGGTGCGGCCGCCCTTCTCCAGCTCCTCGGCGAGGGTCGCCGCCTTGGCGGACTGGGCGTCGGTGGCGCCGTTGATCAGTCGGGCGGGTGCGCCGACGGCGATGGCGGCACCGCCCACGGTGGCGGTGACGCCGATGCCGGGGGCGGAGGCGAAGTCCTGGGCGAGCGGCAGGTCGAGGCCGCGGGTGCGGGCGGCGTCCACGACGGCGCGGGCCAGCGGGTGCTCGCTGGGGTGCTCGGCGGAGGCTGCGAGCGTCAGCAGGTCCTCCTCGGACAGGCCGGAGCCGGCCAGGGGGCGGATGTCGGTGACGCGCGGGGTGCCCTCGGTGAGGGTGCCGGTCTTGTCGAGCGCGACCGCGTCGATCTGGCCCAGGCGCTCCATGACGACGGCGGACTTGACCAGCACGCCGTGGCGGCCGGCGTTGGCGATCGCGGACAGCAGCGGCGGCATGGTGGCCAGCACCACGGCGCACGGGGAGGCGACGATCATGAAGGTCATCGCCCGCAGCAGCGAGCCGGTCACCGCGGCGCCCAACACGAGCGGGACCAGGAAGACGGCGAGGGTGGCGAAGACCATGCCGAGCGAGTAGCGCTGCTCGACCTTCTCGATGAACAGCTGGGTGGGGGCCTTGGTCTCGGAGGCTTCCTCGACCATGGTGACGATCCGGGCGATCACGGAGTCGGAGGCGTCGCGCTCGACCTTGACCCGCAGGGCGCCGGTGCCGTTCAGGGTGCCGGCGAAGACCTCGTCGCCGGCCTGCTTGGCCACCGGCAGCGGCTCGCCGGTGATGGTGGCCTGGTCCACCTCGCTCGCGCCGTCCAGGACGCGGCCGTCGGCGCCGACTCGCTCGCCGGGGCGGATCCAGATGGTGTCGCCGACCACCAGGTCCTCGGTGGCCACCGTCTCCTCGCCGCCGTCGTCCAGCAGCCTCGTCGCGGTGGTGGGGGCGAGGTCGAGCAGGCCGCGCACCGAGTCCTGGGTGCGGGCGGTGGCCAGGGCCTCCAGCGCGCCGGAGGTGGCGAAGATGACGATCAGCAGCGCGCCGTCCATCACCTGCCCGATCGAGGCCGCGCCGATCGCGGCGACGATCATCAGCAGGTCGACATCGAGGGTCTTTTCCCGCAGCGCCTGCAGGCCGGCCCAGGCCGGCTCCCAGCCGCCGGTGACGTAGGCGATCGCGTACATCGGCACCCAGGCCCAGGCCGGGGCGCCGGTCAGCTGCAGCGGCAGGGCGATCAGGAAGGCGACGGTAGCGGCGGCGGCCCAGCGGGCCTCGGCCAGCGCGAAGACGCGCGTGCGACGCTTGGGAGCGACGGTCTCGCGAGGCGCCGCGGCGACGGCCGGGCGCTCGGTGAGGGTCGTGGACATGGCTGTGGTGTTCCTTCGCGCAGGCAGGGCGGGGCGACTCATCCACCATACAGGAACATATGAACAGCTCTTCATTCATCATCTGTAGGATGGTCGGCATGGGCCATGGAGTCGTCACCGCAGCCGAGAACACCGTCCCGCGCACGCGCCTGGACGCGGACAACGCCGCCCGAGTGGCGACCACCTTGCAGGCCCTGGCCACGCCGTCCCGACTGCTGATCCTCGCCCGTCTGCGCGAAGGCTCCTGCGCGGCCACCGAGTTGGCCAACGCCGTCGGCATGGAGCAGTCCGCCTGCTCCCACCAGCTACGCCTCCTGCGCAACCTCGGCCTGGTCGTCGGCACCCGGCAGGGCCGCTCCGTGGTCTACGCGCTGTACGACAACCACGTCGCCGAACTCCTCGACCAGGCCGTCTACCACACCGAGCACCTGCGCCTCGGGCTCAGCGACGCCGCCGACAGCGCGGACGCGGACCTCGCGAGCGACGTGGCGGCCCAGGCGGGGCCCTGACAGCGCGGCGGGACCGGTAGGCCCGCCTGTTCCGGTGCCGCGTATTCGAGGTCCAGGAGCCGCAGTGGTCACCGCGAGTGGCTGCCGGGTGCGTACCGGCTCCACGGAGCGCCGACCTCGGTGGCGACGTAGGCCGTGGTGGCCTGGGTGTAGCCGAGGGCCTTGGCGACGACCGGGGGCGGCGCGTGTTGGAGGTAGTGCCGGAGGGCTGTCACTCGGGCTGTCCTGGGGGAGATTCCGGCTGCCCGTAGGTGTTCGCGGAGGGCTCCTGGGCTCATCGGCTGCCCGGCCTGGATACCGGGGAACAGCCAGTGGGCGCTGCGGGGGCTGGCCCGGTGCAGGCGTCGGTCGGCTTTGAGGTGTGCTCGGACGAGGTCGGCGACGGGCTGGGGCAGCAGGGACGGCGGATCGCCGAAGGCGATGGTGACGCTGGAGCCGTCGTCGGAGATGTCGTCCGTGGTGAGCCGGACCAGCCGGGTCACGGGCTGGGCATAGAGCAGGACGAGTGCCGCCGCGATCCGGGTGCGGAGCGGCAGGCCGTCCTCCTGGAGAACGCGGCGCAGATCGGCCGCCCGTCCGGCGTGGTCGAGCGGGGTGGTCCTGCTGCCGACGGTCTGCGGCGCGTGCCTCAGTTTCGGCAGGTGGCCGCTGTCCGCGCACCAGCCCAGGAAGGCCGCTGCGGCGTGGTTCGAGTGGACGTGCCAGGCGTCCAGGTCCTCCTGGCGGCACCGTTGCGGGCTGCGGCCCCGGCTGGCCAGCCAGGTGAGGAAGCCCCGGGCCTCGTTGAACTGTCGGCGGGCGTGGCTTGCCTGCGACGCCCCCAGAGGCCGCTTGGCCGCCGTCTCGCGCAGTCGGCGGAGAAGACGCCAGGTGGCGAAGTGCTGTAGCAACCGGTGGTGGTCGGGATCTTCGACGGCCGCAAGTTGCTCGGACAGCCACCGCTCGTAGAGGAAGATCTGGCGGTCGATGCGGGGAAGGACACCGCTGTCCATCAGCAGATCCCGTAGCAGCGTGGCCGTCCGCCAGCCGTGCGCGTCCTGCAGACCTTCGTGGGACAGCGGGATGGTGCCGGTAGCCAGGGCTTGCAGAAGCTCGGTCGCGCCGGGGCTGCGGAGCCAGAGCAGGCGGCTGCGCGGGCGGTCGGTGTCGCGCAGTACTTCGGCGACGGGCAGAAGGTCCGGTGCCACCTGGCCTTCGCTGTCGCCGAGGAGGTAGTCGAGGCGGTCGGCGAGCGTGCAGCGTTCGCAGAGCCGGCCCCACAGGTCGCCCTCGAAGCCGCAGCGGGCGCAGGTGAACACCTGGGTGATGCCGGCGCAGTCGCGGCAGACGGGGCGCCCCTTGCCGTCGCGGCCCGGCAGGAGCCGGTCGGCCCGGCAGCCTCCGCAGCGGCCGTAGGTGCGGACGGCGTGGCGGTAGCAGGTGCGGCAGATGGGGCCGTCGGGCCATCGGACCGACCGCGGCGCCTGCCGGTCGCAGCGGGCGCAGTCACATGTTCGCCCTGGTCGGGCCTGTGGCTTCGCCATCGGGTCAGGTCTCAGTGAGCTTGACGCGCTTGGGCCTGCGGGCGGCCAGGTCGATCGGTGCCGACTCGCCGACGGCGCGCTTGGCCGAGAGGTTCTCGGCGGACGTGATGATCAGCTCGGCCGGGGTGCAGTCGAGGATGTCGCAGAGCGCGGCCAGGAGGGGGAGGGACAGCCGCTCAGGCGTGCCGGAGACCAAGCGGTGGACCTGGGAGGCGGACAGGGTGATCCCGCGCTCGGCCAGGTGCGGCATCAGCTCGGTGACGGTGAACATGCCGTGGGTGGCCATCAGCTCGCGCAGCTGCCAGCGGTAGGTGACCCGGCGGGCCATCACGAGCTCCTGGCCGGCAGCAGCGCTGCCTCGATGCTGGCGTCGAGCGCGCGGCGGAGGGTGCGGGTGCGGAAGTCGGAGGACACGCAGCTGTAGATCGCGGTGGTGGAGGCGTACTCGTGGCCGACCTGCTGCTGGACGAAGAGCGGGTCGTAGCCGTCTTCGAGCAGGTGGGTGATGTACGACCTTCGCAGGGAGTGAAATTCCAGCGCCGGGTCCAGGCCGAGCGCGTCCCGGTAGGCGGAGAAGCGGGAGTCCAGGCGCTGGACGCAGACCCGCTGCCCTCGCTCGGACGGCCACAGAGCCGGCCCGCTGGAGTGCCGCATGCCGGTCCGGACCTCGCTGATCCATTCGTCCACGATGTCCGGAGTCCACCGCCAGACGGTGAGCACGCTGCGGCGCTTGGGCGGTGAGCCTTTCTTCGCCTTGCCGTAGCGCACCAGCAGGGTGCCGTACTCGCCGAACTCGCGGCCTTCGGGGTTCCGGCCGAAGTCGGTGAGGTCGAGCATCCGGGTCTCGTTGCGGCGAAGGCCGTAGGCATAGGCAGTCTTGAAGAGGGCGGCGTCGCGGAACGCGGGCACCCAGCCCTTGCGGCCTTTGCCGCGCACTCGCAGCACCTGGTCGTCGGCGTGGTCGAAGAACGCCTCCAGTTCGGGCCGGGTGAAGGCGCGCCGCTCGGGCTCGCCCTCGGCCTCGTCGCGGTGAGCGGCGGCGTTCCACTCGTAGACCACCTGGATCGGGTGGGTGCCGAACCTGCCCAGGCACTCCTCCGCCCAGCCGTAGGCGGGGTCGGTGAGGAAGTCGCAGAACTGCCGCACCGACCCCTGGTAGTTCCGCAGGGTGCCGCGCACGCAGCCGTGGATCGTGCGGAGGTCGGCGGACCACTCGTCCATGTGCTGCGGCGTCCAGTCCCAGGGCATGGTGTTCGCATGGCTGACGAACGCCCGGACGCGGCGTTCCTGGTCCTCGACGTAGCCCACCGAGAGGTTCCGAGCGAGCTGCTGGTTGCGCCAGCCGGCGAGCATCGCCTCGAAGACCTGCTCTTCCGGCCGCAGCATCGGCAACCCGCTGATCAGGTGCAGTTGTGCCGCTCCCGGCGGCGGATTCCCGTGCAGTGCCATCACTCTCCGTTCATCGCATCAGACGCGAGTTTTTCGCGTCTGATGCGATGACGAGGTGTTTCCCCAGTTCAGTCGCCCGATGGAGTGAAGGGTGGGAGCGGGGCGTCGCCGGTGCGGTACCGTCGGCGGCGGTTCCTGCCCAGGATGACGTGCCTGTTCAGCGGCCCTCAGAGCAAGCCAGGGTGGGCTGCCGGTGCTGAGGGTCGCGTATTCGCATCGGATGCGATTGGCGATGCTCTCAAATTTGGGCCCTCACATGAGGGCCCAGAAGTAGAAGTCCCAGCCTGCTACCTGCTGGTTTCTACCAGCCGTCCATCGCCCGGACGTCCGCGGCGGCAGGCGAGGATCTCCTCGGTGGTGATGCCGATGTCGTTCGCGAGGCGGGCAAGGTCGGCGTCCTCGGCCTGGCGGTCGGAGACGTAGGCCGGGACGACCTCGAGGGCGAGTGCGCCGATGCCGAGCTGGGCGGCGCGCTGCTGGGTGATCGCGTCGCGGCCGACAGAAACGTGGCGGCGCCAGGCCTCGGCGGCGATGCCGTCCGGGGTGGGGCCGGTCTCCAGCTCGGCGGTCGGGACGTCGGGGCGGGCGCGGACCTCGGCCGACCGCGGCGGCCACGATCCCGCCGATGGTCCCGGCCGGGAGCACGGCGCCGCCGGCGTCCTGGTGGGCGTCGGAGAGGCGTTCGGCGATCAGGTCGGTGAGCTCCGCGGTGCGGCCCTTGAGGTCGACGACCCCGCGCACCGGCAGGACCAGGTCGGTGCTGTCCCACGCGTGGGACACCCCGAGCTCGGCCTGCACGGTGCCCTCGATGGCCTCGGCGACGGCCGCCAGGTCGAGCAGCCGGTACGCCGTCGAGCGGCCGATCCCGAACTCCGCGAGCGCATACGCCGACCACGACGGGTGCCCGAGTACGGTCCACACCCGGGCCTGGTGGGCGGCGCGGACCCGGCGGGCCAGGACCAGGACGGCTGCCCGGACGTCCTCGATCGCCGTGCGCAGCTGCTCGGTCAGCTCCCGGGCCCGTGCTGCGTTGACCGGGCTGGCCTGCTCTTGGTCCTCGCCCAGAACGGACAGTTGACCCGACACGCACCAGTAATTCATCGACGGCTCCTTTGGCCGATTCGCGTCTCCTCCGTCTCTTGGTGGAACTGTCAGGCTGCTGACCGACAGACATCCCGAAAGACAGAGGGGGACGAGATGACTGGTCGCGTTCGACGCGTATTGCTGATGTTGCTGGCGGGATTCATGGCCGTGCTGTGGAGCCTGCCGCTGGCAAGCCCGGCTCAGGCGGCCACCGGGAACGAGGCGGCCGGCGCGGACGTGGTGATGTCGGCAACGGCCCAATTTGAGGCCGGTCTCAACGGTTCAATCGTCGGCCATCGTGCGCTCTCGCTGGCTCAGTCGTTGTCGGCGGCGGTGG
>NZ_JBIWPN010000079.1:0-24157 GCF_044768305.1 Kitasatospora sp. NPDC101155 | reverse complement strand
CACCCGTTGAGTACGAGGCAAACTACTACCTGTCGACCACGAAACCGCTGGTCACAGCCACAACCTGAGATCTCTATCGAACCCGGGGCGGTTCACAGACCGACTCCCCCTGGCTCTTCCCCGGCGGCCAGCCCGGCCGCCCTATCAGCGCCTGGGCGATGGGCGAACGACTCCGCAAGCTCGGCATCCGGCTCGCGACAACCCGCTCCACCGCGCTGTTCCAGCTCGCCACCGAGCTGCCCTCCGCGATTCTCGCCCGCACCCTCGGCATCCACATCACCGTCGCCGTCAAGTGGCAGCGAGCCGCCGCCGGCGACTGGGGCGCCTACGCCGCCCAGGTCAGCCATCGCATCAACCATCCCCACCAACACGGAGACGACGACCATGCCCCTCGATGACCAGCACATCTGGGCTCTGCTGAAGAACCTCGACGATCCCGACCACATGGAGTTCCCTCTGAACTACGACCACGCCACGACCCGAGCCCGATTCGACCAGCTCGCAGACAGGCTGGATCAGCGGTTCCGCTGCACCTGCACCGTCGATCGAGGCGTCCAGGACGCGAACCACCACGGAACCATCGTCATCCCCACCAGCGCAACGGCCAGCGGCGACCACATCACCATCACGGTCAGCAACTACGGCAACCTCGTCGCCGTGACGCTGGGAAACCCCGGCAGCTACGACAAGGAGGAAGAGAACGTCCTCTTCGAAGCCGCCGACCGCCGACCCATCGACGACGAACTCGACGCACTCGGCTACACCGCCGTCTCCGAGCACCTGCTCTGGACCCGATATGACGGCGTCAGCGACCGCGGTACATGCTTCGAGCCACGAACCTGGTGGGACCGATTCTTCGACTACATCTGAGTGACCAGTCTCATCGCAGTTTGACTGCTGGCTGAGCCGTCGAGCGGATTCAGGCTGTCACCGGAGCACGGAGGCTGCATCGTCGCTCTGGGCCCGGTAGACGGTCACGATCGCGGCCACAGCGTCGACTTCGACAGGGCCGGTGATCCTCAGCCAGACCAGTTCGGGCAGGTCCTCGGAGCGATCGAGTCGGCCGACCGCCTCAGCGGGCCAGGGCAACGGCAGCTTCGGCAGGTGAACGAGGGAGATCCCGTCGATGAAGGAACTGCCCTGCCCGGGTTCCCACGGGCGGACCGAGTGAAGATTGGACAGCGAGATCACTACATCGGGCTTCCACGGCCCCTCCCGCAGCCACACATCCAGCGTGCTGTCCTTGCGGTCATCGTTGGACTCGTTCAACGAGATGCGGTCGATGAAGTAGCTGATGCAGGATTCCAGCGTCAGCGCCGCATTCGTGCATCGGTTCTTGAAGGCGTCGGGTGTCCCATGTTCGTCGACCACGGCACGAGACTACGGTGAGCGGAACGGTCCACGGGAGCGCTCTTCGGGCCTGACCGATGATGTCACCGCCGCAGCGGACCGAAACCCTGGCAGCCCGAGTCACTGAGCCCGCCCCAAGCGGCTCTGCACCGCAGGCATTCGGGCAGTTGCAATACCCGACTCCGCCATCAGCGATCTACCCGGCCGAGACTATCGAGGCCCATCGCGCCTTCATCGCCCGCCGCCTCCGGCCGGACCCGGCCCAGCGCGGCCGGTTGGAGGAGATCCGCGACAATCTCATCGCCCGCATTGCCGAAGCCGAGCGCGAGGGCTGGCTTGGCGAGGTGGAGGGACTCCGGGTCAGCCTCGCCGGAGCCGACGAAAAGCTCATGCAACTCGATGCCCGGCTGCACCGAAGGTCATCGGAGGTATTCCTCGGCGTCCCGTCGATCGAGCAGACCGGTGCTCGTGATCTCGACGCTTCCCGTCATGTCGGGTCGCCATAGATGATGGCGCGATGAGCAACATCAGCGACGCCCACGTGAAGGTCCACTTCCGAATGGAGGTGGACGAGGATGGCTGGCCTCCGGCGACCGTCGAAAGCCTCTGGGCCGTGGATCTGGGCGACGGGACCGCGCGCGTGGACAACACCCCGTGGTTCGTCCGCGGGGTCGCGAGCGATGACATCGTCAAGGTCGAGGTCGACGACGAAGGCTTGTGGTGGGCCGGTGAGACCGTTCGCGCCTCGGACAACTGCACCATCCGGTTGATCGTGCTGAGGGACGGAGGTTCGGCGGCAGCCCGGCAGACCGTGCTGGAGACCTTCCATCGGCTTGGCACAACAGGCGAGGGCATCGAGCAGTTCAGGATGGTCGCACTGGACATCCCGCCGACGGCGGACCTGCCTCGGATCCGCAAGTTGCTGGAGCACGGCGAAGCCCAGGGATGGTGGCATTGGGAGGAAGGGTGCGTCACCACGGCATGGACAGCTTCGGCCTCGGACTAGGGCCAGGTCTGCCGCGGTCTGATCAAGCCCTTGATCGGCTCGCGGGGCAGCCCGTCGGGGACAGGAAGGGCGATGAGCACGGCCCCGGGTCCACCGGACAGTCCTCCGGAGACATCACCCGCTCACACCACCGGCAGACCAAGTCAGCTCGCGCGCCGGCAGCGTTGAGGCGCATCGCCGCGTCCGCTGCAGCCGCGAACCATGTCCGATCCACAACCGTTGTCGGGGCGGCTTCAAGCAGCTGCTTGCTTCGCCACGCGCTCAGCCCCGTCACTGACCGAACCGCCAGCACAAGGTTGAGTCCCTTGCTCCCGCTTGAGGTCAACCGCACGTCGAACTCTGGATCTTCCACAATCCCCCCATCGGATCCAGCCAGATCCTCTGGCGGACCGATCGCCCACGGCGCATCGATTCATGCTGCCTGGATCCACCCTCGGGCATCAACCTCAATAGTTCAGAGAAGCCTGCGTCAGGTGCCCCCTACTCCTCGTGGACCCAGCCCAGATGCCACGCCTCCAGGAGATCCACGCCAACCTCGTCGACCGCCTCCAGGAAGCCAGGGATCAGGGCTGGCTCGGCGAGGTCGCCGCCATCGAGACCACCATGGCCGCCGCCGTACAGAAGCTGGCGGCCATGCGCGACTGGGCAGCCCAACCGTCCACCGTCCACCTCGGCATGCCCGACTTCCGCACCAGCGCCGGCCGACGCACCACAGACTCTGGTGACAACTACTCAAATTGAACTCTTGTTGTCGGTTCGTCTCGAACCTCGCGCCGACCTGGTTGTCCTGTCCGACCCACGCGTCGAGGGCGACTTCGATCTCCGGCTCAGTCCTCGCCAACCTGGAGCAGAATCGCGAAGAGCTCGCCATTGCTGCCAGCAACCACGCCATCGAACGTGCAGGCGGTCACGGGATCCCAGGAGTTGCCCTCCCGGTTGGTCCACCAGGTCGCACCGGGCCCGAGACACGTCACGATGCGCGTCACAGTGTGGTGCGCGATCTCACGGTTCATGAGCACATGGTTGGACCATACGAGGTCGTCGGCGGCGAGCGCGGTCATCACTTCGATGGCCGCATCGGAACTGAGCGGTTCCAGGCGAGCCTCGATCTCCGAAACGCTCGGAGGAGCGACGCCGCTGGGGACGTATCGCTCCCAGAGTGGGTGGATCTCGGCGACGAGCTCGTGCACCTGGCTGGCGAGGCTAGCCAGCCCATGCCCAGGGTCAGTCCCATCCGGCAATTGGCCGTATCGCACGGCGACAACGGGCCTGCTCGACAACGACTCCAGCAGGTCGCCGAGTTCAGACAGACTCTCAGCAGGGTCTCTACGGTTCACCCCCGCATCCTGGCATCCCGGGGCAAGACCGAACACGGCGGTCCTCCGTCCCGCGGGCACCCGTCCGACCTGCCCAGAGGGAGCCCTCTGGCCCGGGGCTGCGGGATCCCGGACAGCGGTGAGGCAGGATGCATGCCAGACCAGAATGAGAGAGCGAGGCCTGCGGTGACCGAACCAGACGCGCTGGACCTGATCCACTTGGAGGACGCGGAGGGCGACCGATGCATCGTGCGCGTCACCGGACGCTTCCAGCCCGGCGTGCTGACCGGTCACGACGTCCTCCGAGCGGAGGTCCTGGCCCATGCGAGCTTCGTCGATGCCCGCCTGGAGCTCTACCTCTTCCAGCGGGACCTCGACGCCTGGGAGCAGGAGCTGAGCGGCCTCGCTCCCGGCGTTGGCGCGAGCATCGGTGGAGATCGTGGGCTGAGTCTTGTGCTCCACATGCAGGAGGACCGTTCTCTGGCCGTAACGATTCACGACCCCGACCGCCTCAGCGCAATGCTGTGGATCCGGCCGCCGGAGACCTGGATTGACGAGCATCGCCACCGAGTGGCACAGGTCCGGCGGACCTGGCCCAGCGAGGTCGTGGAGACAGCCCCCATGACCTACGAATGGCGTCCAACCCACCAGTCCTGATGAGCACCTATCGGCCCCGCCAAGCCGACATCACGAGTTCAAGATCAGTAACCACCGTCCGATCGTCGACCCCTCGCACCTGGGCTGTCCAACTGCCTCAGCCGCGAGGAGGCAGAACCTCGATGATCTCGGCGATGCCCACGGCAGGCTGAGCCTCGTGCATGGTGATCACGTCACCGGGCTTCAGATGCCGCCACTGCTCAGGCTGCAGGGGAGCCAGGCGAACGTCGGCTGTCTCCCCAGGGCCGAGTTGCGGCGCGAACTCCACCCAAAGCCTCGCGATGTTCAGATCTCGTTGTCCGTCTGCGGTGAGGTTACCGATATCCCACAGAGGCCTGAGCCGGCCATCCCCTGAGAAAGCACTCTGGCGTCCCCCCTCGTCGGCGCCCAGCAGAGTCAGGGTCGCGCGGACGGTGCCGTGCTTGACTTCCCATCCCCGCCACTCGCACCAACGGCGGCTGCGGTCCAGCATCATCTGCCGAGCGGCCTCGGCGAGCATCTCCCAGAAGGCGATGGACACGGGATGGACATCCGCGATCTCGATGAGCACGTCGAGCGCCATCTCCCACTCCTGGAGCGCGATCTCCTCGCGAACATCTCCGACCGTCTGGCCGTTCTCCGCCATGGCATCCTCGCGCAGTAGGTCGACAGCCTGCCGGAGGAGTGTGAACGCGTCATCCATGCGCTGGATTGTCGCCTGTCCTGGGTGCCTTGTCACAGGCGACCAGGCAGGACTCAGCGGCGCGACACGCCCAAAGACTCCAAGGCGCCAAGATTGCTGACCACTACTTTCAGTGACTCGACTGCCATCTGACCCGTCGGGCCGTCGGCTGGGCTGGTTCGGATAAGCATGCGTCCGTTGTCCCGTCCTAATCGTCTCTCCGACCGAGCGACCACGCCTCATCGAGATCCGCGACAACCTGGCGGAACGGATCGCGGAGGCCGAACGCGAAGGCTGGCTCGGTGAGGTTGAAGGTCTCTCCACCAGCCTGGCTGCTGCTGGCGAGAAGATCGCTCAGCTCGATGCACGTCAGGAACGGAAGGACTCGGCCGTCTTCCTGGGAGTTCCGACATTCGATCAACTCGTCGCTCGGACAATCGAAGCAACGCTGCGATCCGGCTGCCAGCCAGAGTGACCAGTGAACCAACTGATCACTCGATCCAGCGTGAGACAGACCCCGAGCAGCTGGATCAATCGACCGGGGCAGCAGCCTGTCGGAGTCGTCGCCTAGAGTGCAGCCTCTGACACGCCGACGGCTGGAGAGGGTAGGCGATGACCGAGGCTTGGGACCGGCTGCGGGCGATCATGGGGGAGCCGGTATACACCCCGGCGCGAGTCCCATGGGAGCTGGCACCGGCGGAGCTGGGGGTCCAGCTGCCCTCGGACTACCGGGCGTTCGTTGACCTGTACGGCGCCGTGAGCCTGAACGGTGAGTGGGGCGTGAACACGCCGACGAAGCATTCGAGCGCTTACCGCTCGCCGGGTGGCCTGGCAGGGTGGCGCTTCGAGAGCGACAACGGGTTCCGGGAGCAGGTCGAGGGCGAGGACGAGTTCTGGGACCAGGATCCCACCCCTGTGTTCCCGGACCCGGGCGGATTGCTGCCCTGGGGCAGGAACAGCAACCACAATCACTGCTGCTGGTTGACCACAGACCCGGACCCCGATAAGTGGCCGGTGGCCGTCTTCTACGACGGCGAACTCGACCACTTCGACGGCGGATTCGCAGAGTTCGTGGCAACCGTACTCACCGGCGGCTACGCAAAGGAGGACGAGTTGCTGGTTCGCGCGGACCCGGCGGATTGGGGTCCGCAGCCCGCCCGGCCCCTCTGGACACCCGGCTACGACTGGATCGGCAAAGACTGGGGAGCCGAGTGGGGCGTCACGTGGCACCAGCCAACGGGGTCAACGGAGATGCCCTGGACCAGGCAACGATGATCCGCATGACTACGTAGTTCAGAGAAGGAGCCGACCACGACGACCCCGACCCCGGCCCCCAGCCCGGGCACGAGTACCGCGAGCTCGTCGCAGGCCCGCTCGACGGCCTCCTCCTGGACGTCACCGGCTGGACCACCGAGCAACTCGCCGACGGCGCCGCGCTCTCCACCGAGATCGGCAAGTACGGCGCCGGCGGCCGCGCCCACTACGAACCCCGCCCCACCGACCCGCGCCGCTGGGACTGGCAGGGCGACACCCCCTGACAACCACCCCCGGACCAACCCCGGCGGCCCCGCTGCGCCCGCCCGCACACACTGAAAGGACCGGTCCGCGCCCGAACCCCCGAGCGGGCAGCGGACCGGTCCCCAGCCGAGGTGTCAGTGCCAGATCACCCCCACGTGCTCCGACAAGTACAGCAGCGCGGCGACGAACACTCCGGAGCCGGCGTTCGCCAGCACCGCGCCGACCATCCGACCGGGGTCACGCCAGGCCGGCCGTTCCGGCCGCGCCACCGCCTGGGGCCGGCTGTTCGTCCCGCTGACGTGCGACGCCGTGCTCCGGCGCCGTGACCGTCCACGCGGCAGCACCCTCCAGGACCACCTCGTCGACGTGCTGGAGCTGCGTAGGCCTCCGCGTACTACCCACCATCCGCCAAACCGCCAACGCCCCACCGGAAAAGGCAAGAACGTCCTACTCTGAGAACCCGCACACCGGCACCAGGAGGACGCGATGCGGATGGTGTTCGACCCCACCGAAGCCGAAGGGCTGCGCGCCACCGCGCGCGATGCGGCGCTGGAGGACCCGACCCTGGCCTACGTCCTGGCCGACCTGGCGGACCGCGGCATCGACCTGAACGGATGCCGCACCTGGGACGACATCAAGGTCGAGCGCGGCCTGGCCGAGGACACCCCGGTCACCGGAGAGCAGCGCGTTGCCTGACCGTCGTTCCCGTCGCGCCACCGTCCTCTTCCACGAGGTCGCCGAACGTCAGCTTGCCGAGATGGACGACGCCGACCTCGCCCGCCTCGACCCGCACCTGGACACCATTGCACTGGACCCGAAGAACGCCGGCGTCCAGACGCGCCCCGACAGCCCCGTGCGTGACTACGCCAAGGACGGCGTGCGCATCGCGTTCGTGCCCACGGTCCTCGGCACGATCGTCCTCGTCGCCTACGTCGAGGTCCGCTGACCCCCGGCCCGGTCATGAGCTTGGCCGACACCGGCACGGCGGTGAAGGTCATGCGCTCGCTCACCCCGCCCGCCCGACCACGAAGACTGGGTCCGACAATTCGGCAGCAGTGACAGACTCTCAGCCATGAGTGATCAATCCGCCCGTCCGGCGCGGCGCCCGCTGTCCCAGCCGTTCTCCCACCCCGACGCCGCGGTCGACCAGCCGGTCGGCGAGCGGCTGCTGCCCGTGGAGCGCTCGCCGTTCTCCGCCCCGGCCCCGGTCGCGTCCGACGCCGGGTCCGACCAGGTCCACGCGCGGGGCGGCCGGCGACGCCTGGGCCCCGGCGGTCTCGCCGCCCAGACCCCCGCCTGACAGCACGCCGCCGCCGGCCCGGCACCGTGCCCGGCTCGGACCGGGACCGGGGCCACGGACCAGGAGGGGGCCGTTTCGTTGCGGCAACGCAACGCGGCACCTTGACGGCGTGTCCGGCGCCTCCGGGTTTCGTGGCGGCAACGAAACCCCGAGGGCACCGGACGTCCTGTCACCTCCCGAACCGCGGGGAGCGGCCCGGACCTGGGCGCCAGTTTCGTTGCATTGCAACGAAACGCCTAGGGTGTGCGGGTGACCCTGGACCAGCCGACGCTCGTTGACCTGCCCGAACACGCCCCCGTGTGTCTGGAGTGCGGGCGCGCGCTCAAGGCCGCCGCGACAGGACGGCCGGCCCGGTACTGCGGGGCGACATGCCGCTCGGCCGCACATCGTCGGCGCCGCGCCGAAGCGGCCCAGAACCAGGCCGAAGCACCGCGACCGGCCGTCTCGGCGATCCGCGGCCGACTGCTGGCACTGGCCGCCGCCGTCCACGAGACCACCGGCGCCCTGGCCGACGCCCTCGACAACGAAACGAACGAAACAGCCGACGCCGCGCTCCAGGCGCTGCGCGCCGCGGCCGCCCACCTGCTGGAGCAGGCGGCCCTGGAACGGGCGGCCCGCAACGAAACCCCGAACGGAAACGGCGCGGACGCCGGCCGGCCCACCGCACGCCCCGGCGCCACGGACGGCCTGTTCCGTGGCGGCAACGAAACGCCCCGGAACCCGGACGAGCCAGCATTCGCCGGGTTCCGTGACAGCAACGAAACCAGCGCCGCCCACGGCGCCCGACCGCAGGCCGCACCGCAGCCACCGAGCGGACAGGAACCCGAGCCGGCCCCGGAGACAGAGAACCCCGCACGCGACGGCGAGACGACGGGCGAACGTCTGCGCGACCTCGTCGACCAGCGCCTCGCCCAACAGACCGCACACCGCCCCACCCCGCAGGCGCCCCAGACCCCGAAACCACCCACGGAACTCACCGTCCCCGCCGACCCGATGCTGCGCCGCCTGCCGGACACCGACGTCTCCGTCGCCCTGGAGCCGCGCGTGTTCGGCGACTGGTGGTCGCTGGCCGGATGGACCGTCAACCCGAACCTCTACCTCGTCCTCGGCGAGGGCCACCAGATCGGCTGGGTCGAGCGCGGACTGCCCGGCCTCGGCCACGACGGCACGTGGGTGGCGGTGTACGAGGGCTACTTCATCGGCGACCAGGCCACCCAGGAAGCGATGCTGCACGACACCCCCGAACAAGCCGCCCGCACCGTCCAGCTCGCCTACCTGCAGAACCTCTGACCGGCCCGCCAGGAGGCCGCAGGGGACCGCCAGCCGGAGACCCCCAAGATGGGCCTGGAGACCTTGATGGATTTCTTGACGACGCAGGTCAGCGCGCCCGCAAGGCGGTACGGAACCGCCTTCCCGCGCCAGTGACTCCGGTCACAGACAAACCGGGAGGACAAGGGGCAGAACCCAGGCAATCCGGGCGGGCCAAGAGCCTGGTCAGGGGTTTGCCCAAGGGCCCGGTCAAGACGTTGGTCAAGGGGGTGGTGCGCATCGTCGACGACACCCGGGCGCAGTTGTCCGGATGGCCGGGGCCCGCCACCGCGCCGCCCCAGGCCTGTCCCTGATGGAAGGCCACCTCGTTGACCACCACGACACCGCCCACGCCCGGCCGACCGGGGCTGCTGGAGGGGCCAGAACGCCCCCGCAGCGGCCCGGCGCAGCTACGCCGACCCCATCCGGCCCCGGCACTGATTTCGGCCCGCTGGCGGCCCGTCAAGGCTCCGGGCAAGCACCTCGGTTCCCCCTGCTGCTCCCCGACCTGTTCCCCAACCATCTCCCCGACCACCACTGTCACGTGCTTTCAGGGCGTTTCCGCAGGTCAGTGCCGTCAAAGCCGTTCCGGGAAAATCCCGGCAACCCCTCTGTCCCCCTCTCGCCCCTGTTCTTGGTTGTTGGTGGTTGGGGGTGGGGCTGGTGGCGGTCGGGTGCCGGCGGGGTTCGACGCGCTCCCGGGCCGCTCGGGCCCTCCCTCCACCGGCCGGGCGGCCTCGCGCCGGGGGCCGGCGCCCGGGCTCGCGCCCGGTGGTGGCGAGCGGCGCCGGGGCACCCTGTCGGCCCGGTGCGGTATCGAGGATCAGACAGACGATCAGCGGGACGGGGGAGCAGCGGCATGACCGACGTCGACCAGCAGCACCAGGAGCACGACCAGGACCCGGAGCGGCCCGGTGCGCAGGCGCGGGCGAAGAGGGCGCCGAAGCCGCGCACCGCGTTCGTCCGGGCGAAGGCCTACCCGAACGGGAGCACCAACCCGCTGCGCGAGAGCATCCTCCAGGTGCTCGGCGTACTGAAGGCCGCGACCGTCAAGCAGGTCTGGCAGCTCGCCCAGCCCGACCACGAACACCCGAACACCGTCGCCAGCGGACTGCGGGACCTCGCCCTGAACAAGCTGACCGAACAGCGCGGCACGACCGCCGGCCTCAAGACCAAACCGGACCCCGACGACCTCGACGAGCCCGCCAAGCCGAAAGCGAAGCCAACGAAGCGCCTGCCGGTGCGCCCTGTGGGGGCTGGGGCGGTGATCTGGGGGCTGACTGAGCTCGGCCTGGACGCTGCCGCCACCACCCTGCCCAAGGCCCGCCAGATGGGCAGCAGGGCCCGTTCGCTCGGGCGCGGCACCGGCGCGCCGCACGCGATGGCCGTCAACGACGCCATCGTCGCCATCACTTCCCCCAATACCCCGGGCGGGGGCATCGGTGTGATCGCCGACTGGACCACCGAGGCCTCCCACCCGCTGCCCGGCGGCCGCCAGCAGATCGCCGACGCCGTCCTGACCGCCCCCGGCGGCCGCGTGCCGGTGCTCCTGGTGGAGGTCGACCTCCACAACGGCGACAACGCCAAGATCGCCCGCAAGTTCGACGGCTACGCCGAGTACTTCGCCCTCACCTACAAGGACCCCACCCACCAAGGCCACCCCTCCACGGCGAAGCAGCTGCCCGTGTGGCGCCGCAAGTACCCCACCGCCCCGCCGAAGACCCTCCCGCCGATCGCCCTCGTCCTCGACGGCGCCGGCGAACGCGGCCTGATCAACACCATCAACGAGGTCCAAGCCCTCACCCGCAAGCACTGGCAACCCGACGGCGACTTCGACTTCACCAGCAAGATCCCGATCCTGGCCTGCACCCTGGAAGACCTGAAGGCCAAGGGCCCGCACGCCGCGATCTGGTGGCGCTTCGGCAGCCACCAGTGGCAGAGCCTCACCGACGCCCTCGCCAACCGCGACTACCTCCAGCGCACCCGCACCCGCCTCGACGCCGAGAAGCAAGCCGCCCAGGACAAGGAACACCAACGCCTGGAAGCCACCCGCTGCCCCGGCTGCAACCGCCGCGAAGACCAGTACGACTACAAGCCCGCCGCCAGCAACGGCACCAAGCTCTGCTGGGACTGCCAAAAGGAAGCCGACGACACCCGCGAGCACAACGAGCTGCTCGCCGCCCGGGCCGAGAACGCCGCCCTGCACCCCTGCTACACCTGCCAGGGCTCCATCGGCGGCGAACCCGGCACCATCGCCGAGCTGCACGAACCGGCCGACCCGTACCGCCTGGAATGCCCGGACTGCGACCACAACCGCCGCAGCCACGGCCGCCCGCCGATCATCCTGCCCCTGCCCACCAACCGCGACCGCCGCCGCGCCGCCGCCGGCAAACTCGACGACCCCTACTGGCACATCCGCCTGCACCACGCCGAGAAGCACCCCGACCGCTGACCGGGTCCCATGCGACGGGAGCTGGGGCCCACCCCGGCCCAGCCGTTCGAGCGGTGCGTGCCACGGGCAATGGGATGCGGCGTGCACCGCCCGCCCGATCCTGCCAGAGCCCCGCTACCCGACCCCGACCAGGAGAGCCGGCCACCGCTACGCCCTCCCAACCGAAGGTGTAACCCGATGGGCAGTCGTTACGCGGTGCCCAGCAGTGCGAGTCCGGTGGCGGTGGGCGTGTGAAGGGCGGTGTTGTGGTGGCGGAGTGTGGTGATCAGGCCGGCCTCGCGCAGCACGGTGGCGTGCTGACTGGCGCTGGAGGGGCCGACGGCCAGGGCTGTGGCGATTTCACCGGTCGTGCAGCCGGGGCGTTGCGCGATGATGCGTAGTACGGCGGCGCGGGTTCGGCCGAGCAGCGCGGCCAGTGGTGCCGGTGTGTCGTCGGTTGCGGTCGGGGCCGTGAGGGTCAGAGGGCCGGCCTTCTCGTCGCGGTGGGCGGGGTAGGTCAGGATGGGCTGGGGTTCGGCATCCGGATCGATCACGGGTGCTTGTGTGGCGAACACGGACGGCATCAGCAGCAGGCCCCGGCCCCCCAGGTGGACGTCACCTTCCAGTCCGGATACCAGGTCGACCTCCAGCACGGGTGCCCGCCACCGGATACGCGGCGGGTACAGCCCGTTCAGCAGCCGCTCGACGCCACCGTGCAGGAGCTCATGGGACCGGACGGCTCGGTCGGCCGCGACCTGGGCGGTGACATGGGGCCAGTACGGGGCCAGGACGATCGCGTGGACCTGGCCGAGGGCGCCGACGAGTTGCCGTAGCAGCTCGGGGTTTTCGCCCAGCCCGGATGTCCAGCCGGGCACATGTTGCCGCTCGGCGATCCGGGCCAGGGTTACCCGGAGTTGTTTCGCTGGTGTGGCGGCGACTTGCTCCAGCAACTCGGGGATGCTGCCGATTCCCCGCGGGATCATGAAGGAGGGCACCCATCCGTGTTTGGGCGCCAGGTCGAGCACCATGCGTGCCTGGGGCGGCAGGCGGGTCCAGACTTCGCGGCGCCACGCGCCGAAGCGCAGTGCCTGGTTGCGGTCCTGCAGGACGCGCAGCGCGATGCTCAGTTCTTCCAGTGGCGGGACCGACGTTGCGACGCGGGTGCGTGCAAGGTCGGCGCCGGTGAAGTGGAACCGGTAGACCATACGCCCTCCGCCGCCCGTCCGGTGTGCCGCTGCGGGGGCCGATTCTTCCCAATACGTCGTTGTTCACGCCAGGTTGAAACAGGACGACGTTGCCGATGCCCGCGGCTGATGCTGTTGGAGCAGGGAACGCAGTGCCCCTGTGGTCGCCCATCCGGATCCCGAGGCGACCGCCCGGACATCAGAGAGGTACACGCATGCGATCGAACGCCTTCGCCAGGACCCTCGTCAGCGTCACCGCTGCGGTCGGCATAGCCGCCGGCAGCATGGCGGGGGCGAGTGCGGGTTTCGCGGCTTCCCGACCGGCCGCCGGGCCTGCGGCGAGCGCCCAGGACGCCTCCGCGCACGCCGACGCGGCGCAGCCGGCCAGCGTCAACAGGTGCCAGGGCGGCCCTCACACCTACAACGACGGCTACGCCGGCCCCGGCCACCCCGCCCAGTTTCTGGAGGTCAACGGCTGGGGCGGCTCGAATACAAAGGTGGCGACCTGGGAGTACGTCAACCAGAACGGCCACGCCCAGGACAACGAGCGCTGGTGCCTGGAACGCGCCGCCGAGGGCGGCTGGTACCTGCACCCGGCCTACGCGTACGGCCAGAACGGCCGGCCCAACCTGTGCCTGGACGTGCCGGGCGGCAACTACGAAACCGGAACCGGCCTGGTGGTCTGGAACTGCAATGGCAGGCTGAACCAGCGGTTCGGGTTCACCACCCGGGACCAGACCGGCGGCCACATCTACGCGATGGGCAACCACGACTACGAGCTGGAAGGTCACCACGATCGTTCTCAGGTGACCTTGGACTACTACAACGGCCTCCCCACCTACTGGCGGTAGTCCCGGTAGCGCGAAAGGGCCGCCCATACCGAACACCGGAGAGGCGGCCCTTTCGCCGACAACTGGCAGCGGGTGCGCCGTGCCGCCGAGCAGCGCGGGTTCATGCTCCACATTTCCGCGACGTTCGGCTTCAGCGCCGCCAGCGGCTCGACCGACGACCCGCGTCCCCGGGTGATTACGCAGAAACTGCCCGGCGATGTCGCCCGCCGTCTCTACGCTGCCCGGGACGCCGGCGCCTTGCAGGCCGAGCAGGAGGCGCTGCTCGCGGAAGCCTTGCGAGAGCACTACTTCAAGGACGGCGGACGCCGTGCCGCCGGCCTCGACGTCGAACTCAACGACATCGCGTGGATGGACATCGAGCTGTAGCGCGGATGACCCTCGAACGGCGGTAGTCATCTTGTGTCTGAGCGCTTCACTTGGCCACTGAGCGGGTGAGTTGGCCAGTTGAGCGTGCGGCGTCGATGGCGGCCGCGAGTTGATCGTCGAGGATCCGCTCATGGAGGGTTCAGTCCGAGTGCTGATCGGCTTGCGGCTGTTCTGCCTCGCCCAGGAGTTGGAGCAGTATTGAACCTTGGTGCCAGTCGCTGGGTGTCCTGCGCGGTCTGACGCGGATGGCTTCGGGGACATCCCGGCAGCCCTCGCTGCTGAACTGCGGGGGATACTGCGCTCCGAATTCGCTGGCGTACTTCCCGCAGCAGGGGAACTGGTAGATGTCTGCGTAACCGTCCCTAGCCCCGGTCGCCTGGACGTGTACAGGGCGTTCCGGGTGCCACTTCTTGGCCTCGATCTTCAGCAGGGACTTCAGATAGGCGGTCATCTGCCTGAATTCGTCGATATGGAACGGGTGGACAGAGCTCGCGCGCCGTTCCCGGAGCCGGATCTCTGCGAGCAGGTAAGGCTCGACGATCTCGCGCAGTTCGTCCAGCCTGGCGCCTTGGATTTCAGAGATCAAGCGGACTTCCTCCTCCTGCTCTCGGCCGAGGTGCAGGAAGTCGAGCACGACATCGGGCAAGGAGCTGGCCTCGGCGGGTCTGCGCGCCGCCCATTCCTCGGCCTCCTGCAGCGCACCGCCACGCAGTAGGTGACTGGCCGGCCTCTGAGCCGTGTCCCACCGCCTGGCGGCGGCGGTCACCTGTGTGGCCATGCGGTACCAGTGCACGTCATGCCGGAGCGCGTCCGTCAGCAACTGCAGGGATTCTGCATCGTGCTGTTCGCCCACCTCCACGAAGCTGACCTTCATGTTGAGTGCCGCGAGGCGTGGCGGCGCCTTCTCGTAGTCGATGGGCCTGCAGAGAACGGGGATCAGCCGCTTCCCGAGTGCTTGGGCGAACGCGATCTCCTCATCGCAAATCCGCGAGCGCGCAGAGTCGGGAGAGACGACGAAGACGACGACGTCCGCCGCAGTGATCATCTCTTCCAAGCGGGTCCACCAGGCATCTTCGGCTGAGATACCTGTGTTGATACCCAGTCGGTCGTCGGTCGACAGGTCGTAGTCGACGAGGAATCCCCGCTCTTGTAGCTGCTCAGCAAGCCCGGCGACGAACCGGGAGTCTTGGCGGGAGTAAGACACGAACACGCGGGTCTGCTGGCCGGCATCTTGTCGCATGAAGGACCCTCGCTCTCGCTCAACCTGAAATGCCGTTTGTATCAGTGACATGCATCTCGGAAACCGGTGGTTGCTGTCAATAGGGCTCGGGATGCGGCCAGTGGACACGCGAGCTAAGTCGCCCAAACAGGTTCAATTACAGCAAATCCGACTAAACCACGCTCAGTTGGCGCTCAACTGGCCAACTGGAGCGCTCAGTCACACATCTTGGTACCGCTCTCCTCGTCGCCGTCCTCCTTCGCGGAGCCCATCCCGGACATTTGGGTCGCTCCGGTCGCTGCTTTCCCTCGGTGCGCCCACGCCCGCCACTACGCCCATAAGCGCGGCTGACCATAGACACCCCGATTACCACCGAACCCCCGGTCAGCCATCCGTCGGCGGGGGACGGCGGCGTGCCAGCTTTCGCGACTCGGACTCGGGGCTTACACGGCGTCACCGTGGGTAGCTGTCCCTGTCGATCGTTGGATCACATGGGAGGGGACCGAAGTGAAGTGGAGCCCGACAGGCTGGTCGGCGGAGATTGCCACCAGCGATGGGAAGCGCACATACATGCGAGCGGTGGAGCGGTGGGGTGACAAGGGCGAGGCCCTGGTCGGCGACGAGAGCGGTCGGCTCGTCCCGGCCGTGAAGGTCCCGGGCTTCCAGAAGCTCGTCGAGAACCACCGCGTGGTGGCGGTGCTGCCGGCTGCCCCCGGCTGGACCGTGCAATCCGCCCAGTTCGGCCCATTCGAGCCGTTCACCACCCCGATCGGCGCCTGGGTGATGGACGGGGAGGGCATGTTCTGGCCGGTTATCGGGGTGAGTGAGCCCAAGGACGGCGGACCGTACCGCCCGAGCCCGGACGGCGAGTGGGTTCTGCGCCCTCACCTGAGCAGCGGCAACAAGATCGTGCCGCCGAAGGACTGAGACTCAGGCTGCCCGCGCCCAAGACGAGGCCAGTGTGCCCGACCGCCGCGTCGTCCACCCCGGGCGGCCGGCGGTGCGCCTCGTCCGGCGCTTCGGTCCCGACGTCATTTGCCACCGATGCCTTCCGAGGTGCTCGCCCGCCCCCTTCACCGTCGCCCGGCCTGGGAGTAGGCGCATGCGGAGAAGGCCGACCGGCGGGACAAGGTGCCTGGTCAAGGGGTGTGGTCAGGCTGCGGACAAGGGGGTGGCGTGCAGTGTCGGCCGCGTCCGGGTGCTCGGCCCGGGTGCCGGGGCCGGCCACCGTCGCGAGAACGAGGACACCGGCACGCTCGTGGAGAAGCTGGCCGCCTACCGAACCTGGTGCGAGCTCGCCGTGAAGGGCACGGCCAAGGCCGCCGCCGAATCGGGCCTGCGCCCGCCCCAGTGCCCGCACGCACGACCTGCGGCTGTGGCCTACCGTCTACCCGGCCACCGGCCGGGCCCACCCCGACCGCCCCGCCCAGGAATCAGCCGTAGCGGCACCGAGTACCTTGGACGCCACCGATCGGTGAGCACTCCGAGCGGTGGTGGACGGCGTCTGTCTCACCGAGGTCCCTGTTCGCAACTCACGTCAATCGGGGGGAATCGTGGCGGAAGAGGAACGGAGTTCCCGGCGGCTGCCCGAACCTCGTGGCAGCCTGACCGTGACTTACCTCGCTGTCGGAATGCTGTTCGGCGGGCTCCTCACGGCGTCGTTGGCAGTCGCCTTCGTCAAGGTGAAGGACTCGAGACTCGAACCGACGCCGGCGTACTTCATCGTTCTCTTTGGCGGAATGATCGCTCTCGTAGGAGTGGTCATAATGGCCTTTCAGGCACGGAGATTCATCTCCGTGCTGACTGGGGGCCGCGCCGAGCAGGTCGAGCTAGAACTGAACCGAGCCCTGGGGCTCACCCCGGTGGATCCTCCCGAGCGAGCGGCCACCACCGACGACCGGGGCGAGACCGCGGCCACCCGGGCCACACCCGCCGAGGACGCCGACCGGAACTCGGTCTCCAGCAACTACGTGGTCAACATCACCGAGGGCGTCGCCGCACTCGCCGACTGGACCCGCGCCCGAAACGAGGGCCAGGCGCGGCTGATCACCAAGTACTACGCCCAGGGCTATGGCCAGGCCCGCACCAGCTTCATCCTGAGCGTCACCTTCGCGGTCCTTGGCTTCGCCATCCTGGCGGTGGCACTGATCCAGGCCCTTCACCAGGGCACTTCGACTGTCTCCGCGTCCACCACTGGTGCGGTCGGCATCATCAACGAAGCCGTCAGTGTCCTGTTCTTCACCAGAGCCGACAAGGCCCGGGACACGATGATGCAGATGATCGACAAACTGCGGTCGGACTACGAGCAGGAACGGAAGTTCATCGCCGGCCTCGCCGCGATCGAGCAGGTCAGTTCGGTGCGCATCCAGGACGCCCTCCGTGCCACCACCGCACTGGCGTTCACGGATGCGGCGGTGAGCCTGGCAGACCTGATGGGAGCGGCGGGGTCATTCCCGGCCGGTGACGGGGAAGCAGCCCCGCGCTACTACATCGAGGGACCACGGCTGAGTGCCGAGAGCGGGCAGAAGACCCAACCGCTCCTGCCTGACCCCGAGTAGCCCTCCGCCTCACACCCCCGCCTGCCTCCCCGCCGAACGCCTCAGGTAGACAGCCGAGGATCGGGCCTACTGGACTGGTGGGGATGTGTGGCGCCGCACGCTGCCCGCAGGCCATCCAGCACCCCTGCTGGCGCTGTCACGTTGGCCGACCGGGTGAGATGATCTTCCGATCGATCACGGTGGAGGGGATCGTTCGTGGAGAGCACATCGCCGTCGTACAGCGGTCACCGGTACCCGGTCGAGGTCATCTCCCACTGTGTGTGGCTGTACTTCCGGTTCCCGCTGTCGTTCCGCGAGGTGGAGGAGCTGATGCTCCAGCGCGGTGTCGTCGTCTCCTACGAGACGGTCCGGCGGTGGTGCCTGAAGTTCGGGCAGACCTACGCCGATGCGCTGCGCCGCAGGCAGCCCCGGACCGGGGACAAGTGGCATCTGGACGAGGTCTTCATCAAGGTCAACGGCGAGCGGAAGTACCTGTGGCGGGCCGTTGACCAGGACGGCAACGTGCTGGACATCCTCGTGCAGGGGCGGCGGGACAAGGCCGCTGCCAGGCGCTTCCTGCGCCGCCTCCTCAAGCGGACCCGCGCGGTGCCGAGGGTGATCGTCACGGACAAGCTCCGCTCCTATGGAGCCGCCCACCGCGAGGTCATGCCGTCCGTGGAGCACCGCTCCCACAAGGGTTTGAACAACCGGGCCGAGAACAGCCACCAGCCCACCAGGCAACGCGAACGCGCCATGAAGGGCTTCCGCTCCGCCGGCGCGGCCCAACGCTTCCTGTCCGCGTTCAGCGGCATCTCACCCCACTTCCGACCCCGCCGCCACATGATGGCCGCCACCGGCTACCGAGCCGAGATGACCGTCCGCTTCGCGATCTGGGAGCAGGTCACCGGAGCCGCCGGCCCGCCCACCGCGGCCTGAACACACAGCTGCAACCCGGCCCCACCACACCCCGACACACCCCCAGGCACTCTCGCACCTAACAACGTGACAACGCCCCAGTAAGTGCTGCGGGAGTCGGCGAGCGTCCTCGCCCACCGTGGTGGTCGACCCACCAGATAGGGGCGCGCGCTGACCGCGCGACGAGGGCCCAACTACGCCGAGCCCGGAGGTCCCTGGCCAGGAATGCGCGTCACGCTCGGCCAGGTACACGGGAAAGTCGTAAATTCCGGAGCAGTTACGTCGCCGATGCGGGTGGTTCGGTGAGTGAGGCGATGCACGTAGTGAGCAGGTGCCGCATCTGGTCTTGTTCGCTGACGCTGAGATTGACCAGCATGTCCTGCTCGACGCGGCGCACCGCGGCGCTGGCCACCTTGAGCTGGCGGCGCCCGCGGGCGGTCAGCTCGGTGGGCAGGGCCCTGCCGACGGGTGCCTGAGCCGGGCGGACGACGAGTCCCTGGCGTTCGAGGGCCTGCAGGAGCACGTTCATCGACTGCCGGGTGACGAAGGTGCCGCGGGCGAGCTCGGAGTTGGACAGACCCGGTCGCTGGGCAAGCAGTTCCAGGCAGGAGTAGTGGGTGATCGTCATGTCCAATGGCCTCAGCACGGCCTCCAGGGCGGAGTGCAGGGCGCTCGCGGCCGCCTTCAGCATGTACCCCAGTGATGTGTCCAGCTCGATTCCGGGCTCACCTTGACTCATGTCAGGAGTCTGACATACGTTGCGGCATGTCAGAAGACTGACATGCCCTGAGGAGGTAGGAATCGTGGCCGTCACCGGACCCGACTTCATTTCACTGCAGGTGCGCGACCTGGAGCGCTCTGCCGTTTTCTACGAGCAGTACCTGGGACTGAAGCGCTCTGACGCAGGACCGCCGCACGCGGTCGTGTTCGACACCAAGCCGATCGCGTTCGCCGTCCGCGACGTCGTCGCGGGCGTCGACCTGGACGCGATCGCGCAGCCGGGCCAGGGGATGGCGCTGTGGCTGCACGCCCCCGACGCGCAGGACATCCACGACGCCCTCGCCGCCGCCGGCACGACGATCGTCTCGGCGCCCGTCGACGGGCCGTTCGGCCGCACGTTCACGTTCGCGGACCCCGACGGCTACCAGGTGACCCTCCACGACCGCGGCTGAGCCGGGCGGCCTGGCCTCCGGCGCGGCAGGCGCCCTGAGCGGGCTTCTCGCAACGGCAGGCCAGCCGCCAGGGACACGGCAAAGCCGCTCATGCAGTTTGAAGCAGCTTCAGCGTTCGCTGCGGTCGCGGACGTGGTGGCGGTTACAGTAATCGCCTCCAGGATGGTCGGGCCTGCTGCTGCGCCTGCTGTGGCGCCGCCGGCGCCCTGCGCGCGCATTCGCAGCGATCATGGCCGTTTTCGCTGGGCGCCGCCCTACGCGCCGACGCCGCGGCGGCAGTGGCGGCACTGAACGGGCTCGCCGTTCGAGGAGTTGGAGGCCCACGGGGCGGCTGCCCGGGGGCGCCGGGTCGGCGACGGCCGGGCTCGCGGTCGGTCCTGCGCTCCGATCAGTGGAAGCGCAGGACCATCGGCCGCATCAAACGCCCCGGCTGCGCCGGCCCGCGAATTCGGGCCGGGGATGGGGAGGGCGGTGACGGGTGGTCGGCCGAGGGTGTGACTGTGTGTTGTGGTGTCAGCGGGATGGGCGCCAGCGGGTTGGTTGAGGGCGGGGGATCGTTGACCTCGGTCTTTTCCTTGTAGGTCCGTGGATCACGGCTGTCACGGAGTGAGGAATCGGCTGTCATGGGGTGCGGATTGGGCGTAGCACACCTGGTGGGTGGCTGACATGAGGTTGCTCATTCCTGTGCGCGCCGTCGTGGTGGGGGAGTGGGCTGGTGTCTATGACCGCCGATCCCGTGTTCACGCCGCCTCGTCGCTTGCAGGAGGTTTCTCCGGCATCCGTGGCCGATGTGGAATTGCTCGCGTCCAGGTCCCGGTCGCGGCAACGCGGGTTGGTACGGCGGGTGGTGGTAAGCCGCCTGTTGTCGGTGGACGAGACCGGGCAGTTGTCGTCGGTGCACGTGCGGATCGCTGCCGAGTCGGCCGGGGTGTCGGTGCGGACGGTGTGGAACTGGCTGGCCAACGCCCGGCGGTCGGGTCGTCTGGAGGCGGCCTCGCGCCGTGGTGGGTTCGCGGTCACGGACGAGTTGTGGGCGCGGCTTTCCGAGTTGGGCGGGAACGTGGCGGCGCTGCACCGCGAGCTGACCGGCCAGGCCGGCAGCAATCCGGCACACGCTTTTGCGGGGCCGGTGCCGTCGTTGAGGATGCTGCAGCGGGCGGTGCGCCGGGAGCAGCAGGCCAGCCGTGTTCTTGAGACTGCTCGGCCTGGGCGTGGTCGAGTGGATCCGGCGGTGTATGACCGGGCGCTCGCGGAGCTGGCGCTGCCCGGCACGGTCGATGAGGCTGGTCAGGCCACGTCCTCCACCGAACCCCTTCTTCCAACCACACCCGATGGCTCTGCAGGGGTCGTGCCGTTGGGGGTGCGGTTGTACGTTCCCGGCGCTCACGTGGTCGCGACGCGCCAGCTGGGCGAGGCGGCGGAGGCGATCACACACACGGTCGCCGCGCGTGGGATCGTCTGCGTGTACGGGGACGCGGGGCAGGGGAAGACGGTCGCGGTCCGCCAGGCACTGCGCCTGCTGCCGCGCCGCCTGCCCGTCCGCCAGGCACAGGTCGCGGTCAAGCAGGCCCTGCCGCAGCTGCGCGCCGCGCTGCTGACCGCGTTCGACCTGCCCGCCACCGCGCTCACGAACCGCACCGACGCGGCCGACCGCGCGCTCATCGACGCCTTCAAGACCCCGGGTGTCCTGCTGATCGACGACGTCCAGCGCATCGCCGCTCCCGAACTCGACTACCTGCGCCTGCTCGCGGACGCTCCCACCACCCAGACCTCGCTGGTGCTGTCCGGGGCCGGTGCCGAGCGCACCCTGGCCCGAGCTCCCGCGCTGGCCTCGCGGGTGCTGACCTGGCAGCACGTCCCCCGCCTGGAGACGGCGCAGGTCCCCGCCGTGCTGCGCCTGTTCCACCCGCTGTGGCACACCGCGGCCGATGCCGACCTGTTGCACGCGGACGATACCTTGGCGCGGGGGAACTTCCGGACCTGGGCGAAGATCACCTCTCACGCCTACGCGGTCCTGGACCAGCGCCCCGACACCGGTGCCGACCGGGAGCTGCTGTCCAAGGCCTGCTCCCGCCTCGGCCTCAACCCCTGAGCCGCAACCTTGCCGGCCGGCCACCACTACGCGGCACGCGAAAGAGGACACCGGTGAACACCCTCACCCCCGACGGCACCACCCCGGCACCTGCGCCGGCCAAGGCCGAACCCGCCCTGGACGCCGTGTCGTTGAAGGCCCTGCGCGCTCCCTCCGTGCACCGTCTGCTCGCCCTGCGCGCCACGGGCCAACTCACCCGCGCGCACGTCCACACCACGGCACAGTGCCTGGGAGTCTGCGACCGGACGGTCTGGCGATGGCTGGCCGAGGCCGGCTCCGCTCCGGAGACCGCCGAACACCCCGGAGCACGCCACACCGACCGGTTCGAGATCACGCCGCAGATCCGGGTGCTGCTGGCCTACTGGCGCGGCAACGCCTCCGCGGTCCACCGCGAACTCCTCGCCCACGCCCGTGCGAGCACCGGACCCGACGCCACCACTGGAGCCGGCACCACCGCCTGTGGTACCGCCCCGCCGGCATCGCCACGCCGGCCCCCCAGCCCGGCGATCCCGGGCGGCGCACCACCGGTCGCGGTCCCCATGCTGGACCCGGTGCCGTCCCTGGCGACGTTCCTGCGCGCGGTGCGCCGCGATCTGACGGCAGGGGAGCGAGCCGGCTACCGCAAAGGCCCCGAGGCGGCCCGTGCACTGGACGTGTTCGGCAAACGCCCGCCAGCCTGGCGCAACAACGTCTGGGAGGGCGACCACGTCCAGGCCCCACTGCGCGTCGTCGCCGACGGACAGCTGGTACGGCCCTACGTCACCTGGTTCATCGACTGCGCGACCAAAGCAATCACCGGAGCGGCCGTGACCCCAGGCTGTCCCTCACGCGCCTCGATCCTGGCAGCACTGCGCTCCGCAGTGCTGCGCACCGGACCTTACGGACCCATCGGGGCCGACCGGAGACCGTGCGGATCGACCGCGGCAAGGACTTCCTCTCCCGCACCGTCACCGCGGCCTTCGACGCGTTCGGAACGACCGTGGCCGACCTGCCCGCCTACAGCCCCCACCTGAAGGGCAGCATCGAGAACCTCAACCGCAACGCGACCAGGATGCTGTTTGCCGCGCTGCCCGGCTACCGCACCAAGCAGCCCCGCCGCCGCCCCGACCGCCTCCCCACGGCACCCGTCCTGTCGTTCGAGGACTTCACCGCCGAAGTCCTGGCCTGGGTCACCTGGTGGAACACCGAACACCACCCGAGCGGCCTGCACGGGCACACCCCGCTGGAGGCGTGGCAGACGGACCCGACACCACTCACCGACATCCCGCCCGCCGACCTGTGGTCGTTCACGCTCGAAGACGACGGCCGCACCCGCGCCATCACCAGCCACGGCGTGCGCTTCAGGAACCGTGACTACCTCGCCGACTGGATGACCGGACAAGCCGGCCGCGAGGTCAAAGTCCGGTTCATGCCCCACCACACCCACGAAATCGAAATCTGCGACCCCACCAGCCGCCGCCTGGGAACCGCCCACCTCGCCGACCAAGCCACCCCCGAACAACTCACCGCGCTACGCCGCGCCCGGACCCGGCGCGCACACCGTCTGCGGGCCGAAGCGAGAGCCGCCGAGCACCTGCGCCAGCAACGCTTCACCCCCGCCACCACCCCGACCGCACCACGCCGTCTGGACGCCACCACCGCCGTCGAGGCGGCCCGGGAGCTGTCGCGCCACCACGAGAGCGACCTCGCCGCGCTGGCGCTGCCGGACCTGATCCCGCCCGCCCCGCCACCAGCCGACTGGGCCACCCCCACCGCCGTAAAAACCATCGCCAGGCCCACCCTGCCGATCAACCGCGAGGACGCCCCGTGACCCGTCGCCTGCCGCCCGCACCCACCGACCAGTACGTCACCCTGCCCGACGCCCGCCTCGTAGCCACCCGCGCGCTGCTCACCGTGCGCGAGAACCTCGCCGACACCATCACCGCCCGCGCCATGATGTGCATCCACGGCGGCGCCGGCTTCGGGAAGACCGTCGCGGTGACCAGCTGCCTGTGCGAACTCGAACCCGGTGAGGACATCCACCGCATCACCTTCCACACCCGCCCCACCACCCGCGCCGTGCGCCACGAACTGTTCACCAGCCTCGGACTACCGGGCCAGCCCCCGCGCTACGCCACCGAGTTCGACCACCTCCTCAAGACCGCACTCTCCGCCCGCCCCCACACCCTCGTCCTGGACGAGGCCCAGTGGCTCTCCAGCGACCAGCTGGAATACATCCGCTACCTCTGGGACGACCCCTACACCCAGCTCGCCGTCGTCTTCGTGGGTGGAGAA
>NZ_JBIWPN010000078.1:0-24518 GCF_044768305.1 Kitasatospora sp. NPDC101155 | reverse complement strand
GCGAGGACGGCGCATCGACGTGCAGCGTGCGCGGCAAGACGCCGTGGCGCATGGCCATGACCATCTTGATGATCCCGGCGACACCGGACGCGGCCTGGGTGTGGCCGATGTTGGACTTCAACGAGCCCAGCCAGAGCGGTTCCTGGCGGTCCTGGCCGTAGGTGGCGAGCAGGGCCTGGGCCTCGATCGGGTCGCCGAGGGTGGTGCCGGTGCCGTGGGCCTCGACGGCGTCCACCTCATCGGCCGTCAGGCGGGCGTTGGCCAGGGCCTGGCGGATCACCCGCTGCTGGGAGGGCCCGTTGGGCGCGGTGAGGCCGTTGGAGGCGCCGTCCTGGTTGACGGCGGAGCCCCGGACCACCGCGAGCACGCGGTGCCCGTTGCGCTCGGCGTCGCTGAGGCGCTCCAGCACCAGCACGCCCACACCCTCGCCCCAGCCGGTGCCGTCGGCCGCGTCCGCGAACGCCTTGCACCGGCCGTCCGGCGCCAGGCCCCGCTGCCGGGAGAGCTCCACGAAGGTGGTTGGGGTGGACATCACGGTGACACCGCCGGCCAGCGCCATCGAGCACTCGCCGCCCCGCAGCGCCTGGGTCGCCAGGTGCAGCGCCACCAGCGAGGAGGAGCATGCGGTGTCCACCGTCACCGCCGGGCCCTCCAGGCCCAGGGTGTAGGAGATCCGCCCGGAGACCACGCTGCCGGCGACACCGGTGCTGAGGTAGCCCTCGACCTCCTCGGGCGTCACGGCCCGGCGGGCCGCGTAGTCGTGGTACATCAGGCCGGCGAACACGCCGGTCCGACTGCCCCGCAACGACCTGGGGTCGATCCCGGCCCGCTCGAACGCCTCCCAAGAGACCTCCAGCAGCAGTCGCTGCTGGGGGTCCATGGCCAGGGCCTCGCGCGGGCTGATGCCGAAGAACTCGGCGTCGAAGTCGGCCGCGTCGTACAGGAACCCGCCTTCGCGGACGTACGACGAACCGGGGTGGTCCGGATCCGGGTGGTACAGGGTCGCCAGGTCCCAGCCGCGGTCGGCGGGGAAGTCGGCGATCGCGTCCCGCCCGTCGGCGAGCAGCTGCCAGAGATCCTCGGGGGAGGCGATGCCGGCCGGGTACCGGCAGGCCATGCCGACGATCGCGATCGGCTCGGTGTCGGCCGCCTCCAGCTCCTGGATGCGGCGGTGCGCCATGCGCAGGTCGCCCGTCATGCGACGGAGGTATTCGACCAGCTCTGCTTCGTCAGCCACGTAACGCCTTCTCTGTGTGGACCGCCCCAAGCCGTGGCGAGGGCGTCAGTTGAACGTGAGTTCGATTCCCATGTCGTACACCGTGGCCGCCGCCTGCTCGATCTCCTCCGGCGAGGAGACGCTCAGGGTCGGGTACGGCCAGGCGAACAGTGCGACCGGCACGCCCGCGCCGAGCAGCAGGGCCAGTTCGGTGCCGCGCTCGGCCAGGCCCTGCTTGACGTGGCTCAGGTACGCCGGGGTGGTGAGGTTGGCCGCGAACTCCGCTCGGACCCCCTCCGCCGTGGTGACGGCGGCGCCCTTCGTCAGCGCGGAGACCACTGGGAGCTCCGGGTCCCGGAACGGGATCTTCTCCAGGTACGGCCGGACCAGGCCGGCGTAGTACTCCTGCAGCGGGGTGTGCCCGCCGCCCAGCACGCTGAGCACGTTGAGCTGACCCCGCGGCGCCTCGGCCGCCAGCTCCCGGAGCGCGTCCAGCTTGCCGGAGAACATCACCATCTGGTACTTGCCGTCGGCGAACCTGCCGCCCACGTCCGAGGCGAAGTACACCCCGGGCCGGTCCGGGCCGCAGTACCAGTCCAGATCGGCGTCGGCCTCGATGATGGCCACCGCGAAGCCGCGCCCCGGCTCGCCGGGCGGCGACATCGGCTGGCGGCTGTTGAACTTGAGCATCGCGAACAGGTCCTCGCGGCTGATCGCGCCGGCCAGGCAGGAGCAGATCATCCAGCCGAGGCTGGAGCCGCCCAGCAGGTTCGGCCGGATGCCCTGCTCGGCGAGCACGTCGGCGATCCCGATCGCGAGCATGGCCTGCCGCGCCGCCGCGAGGTGCCGCAGCTCCGGCCGCGCCGAGTCGTCCCCGTCGTACAGGTGTACCGAGAGGTCCTCGGTGTAGAGCTGATCGAGGGTCAGCCCGGACCACCGCACCACCTGGTCGCTCCAGTCGCGCATCACCTGGTAGCGCTCGTGCAGGGCCAGGCCGGGGGGTTCGAGCGCGACCCCGCCACCGATGATGAAGCTGATCGTCACGCCGGTCCCTCCTCGGACACGCTCAGCGCCTTGACCGGGCAGGTCATGCTCGCCCGGCGGACCTGCTCGGCCGCCGGTCCCGGGTCGGTGGCCAGCAGCGTCACCAGGCCGTCGTCGTCCTGGTCGAAGAAGTCCGGCGCGAGCCGGGCGCAGTTGCCGGCGCCGATGCAGCGGTCCCGATCGGCGAGGATGCGGGTCACCACGCGACCGGCAGGTCGTGGATCTCCGGCAGCTGGGCGTTCTCCGGCGACTGGATCTCCTCGACCGGGACGGCCAGCCGCAGCGTGGGGATGCGCTCGAACAGCGTCCGGTAGCCGATCTCCAGCTCCACCCGGGTCAGGTTGCCGCCCAGGCACTGGTGGATGCCGTGGCCGAAGGCCAGGTGCTGGCGGGCTTCCGCGCGGCGGACGTCCAGGGTGTCCGGGTTCTTGAAGGCCGCGGGGTCGTGGTTGGCCCCACCGTTGGGCACGATCACGCCTTCGCCGGCCCGGATCAGCTGCCCGCCGACCTCCACGTCCTCGACCGCCACCCGCATCGCCGACAGGTCCGAGACGCTGACGAACCGCAGCACCTCGTCCACGGCCTCCGGCCAGAGGGCCGGCTCCTCGCCCAGGATCGCCAGCTGGTCCGGGTGGGCCAGCAGCGCGGTCACGCCGTTGGAGATCATCGAGGCGGTCGGGCCGTAGCCGGCGCCCACGATCACCAGGATGAGCGAGACCAGCTCGTCGAAGGTCTCGGCGCCGGCCTGCTTGTACTTGGCGACGATGGTGCTCAGCACGTCGTCGGCCGGGTTGCGGTGCTTCTCCTCGATCCCGCCGAGCAGGTACTCCCGGAAGGCGAGCTGGATCCGGATGAACTCCGCGAAGTCCTGCACCACGGTCGCCTTGCGGGCGTCCGACATGAAGCCCTCGATGGCGTCCAGGTCCAGGCCCAGCAGGCTGCCGATGACGCAGCCGGCCAGCGGGAAGGAGTAGGCCTCGGCCAGGTTGACCGGCTGCTCCTGCTCCAGCATCCGGTCGATCAGCCGGTCCGCGACCTGCTGGATCTGCGGGCGGAGGGTGTTCATCCGGCGCATGGTGAACTCGCTGATCACCATGCGGCGCAGCCTGGTGTGCTCCGCCCCGTCCATGGTGACCAGGGTGGGGGTGCGCCGCATCGGCTCGAGCGCCTGGGAGAAGATCGGGTACCCGGGGTTGGTGATGTCGGAGCTGAACCGCTCGTCGCTCAGGATCGTCCGCACGTCCTCGAAGCCGGTGACCACCCAGGCCGGCGTCCCGTTGTACAGCCGCACCTGGGTCGGCGCACCGGTCGCGCGGAAGGCGTCGTACTCGACGGGCGGCTTGAACGGACACCCGCGGCGGATCGGAAAATCGGGGGTCTCGATATCACCGTCGGCCATGGCTAAATTCCCTTCACCTTTTCCCGGAATGGGCGCCCGACGGGGTTTCACCAACCGATCGGACAAGATCAGCCCAAAGTCTCAGGGCCTCAACGTACCGACCCGGGGTCCCCTAGCTTCAATCCCCTACCCTCCCTGTCGAACCCTTACGTGGGCAGCCCGCCAGGGGTCGGGGTCGGCCGGTCAGGGTAGGTTTGACGTGCTGTCAAGGCGATGGGACGGGCCGCGGACCACTCTCCTGGGGCGATCCGGTCGAGTGGCCTGCGGGCGAGGGGCGCGCGGAGTGCGACCGGCCGTCGCGAAGGGAGAACGGAGACCGCGAGGAATTCCGCAAAATGGCATGCGAAGCCGCCGGTGCGCACCCACGAGGAAAGGGCCGCCGTGACGCACGCGCCGCCATCGAATTCCCGATCCGGCCTATCGTCCGGGACTGGAACGGAATCCTGTGGGACGACGGCACGAACCGGCGATCGCCGTCGCCGTGCACGAACATCGGGCGGAGCACCGTCCCGTGGGCCGCCCGCAGACGCGGCTCGGCCGCCAGCCGGGTGCGGCTGGCGGCCGAGTGGCGTCGGGCTCACCTCGTCCTCGGTGCTGCCCCGGTGGTCGACCACCGCGCCGTGCAGGATGAACTTGTGGCCGAGCGGGCGCCGGTGTCCGACGTGGCCGGCCGGTGTCGAGAACTGGCGTCAGCCACGTTCCTCGATCTGCTTGATGTCCTCCTCGGTGAGGCGGATCCCCATGGTGTCGCGCAGCTCGACGACCAACTCGGCCGGCGACAGCGCGTGCTGGTTCGCGATGCCGTTCGTGGTGAAGTCCTGGATGTTCTTGCCGAACAGCGCCTTGCGGACGATGCCGTCCTCGCCCTCCATCACGGTCTGCGTGAAGAGCGCCACCACCAGCGGGGACCGCGGGTAGTTGCTGGAGGTGAAGTTGGCCATGGTGAAGTCGACCGGGTGGAACAGCGTGGTGTCGAAGGCCACCGAGTCGACCCAGGTGCCGTTGTTCAGCATCTGCAGGGCGGTGATCGGGCCCTCCTGCTGGATCCGGTACTCCCAGCCGTCCTGCTTGCAGACGGCACCGTCGATCAGCGGCACCGGCTCCAGCGGGCCCAGGCAGCCGTAGCCGGCGTCGGACAGGTAGCGCTGCCCGTCCACGTCCACGATCAGCACCGAGTGCGAGCGGGCCTGCACCTGGCCCGGCGCATTGCCGAGGCGGACCCGGCAGAGCAGCCGGGTGAGGGAGAAGCCGAGCCGCTCCAGCACGGCCGCGAAGAGCAGGTTGTGCTCGTGGCAGTAGCCGCCCCGGCCGCGGGTGACCAGCTTGTCCTGGATCGACTCCAGCTCCAGCTGGATGCCCCGGCCGAGGATGATGTCCAGGTTCTCGAACGGGATGGCGAGGATGTGCGCCCGTTGCAGCGCCGACAGCGTCTCCACGGTGGGCTCGATCGGGCCGGTGTAGCCGATGCGCTCCAGGTAGGCGGGGACGTCGATCTTCTCGATGTCCCATTCCGACGCGGTTTCAGCAGCGGTAGCCATGCGGTTCCTTTCATCGCTCATGAGCCGAACTCGCTGTCGATCAGGCGCAGCAGGTCATCTGCCGACGCCGCGCTGAGTTCGTTGTTTCGGTCTTGCTCCGGCACGGCGTCAACGGCCGTACTGAGCTTGGTGAGCAGCACCCGCAGCCGGGTGGTGACCGCGGCGCGCTCCGCGGCGGTGGCGGTCATGGCGAGCAGGCGCGATTCCAGTTCGTTGATGTCCGCCAGCGCACCGGCCGCCTCGTTGGGTTCGGACTCGGTCAGGCAGCCGAGCAGGTACTCCGCCATGGCCTGCGGGGTGGGCTGGTCGAACACCAGGGTGGCCGGCAGGCGCAGCCCGGTCGCTCCACCCAGTCGGTTGCGCAGCTCCACGGCTGCCAGCGAATCGAAGCCCAGCTCCTTGAAGGCCCGGGTCGCACCGACCGCGGCCGCGGACGCCTGGCCGATCACCATGGCTGCCTGGGTTCGTACGAACTCTAGCAGGGCGTCGACTCGTTCGGCGACGGGCAGCGCGCGGATCCGTTCCGGCAGACCGGAGTTGGGCGCGGTCGGCGCGCTCTCGGCCGGCCGCGGGCGGGCCCGGCGGCCGGTCAGCGCGCGCAGCACCGGCGCGTCCGCGGCACTCGGGTCGAGGTCCGCCGCCACCAGCACGGCGCGGTCCGCGGCCAGCGCGGTGTCCAGCAGGGCCATGCCCTGCGCCGCGGAGAGCGGGGCCAGGCCGGACCGGGCCATCCGGCGCAGGTCCGCCTCGCCCAGCGCGTCCAGCATTCCGCCCTGCTGCTGCCACGGCCCCCAGGCCACCGAGACGGCCGGCCGCCCCGCGGCGCGCCGGCGCTCGGCCAGTGCGTCCACGTAGGCGTTGGCGGCAGCGTAGTTGCCCTGCCCGCCGGCGCCGAGCGTGCCCGCGATCGAGGAGAACAGCACGAAGGCCGTCAGGTCCGAGTCCCTGGTGAGCTCGTCCAGGTGGTCCGCGCCGGTCGCCTTCGGTGCCAGCACGGCGGCGATCCGCTCCGGGGCCAGATCGGTGACCAGCGCGTCGTCCAGCACGCCCGCGGTGTGCACCACCGCGCCGAGCCGGGGGATCCGGCCGAGCAGGTCGGACACCGCCGCGCGGTCGGCCACGTCGCAGGCCACCATTTCGGCCAGCCCGCCCAGTTCGGCCAGTTCGGCGACCAGCTCGGCCGCGCCCGGTGCCTCCGGGCCGCGCCGGCCGGCCAGTATCAGCCGGCGGACCCCGTGCGCGGTGACCAGGTGCCGGGCCACCACCGCGGCCAGGCTGCCGGTGCCGCCGGTGATCAGCACGGTGCCGTCCGGGTCGAACGTGGGCGGCTCGGCGGCCGCCGGCGCCGCCCGCACCAGCCGGGGAACGAGCAGTCCGCCGCCCCGCACGGCCAGTTGCGGCTCGTCCGCGGCGATTTGGGCGGCGGCCGCCGCCGGCACCGCGCCCAGGTCATCGGCGTCCACCAGCAGGAACTGGCCCGGATTCTCGGTCTGGGCGGAGCGGATCAGGCCCCAGGCTGCGGCGCCGGCCAGGTGCCGCAGGGGGTCGCCGGGCCCGGTGACGACCGCGCCGTCGGTGACCAGGACCAGCCGGGAGGACCGGAAGGCCTCGTTGGCCAGCCAGTCCTGGATCAGCGCCAGGGCGTGGGCGGCGGTGTCCGCGGCGGAGCGGTCGGCGGGCAGCGGTGCCAGCACCAGATCGGGCAGCGGCGTGCCGGCCCGGGCCAGCCCGCCCAGGTTCGGGCGGTCCGGGTCGAGGGTCAGCACGTCCGCCGGCGCGGCCGGTACGGGCCCGGCATCGAGGGCGACCCAGTCCAGTCCGAAGAGCGAGCGGTCGGTACGGGCCGACTCCAGCTGTCCGGCATCGATCTGGCGCAGCGTCAGTGAGGCCACCGCGGCGACCGGCTGCCCGGCCTCGTCCGCGATGTCCACCGCGACCGTGTCCGGCCCGTTCGGCGCGATCCGGGCCCGCAGCGCGCCCGTGCCCGGCTGGGCGACGCAGACGCCGCTCCAGGTGAACGGCAGCCTCGGCGCGCCGTCCGCGGGCAGGAAGGCGCCCAGCCCGATGCCGTGCAGCGCCGAGTCGAACAGCGCCGGGTGCAGGTCGAACCGCCCGGCCTCGACCGCCACTTCGTGATCGGGTCGGACCTCGACGAAGACCTCGTCGCCGCGCCGCCAGGCCGCCCGCAGGCCCTGGAACGCGGGGCCGTAGCCAAAGGCGTTTTCGGCCGTCCCGGCGTAGAAGCCGTCGAGCTCGAAGGGCTCCGCACCCGCCGGCGGCCAGCTGAGCAAGTCGGCTGCCCCGGCGGCCGATCCGGGGGCCAGCAGGCCGGAGGCGTGCAGGGTCCAGAGGGCCTGCGAGGCGTCCGCGGGCCGGGAGTAGACGGTGACGGTGCGCCGCCCCGTCCCGTCCGGCTCGCCCGCCGCCACCTGCAGCTCGACGGCGCCCCGCTCGGCGAAGGCCAGTGGGGCGGCCAGCACCAGCTCCTCCACCACCGGGCAGTCCAACTCCCGCCCGGCGTGCAGCGCCAGCTCCACGAAGGCGGTGCCGGGCAGCAGCGGGGTGCCCATGATCGCGTGGTCGGCGAGCCAGGGGTGGGTGCGCAGCGACACCCGGCCGGGGAAGACCACCCCGTTGGAGTCTGCCAGTGCCACGGGCTCGCCGAGCAGCGGGTGCCCGCTGGTGGTCTCGGCCAGCCAGTAGCGCTCGCGCTGGAACGGGTAGGTCGGCAGTTCGACCCAGCCGCCCGCGCCGAAGTAGCCGGCCCAGTCCACCGGCACGCCCTGCACGTGCAGCGCGGCCACCGCGGCCAGCAGGCTCTCCGGCTCGGGCCGGTCCCGGCGCAGCGCGGGCACCGCCCCGGGGGCCAGCGCGCTGAGCGTCGCGTCCGGCCCCAGCTCCAGGCACCGGGTGACGCCGCTCTCGGCCAGCGCGGCCACGCCGTCGCCGAACCGCACCGCCTCCCGCACGTGCCGGACCCAGTAGGCCGGCGAGCAGAGTTCCTCCGGCGTGGCCGGCCGCCCGGTCAGGTTCGACACCAGGGGTAGCCGCGGCGGCGCGAACTCCAGCCCGGCCAGCACCTGCTCGAACTCGGCGAGGATCGGCTCCATCAGCACCGAGTGGAAGGCGTGGCTGACGTTCAGCCGCTTGGTCCGCTCGAACCGCGCCGCGACCGCCAGCACCGCCTCCTCGTCACCGGAGACGACCACCGCCTCGGGGCCGTTGACCGCCGCCAGCGAGACCCGCTCGCCGAGCAGCGGCAGCACCTCGGCCTCGGCCGCCTGGATCGCCACCATGGCACCGCCGGCCGGCAGCTGCTGCATCAACCGGCCGCGTGCGGCCACCAGAGCGCAGGCGTCCGGCAGCGACCAGACCCCGGCGAGATGGGCCGCGGTGACCTCGCCGATCGAGTGCCCGATCAGGACGTCGGGCCTGATCCCCCAGGACTCGACCAGCCGGGTCAGCGCCACCTCGATGGCGAACAGCGCCGCCTGGGTGTACTCGGTCCGGTGCATCGCCTCGGGGTCGTGGAAGAGCACCTCGTGCAGCGGCCGGTCCAGGTGCGCGGCCATCGCGGCCGACACCTCGTCGATCGCCGCCGCGAAGACCTCGAACCGCTCGTACAGCTCCCGGCCCATGCCGACCCGCTGTGCGCCCTGGCCGCTGAACAGGAAGGCCAGGGTGCCCTCGGCCGCCTGGCCGGCGGTCACACCGAGGCCGTCGCCGCCCTCGGCCAGCGCGGCCAGCCCGTCGAGGAGGTGCGCGCGGTCGGTGGCGGTGACGACGGCCCGGTGTTCGAGCGAGGCCCGGGTCAGCGCCAGCGACCGCGCCAGCTCGTCCACCGCGAGCTCGGGGTGGATGGCCACCCAGGCGCCGAGCGCCCGGGCCTGGGCCCGCAGCGCGGCCTCGCCGCGGGCGGAGAGCACCACCGGCAGCACCGGGGGAGCGGGCGGCGCCACGGCCTCGGTGGTCTCCGTGACCTGGGTAGGCTCGGGCGCCTGCTCCAGGATCAGGTGCGCGTTGGTGCCGCTCACGCCGAACGCCGACACTCCGGCGCGCCGCGGTCGGTCGACCACCGGCCACTCCTGGCGCTCCGTCAGCAGCTCGACCGCGCCCGTCGACCAGTCCACGTGCGTGGAGGGCCGGTCCACGTGCAGGGTGGGCGGCAGCACGCCGTGCCGCATCGCCATCACCATCTTGATCACGCCGGCGGCGCCGGCCGCCGCCGCGGTGTGGCCGATGTTCGACTTCAAGGAGCCGAGCAGCAGGGGCTGTTCGCGGTCCTGGCCGTAGGTGGCGAGCAGGGCCTGGGCCTCGATCGGGTCGCCGAGGGTGGTGCCGGTGCCGTGCGCCTCGACCGCGTCCACCTCAGCGGCCGTCAGGCGGGCGTTGGCCAGCGCCTGGCGGATCACCCGCTGCTGGGACGGACCGTTGGGCGCGGTCAGGCCGTTCGACGCACCGTCCTGGTTGACCGCGCTGCCCCGCAGCACCGCGAGCACCCGGTGCCCGTTGCGCTCGGCATCGGAGAGCCGCTCCAGCAGCACCAGGCCGACGCCCTCGCCCCAGCCGGTGCCGTCGGCCGCGTCGGCGAACGCCTTGCACCGCCCGTCCGGGGCCAGCCCGCCCTGCCGCGAGAACTCCACGAACGCCTCGGGCGTCGAGAGCACGGTGACCCCGCCGGCCAGTGCCAGCGAGCACTCACCGCCCCGCAGCGCCTGCGCTGCCAGGTGCATCGACACCAGGGAGGAGGAGCAGGCGGTGTCCACGGTCACCGCCGGGCCCTCCAGGCCCAGGGTGTAGGAGATCCGCCCGGAGGCCACGCTGCCCGCGTTCCCGGTGCCCAGGTAGCCCTCGACCCCGCCGGGCACGCTGTGGACCCGGTCGGCGTAGTCGCTGCCCGAGACCCCGGCGAAGACGCCGGTGTCGCTGCCGCGCACCGCGTGCGGGTCGATGCCGGCCCGCTCGAGGAGTTCCCAGGAGGTCTCCAGCAGCAGTCGCTGCTGCGGGTCCATGGCCAGCGCCTCGCGCGGGCTGATCCCGAAGAACTCGGCGTCGAAGTCGGCGGCGTCGGCCAGGAAGGCGCCGTTTCGGGTGTAGCTGGTGCCGGGTCGGCCCGGCACCGGGTCGTAGACCGCGTCCACGTCCCAGCCGCGGTCGGTGGGGAACTCGCCCACCGCGTCCACGCCGTCCCTGGCCACCCGCCACAGGTCCTCCGGGTTGCGGATCCCGCCCGGGTAGCGGCAGGCCATGGCGACGATCGCCACCGGCTCGTCCGGCACCCCGGTCGTGACCGTCGCCGCGGCCGGCGCCGGTACGCTGTCGGCCAGCAGGGCCGCCAGGTGGCGGGCCAGGACGTCGTGGGTCGGGTAGTCGAAGAGCAGGGTGACGGGCAGCCGCAGGCCGGTCCCGGCGTTCAGCCGGTTGCGCAGCTCCACCGCGGTGAGCGAGTCGAAGCCGAGGTCCTGGAACGGCTTGCCGGTGCTGACTGACTCCGGGCCCGGGTGGCCGAGCACGGCCGCCGCCTGGGTTCGGATCAGATCGATCAGGGCGCGGTGGCGCTCGCTCTCGGTCAGCCCGGCCAGCCGGGCGGCGAAGGCCGACTGCCCGGCCCCGCCCGGCGCCGCCTGTTCCTCGGCACGCAGCGCCTCGGCCGCCTCGGGGATCTCCGCGATCAGTGGCCGGGGCCGGGCCACCGCGAAGGTCGGAGCGAACCGGGACCAGTCCAGGTCCGCCACGGTGAGCTGGGTCTCGCCGTCCGCGATCGCCTGCCGCAGTGCGGTGAGCGCCCGCTCGGGCGGCATCAGCCGCACCCCGCGCCGGCTCAGCAGCCTGTCGGCCTCCTCGCCGACCATGCCGCCGCCGGCCCAGCTGCCCCAGGCCACCGAGACGGCCGGCAGCCCGCGCTGCCGGCGCTCCTCGGCCAGGGCGTCCAGGAAGGCGTTGCCCGCGGCGTAGGCGCCCTGCCCGGCGCTGCCCCAGACGGCGGCGCCGGAGGAGAAGAGCACCAGCTCGCAGTCGGGCAGCAGCGCGTCCAGGTTCACCGCGCCGGCCACCTTGGCGGCCACCACCTCGGCCAGCTCGGCCATCCCGGTGCGCAGCAGCTCGGTGGCCTGGCCGACACCGGCGGCGTGGAAGACGGTGGCCACCGGGCCGACCTCGGCCAGCAGTGCGGCTAGCGCCTCCCTGTCGGCCACGTCGCAGGCCGCGACCGTGACCGAGCAGCCGGTCCCGGTCAGCTCGGCCGCCAGCTCCTCGGCGCCCGCCGCGGCCAGGCCCCGACGGCTGGTCAGCACCAGCCGCTCCGCACCGGCACCGGCCAGCCAGCGCGCCACCTGGGCGCCGATCGCGCCGGTGCCGCCGGTGACCAGGACGGTGCCGCCCGGCTGCCAGTTGCGGGCCTCGGCGGCCTCGGCGCGATCGGCGCGGACCAGGCGGCGGCCGAAAACGCCCGCCTCGCGCACCGCGAGCTGGTCCTCGCCGACCGGTGCGGCCAGGACCCGGGCCAGCCGGTCCAGCGCGCGGGGGTCCAGCTGCCGTGGCAGGTCGACCAGGCCGCCCCAGCTGCGCGGCAGTTCCAGGCCGGCCACCCGGCCCAGGCCCCAGCAGGCCGCCTGCGGCACACTGCGCAGCGGATCCGAGCGCCCGACCGAGACCGCGCCCTGGGTCAGGCACCAGAGCGGCGCCTCGATCTCCAGCGCGGCCAGGCCCTGGACCAGCCGCAGGGTGTCCGCCAGGCCGGCCGGCAGCGAGGGCTGCTCGGCGTCGGGCCGTTCGTCAAGCGCCAGCAGCGAGAGCACACCGCCGAGCTCGCCGAGACCTTTGAGCCGCTCGGGGTCGAAGCCCTCGACCCGGACCGTCCGCACACCTAGCCCGCGCTCCAGCTCGGCACCCAGCTCGGTGCCCCCGGGCGCGTCTACGATCAGCCAGCTGCCGGACAGCGCCGCGGCCTCGACGGACAGTGGCGTCCAGGTCACCCGATAGCGCCAGGAGTTGAGCTGGGAGCCGGCCAGCCGGTCCCGGCGCCACTGGGCCAGGGCCGGCAGCGCTTCCTGCCATCCGTCGGCCGGTCCGTCCAGCAGCCGGACCAGCGCCGCCGGGTCGTCGGCGTCCACCGCCGCCCAGAACTGCGCCTCGGCCGGGTCCCCGGCCGCCCGCTCCGGCTCCGCGACCAGCCAGTAGCGCTGTCGCTGGAAGCGGTAGGTCGGCAGGTCAACCAGCCGCGCCCCGGCGGGCAGCAGCCGCGCCCAGTCGACGGGGGTGCCGGCGACGTACGCCTCGGCGAGCGAGGTGAGCAGCCGGTCCGGGCCGCCCTCGCCGCGCCGCAGGGTGCCGACCGCGGCCGCGGGGTGGCCGCTCTCCTCGATCCGCTCCTGCACCGCCGTGGCGAGCACCGGGTGCGGGCTGATCTCCACGAAGACGCCGTGGCGCTGCCGCAGCAGCTGCTCGACGGCCCGGTCGAAGCGCACCGTGCCGCGCAGGTTCTGGTACCAGTACTCGGCGTCCGGCTCGCCGACGTGGTCGGTGGTGGAGACGAACGGCACGGTGCCGGGCTGCGGCGTGATCGGGGCCAGCAACTCGCGCAGCTCGTCGCGGAGTTCGGCCACCTGGGGGGAGTGCGAGGCGTAGTCCACCGGGATCCGGCGGGCCCGGGTGCCGGCGGCCTCGCAGGCAGCCACCAGCTCGTCCAGGGCCTCGGTGGTGCCGGAGACCACCACCGAGCGGGGCCCGTTCACCGCGGCGATCGAGAGCCGCTCGCCCCAGGGCTCGATCAGGGCGCCCGCGGCCTCCTCGGTCAGTACCAGCGAGACCATCCCGCCCTTGCCGGAGAGCCGCAGCAGCTCCCTGCTGCGCAGCGCGACCACCCGGGCGGCGTCGTCCAGCGAGAGCACCCCGGCGACGCAGGCGGCGGCGATCTCGCCCTGCGAGTGGCCCACCACCGCGGCCGGCTCCACCCCGCAGGCCCGCCACACCTCGGCCAGCGACACCATCATCGCCCACAGGGCCGGCTGCACCACGTCCACCCGGTCCAGCGAGGCGGCGCCCTCGGCGCCGGTGAGCACCTCGTGCAGCGACCAGTCGGTGTACGGCGCCAGTGCCTTCGCGCAGGCCTCGATCCGCTCCGCGAACACCGGCGAGCAGTCCAGCAGTTCGCGGCCCATGCCGATCCACTGGGCGCCCTGGCCGGGGAAGACGAAGACCGGCGCGGCGGCCGGGACGGCCTGCCCGACCACCTCGGGCAGCTCCCCGCCGAACAGCACCGCGCGGTGCTCCATCGGCGCCCGGGTAGCCACCAGCGAGCGGGCCACGTCGGCGGGCGCCAGCTCGGCGGCGTGCCCGCGCAGCGCGACGATCTGATCGCCCAGCGCGGCGGCGCTGTGGGCGCCGACCACCCACGGCAGCAGTCGCGAGTTGACGGGCCGTCCGGGCTCGTCGCCGGCCGGCCCGTCGGCGGCCGGCTGGGGCTCCTGGGCCGCCTCCAGAATCACGTGCACATTGGTGCCGCTCATGCCGAAGGCCGAGACCCCGGCCCGGCGCGCCTCGCCGCGCTCCGGCCACTCCTGGCGGTCCGTCAGCAGCTTGACCGCGCCCGCTGACCAGTCCACGTGCGGAGTCGGCTCGGCCACGTGAAGGGTCGGTGGCAGCACGCCGTGGCGCAGCGCCATCACCATCTTGATCACCCCGGCCGCGCCGCCGGCGGCCTGGGTGTGGCCGATGTTGGACTTCACCGAGCCGAGCCAGAGCGGGCGTTCGCGGTCCTGCCCGTAGGTCGCGAGCAGCGCCTGCGCCTCGATCGGGTCGCCCAGCTTGGTGCCGGTGCCGTGCCCCTCGACCGCGTCCACCTGGTCGGGCGTCAGCCGGGCGTCGACCAGGGCGCGCCGGATCACCTCCTGCTGCGCGGGGCCGCTGGGCGCCGTCAGTCCGTTGGAGGCGCCGTCCTGGTTCACCGCCGAGCCGCGTACCACGGCCAGCACCTGGTGGCCGTTGCGGCGGGCGTCGGAGAGCCGCTCCACCAGCAGTACCGCCGCGCCCTCGCCCCAGCCGGTGCCGTCCGCGTCGGAGCTGAACGCCTTGCAGCGCCCGTCCGGGGCCAGCGCCTGCTGGCGGGAGAACTCCACCAGCACGGTGGGGCTGGACATCACAACGACGCCGCCGGCCAGCGCCAGCGAGCACTCGCCCCGGCGCAGCGACTGCACGGCAAGGTGCAGCGCCGTCAGCGAGGAGGAGCATGCGGTGTCCACGGTCACCGCCGGGCCCTCCAGGCCCAGGGTGTAGGCGACCCGGCCGGAGACCACGCTGACCGCGTTGCCGGTCACCACGTGGCCCTCCACCTCCGGGCCGGCCGCGCTCAGGTCGCCGCCGTAGTCGCGCCCGGACACCCCGGCGAAGACGCCGATGTCGCGGCCGCGGACCGCTGCCGGGCTGATCCTGGCCCGCTCGAAGGCCTCCCAGGAGGTCTCCAGGAAGAGCCGCTGCTGCGGGTCCATGGCCAGCGCCTCGCGCGGGCTGATGCCGAAGAACCCGGCATCGAACTCGGCGGCCCGGTCGAGGAACCCGCCCTCGCGGACGTAGCAGGTGCCGGGCCGGTCGCCCGCCGGGTCGTACAGCTCGGTCAGGTTCCAGCCGCGGTCGGTCGGGAGGCCGCCGACCGCGTCCCCGCCGGACTCGACCAGCCGCCACAGTTCCTCCGGCGAGTCGACCCCGCCGGCGAAGTGGCAGGCCATGCCGACGATCGCGATGGGCTCCTGATCGGCGTGCTCCAGCTCGGCGACCCGTTGGCGCGCCTTCTGCAGATCGGCGGTGACCCAACGAAGGTAGTCTCGAAGCTTCTCTTCGTTGGACATTTATTCCCTTCCGAATTCACTGTTGATGAAGTCGAACAGCTCGTCGTCGCTGGCGGTCTCCAGTACCGCCACGCCGGACTGCTGGTCGGTGTCCCAGGCGAGGGTCAGACCGCGCAACCGGGTGGCGATCTTGGAGCGCAGCGCGTCGTCCGGTCCGATCCGGGCGAGCGCCTGCTCGAGTTGGTCGAGCTGGTCCAGCACCGGGCGCGGCTCGTCGGCCGACTCCTGGCGCAGCAGCGAGTCGAGGTGGTCGGCCAGCGCGCCGGGCGTCGGGTGGTCGAAGACCAGGGTCGGCGGCAGTTGCTGCCCGGTCGCTTCCTTGAGGGCGTTGCGCATCTCCACCGCGGCCAGCGAGTCGAAGCCCAACTCACGGAAGCTCGCCCCGGCCGCCACCTCCGTCGAGCCGTAGCCGAGGATGGCGGCGACCTGCTCCAGCACCAGCCCGAGCAGGGCGCGCTTGCGCTCCGGCCCGGAGAGCCCGGCCAGCACCGGTGCCGCCTTCGGCTCCGGGGTCGCGTCCAGCACCTGTCGCACCTCGGGCAGCTGCTCGATCAGCGGGCTGGGCCGGTTCAGGGTGAACGACGGCGCGAAGAGCGTCCAGTCCATGTCGGCGACGGCCACTGCCGTCTCGTCCTGGTCCAGCGCCGCGGCCAGCGCCGCGACCGCCTGCTCGGGTGCCATCGGGGTCACCCCGCGCCGCCGCAGCCACTCCGCGCCGTCGCCCGCGGCCATGCCGCCGCCGTCCCAGGCGCCCCAGGCCACCGAGAGCCCGGCCAGGCCGGCGGCCCGGCGGTGCTGGGCCAGCGCGTCCAGGTAGGCGTTGGCGGCGGCGTAGGCGCCCTGGCTGGAACTGCCCCAGACCCCGGAGACCGAGGAGAACAGCACGAACAGCTCCAGCTTCTGATCCACAGTCAGCTCATGCAGGTTGCGCGCGGCCACGGTCTTGGACCAGAGCGAGGCCCGCAGGGCCTGCGGCGTCAGCTGGTCGATCGGCAGGTTCTCCAGCACCCCGGCGGTGTGTACCACACCGGTCAGCGGCATCTCGACCGGGATCGCCGCCAGCGTCTGCGCCAGCGCCTCCCGGTCCGCGGCGTCGCAGGCGACCACGGTGACCTGGGTGCCGAGCCGGGTCAGCTCCTGCGCCAGCTCGGTCGCGCCGGGCGCCAGCGGACCCCGGCGGCTGGCCAGCACCAGGTGCTCCGCCCCGGCGCGGGCCAGCCAGCGGGCCACGTGGCCGCCGAGCGCGCCGGTGCCACCGGTGATCAGCACCGTGCCGTGCGGCTGCCAGGCCGCGCCGGCCCGGGCGGCGTCCTGCGGGGCGCGGACCAGCCGCCGCGCGAACAGGCCGCCGTCGCGGATAGCCAGCTGGTCCTCGTCGTCCAGCCCGGCCAGCGCGGCGGCCAGCAGCTCGCCGGCCGGCTCGTCCAGCAGCTCGGGCAGGTCGACCAACCCGCCCCAGCGCTGCGGGTACTCGAGCCCGGCCACTCGGCCGAAGCCCCACAGCCGGGCCTGCTCCGGGTTGGGCAGCGGCTCCTCGGCGCCGACCGCGACGGCCCCGCGGGTGGCAACCCAGAGGGGGGCCCCGACCTCCGCGTCGCCCAGAGCCTGCAACAGCGCCACGGTGCCCGCCAGCTCGGAGCGGCCGGGCAGCGCCAGCACACCGGCGAATCCGCCCGCGGCGCTGGCCAGCCGGGCCGCCAGCTGATCCCGGGTCAGCTCCTCGGGCCCGACCAGCCAGGTGGTCGGCTTCGCACCGGCGCGGCGCAGCGCCACGGCGGCCGCGTCGGCCTCCGCCGCGCCCTCCGCCAGCAGCAGCCAGCGGCCGGAGAGGACGGCCGGGCGCTGCCCGGTGAGCGGCTGCCAGGCGATCCGGTACCGCCAGTCGTCGCCGGCCCGCCGGCTCGGCGCGGCGACCGGCTGGTACCAGTAGCGCTCCCGCTGGAACGGGTAGGTCGGCAGCTCGATCCCGGGCCCGGAGCGCTCGCCGAACCGGGCGGTCCAGTCGATCGCCGTCCCGGCCCGGTAGAGCTGGGCCAGCGCGGTCAGCGCCGTCTCCGGCTCGGACCGTTGGTCGCGCAGCGCCGGCACGAAGAGCGCCTCGGCGCCGGCTGGCAGGCAGTCCGGCCCCAGCGCGGAGAGCACCGCGTCCGGCCCGACCTCCAGGAAGGTGCCGACCCCGGCCTCGGCCATCGACCGCACCGCGTCGGCGAACCGCACCGTGCCCCGGACCTGCTCGACCCAGTACTCCGCGCTGGCGATCCGCTCGGCCGGCACCGGCTTCCCGGTGACCGTGGAGACGATCGGGATCCGCGGGCGTCGGAACTCCAGCCCCGCGGCGACCTCGGCGAACTCGGCGAGCATCGGCTCCATCAGCGCGGAGTGGAAGGCGTGGCTGACCGCCAGCTGCTTCGTCTTGCGGCCCGCACCGGCGAAGTGCTCGGCGCAGGCCGCCACCGCCTCGGCGCCGCCCGACACCACCACCGCGCGGGGGCCGTTCACCGCCGCGATGTCCAGCGGGAGGTCCTGCGCGACCAGCCAGTCGGCCACCTCGGCCTCCGTGGCCTGCACCGAGAGCATCGCGCCGTCGGCCGGCAGCTCCTGCATCAGCTGGCCCCGGGCCGTCACCAGCACTGCGGCGTCCGGCAGCGAAAGCACACCGGCCAGGTGCGCGGCGGCCAGCTCGCCGATCGAGTGGCCGGCCAGGTAGTCCGGGGAGACGTCCAGGAACCGGTAGAGCGCCACCTCCAGGGCGAACAGCGCCGGCTGGGTGTAGCAGGTCCGGTCCAGCAGCTCCGGCTGGTCGAGCATCACCTCGCGGATCGGCCGGTCCAGGTGGCGGTCCAGCTCGGCGCAGACCTCGTCCAGCGCTGTCGCGAAGGCCGGGTAGTGCCGGTACAGCTCACCGCCCATGCCGATCCGCTGCGCGCCCTGGCCGGTGAACAGCACCCCGAGCCGGCCCGGCACCGGAGGTCCAGCGACCAGCTGAGGGGCCCGCTCGCCCGCCGCCAGCGCGGCCAGGCCGTCGGCCAGGGCGGCCCGGTCCCGGGTCAGCACCACGGCGCGGTGCGGCATCGGCGACCGGGTGGCGGCCAGCGACCAGCCCAGCTCGCCGGGGTCGGCGTCGGCCAGTGGCAGCAGCCGCTCCGCCTGTGCCCGCAGCGCGGCGTCGGTGCGGGCCGAGAGCACCACCGGCACCACCGGTCCCGCCTCGGGGACCGGAGCGGGTTCGGCCGGCGGCGCCTGTTCGAGCACCACGTGGGCGTTGGTGCCACTGATGCCGAAGGAGGAGACGGCGGCGCGGCGCGGGCGGTCCAGCTCGGGCCAGTCCTGGGACTCGGTCAGCAGCTCGACCGCGCCCGCCGACCAGTCCACGTGCGAGGACGGCGCATCGACGTGCAGGGTCGGCGGCAGCATGCCGTGGCGCATGGCCATGACCATCTTGATGATCCCGGCGACACCGGCCGCCGCCTGGGCGTGGCCGATGTTGGACTTCACCGAGCCGAGCAGCAGGGGCTGTTCGCGGTCCTGGCCGTAGGTGGCGAGCAGGGCCTGGGCCTCGATCGGGTCGCCGAGGGTGGTGCCGGTGCCGTGGGCCTCGACGGCGTCCACCTCACCGGGCGTCAGCTGCGCGTTGGCGAGGGCCTGGCGGATCACCCGCTGCTGGGAGGGCCCGTTGGGCGCGGTGAGGCCGTTGGAGGCGCCGTCCTGGTTGACCGCGCTGCCCCGGACCACCGCGAGCACGCGGTGGCCGTTGCGCTCGGCGTCCGCCAGCCGCTCCAGCACCAGCACGCCGGCGCCCTCAGCCATCCCCGTCCCGTCGGCGGCCTCCGCGAAGGCCTTCACCCGCCCGTCCGCGGCCAGCCCACCCTGCCGGGAGAACTCGGCCAGGGTCAGCGGGCTCGCCATCACCGTCACGCCGCCGGCCAGCGCCAGCGAGCACTCGCCGCCCCGCAGCGCCTGCGCCGCCAGGTGCAGGGCGACCAGGGAGGAGGAGCAGGCCGTGTCCACGGTGATCGCCGGGCCCTCCAGGCCCAGCGTGTAGGCGATCCGGCCGGAGACGATGCTGGGCGCGTTGCCCGTCATCAGGTAGCCGCCGCTGTCCGGGTCCGCGGACCCGAACCGCGTGCTGTAGTCACTGCCGGCGATGCCCGCGAAGACACCCGTCCGGCTGCCCTGCAGCGAGGCCGGCGCGATCCCGGCCCGCTCCAGCGCCTCCCAGGAGGTCTCCAGCAGCAGCCGCTGCTGGGGATCCATCGCCACCGCCTCGCGCGGCGAGATGCCGAAGAACGCGCCGTCGAACTCCCCGGCGTCGTACAGGAACCCGCCCCGGCCCTCGCCGGCCTGCCAGCCGCGGTCGGTCGGGAAGGCCGAGATGGCGTCCCGGCCGGCCGAGACCAGCCGCCACAGGTCCTCGGGTGAGGCCACCCCGCCGGGGTAGCGGCAGGCCATGCCCACGATCGCCACCGGCTCGCCGCTCGCCTGGAGCTGCGCCTGCTCGACCGGGGCCGCGGCCCCGCCGCCGAGCTCGCCGCGCAGGTAGCCCGCCAGTGCCGTCGGCGTCGGGAAGTCGAACACCAGGGTGGCCGGCAGCCGCAGGCCGGTCGCGGTGTTCAGCCGGTTGCGCAGCTCCACCGCGGTCACCGAGTCCAGCCCCAGCTCGCGGAAGGCCCGGTCAGCGGCCACCGCGTCGGGCGCGGAGTGGCCGAGCACCAGCGCCGAGTGCGCCCGGACCAGGTCGAGCAGCAGCTGCTCCCGCTCCGGCTCCGAGAGCGCCGCCAGCTGCTGCTGCAGCGCGGACCCGGAGGCCACCGACTCCTGCGGCTCGGCCGCCCGCAGCTGCCGCACCTCGGGGATCTCGTCGAACATCGGGCTGGGCCGGACGGCGGTGAAGGCCACGTGGTAGCGCGGCCACTCGATGTCGGCGACCAGCACCATCGGCCGCGCCTCGTTCAGTGCCTGCTGGAGCACCGTCAGCGCCAGCTCGGGGTCGATCGCCGGCACGCCGTGGCGTCGCAGCAGGTCCTTCACCGCGCCCGTCGCCATGCCGGAGCCGTCCCAGGCACCCCAGGCCACCGAGGTCGCGGGCAGCCCGAGTGCCTGCCGGTGCTGCGCCAGCGCGTCCAGGTAGGCGTTGCCGGGCGCGTAGTTGCCCTGGCCCGGCGCGCCAGCGGTGGCACCGGCGGAGGAGAAGAGCACGAAGGCCGACAGCTCACGGTCGCGGGTCAGCTCGTGCAGATTGTGCGCGGCGGTCATCTTCGCGCTCAGCGCTCGCTCCAGCTGATCGGCCGTCAGGGACTCGATCAGCCCGTCGTCGAGCACACCGGCCGCGTGCACCACCGTCGTCAGCTCGCCCGGGAGCCCGGCGAGCAGCGCCGACAGCGCCTCCCGGTCGGCGACGTCGCAGGCCGCGATCGTCACCCGCGCCCCGAGCTCGGCGATCTCGGCCGCCAACTCGGCAGCCCCTTCCGCGCGTTCGCCGCGCCGGCTGGTCAGCACCAGGTGTTCGGCCCCGTTTCCGGCCAGCCAGCGGGCGACCTTGGCGCCCAGTGCGCCGGTGCCACCGGTCACCAGCACCGTGCCGCTCGGGCGCCAGTCCGGCTGCTCGGCATAGGGGTTCGCCCGGACCATCCGGCGGACGAAGACCCCGGCTGGCCGAACGGCCCACTGGTCCTCGTCGCCGGTGCTGCCCAGGGTGCGGGCGAACAGCTCGGCGGTCCGGGGGTCCAGCGCCGCGGGCAGGTCGACCACGCCGCCCCAGCGCTCCGGGTGCTCCAGGCCCAGCACCCGGCCCAGACCCCAGACCAGGGCCTGGCCGGGGTTGCCCAGCAGATCCGAGTCGGCCACCCGCACCGCGTCCCGGGTCACGCACCAGAGCGGGACCTCCACGCCGCCGAGCGCCTGGATCAGGGAGACGGTGAGCGCGTAACCGTGCGGCACAGACGGGTGATCGGCGTCCGGCTGCTCGTCCCAGGTGAGCAGCGACAGCACGCCGACGGCCCCGGCCGCCTGCTGCCGCACCTGCTCCGGGTCGACCGCGTCGAGCACCAGCGGCAGCACCTCACGACCGGCGGCGGCCAGCGCCTCCAGCAGGGTGGCGACCGCCTCCTCGCCGGCCACCCGGGCGGGCAGCGCGACCAGCCACTTGCCGGTTCGGTCGGCAGTGGTGGGCTGGGTGAGGGACTGCCAGGCCACCCGGTAGCGCCAGTCGTCCGTCACCGTGCGCGCCCGGGACCCGCGCTCGATCCGCTCCGGCCAGAATCGCCGGCGCTGGAAGGCGTAGGTCGGCAGCGCGACCCGGCGGCCCGTGGCTGGGCCGAAGACCGCCGACCAGTCCGGCTCCGTCCCGTGCACGCCCAGCGTGGCCAGCGCGGTGATGAACTGGCCCGCGTCACCGGTCTTCCGGCGCAGCGTGCCGGTGACCACACCGTCCACGCCGCACGAGCCGAGCGTCTCCTCGACGCCGACGGTGGCCACCGGGTGCGCGCTGGTCTCGACGAAGACGGTGTGCCCGGCCGAGGCCAGGGCGCGGACGGTCTCCTCGAAGCGGACCGTCTGCCGCAGGTTGCGGTACCAGTACTCGCCGGTCAGCTCGGTGGTGTCCAGCAGCCCGCCGGTCACGGTGGACCAGAACGGCACCTGGGCCGGCCGGGGCGCGACGGTCTCCAGAGCCGTCAGCAACTCGGCCTGGATCCGCTCGACATGGGGCGAGTGCGAGGGGTAGTCCACCGGCACCCGGCGCGCCCGCAGCTGCTCGGCCTCGCATACGTCCAGCAGTTCCTGCACCGCGTCCGCGTCGCCCGCCAGCACCACGGAGGTCGGACCGTTGACCGCGGCCAGTGCCAGCCGCCCGGGCCACCGGTCCAGCAGTTCCTGCACCGCCTGGGCCGAGACGGCCACCGAGACCATGCCGCCCTGGCCGGCCAGTTCACTGCCGATCAGGCGGGAGCGCAGCGCCACCACCCGGGCGGCGTCCTCCAGCGACAGAGCGCCGGCGACGCAGGCGGCGGCGATCTCGCCCTGCGAGTGGCCCAGCACGGCGGCCGGTTCGACCCCGCAGGACCGCCACACCTCGGCCAGCGACACCATCACGGCGAACAGCGCGGGCTGGACCACGTCCACCCGTTCCAGCAGTGCGTCGTCGGCGATGGCTTCGGTGAGCGACCAGTCCACGTACGGCGCGAGCGCCGCCTCGCAGCGCGCCATCGCGGCGCGGAACGCAGGCGAGGTGCGCAGCAGTTCGGTGCCCATGCCGGCCCACTGCGAGCCCTGGCCGGGGAAGACGAACACCGGGCCGGCGCCGTCCGCAGCCCGCGCCACCCCCTGCACCAGGTGCTCCGACACGCCCCCGGCGGCCAGTGCCGCCAGCCCGTCGGCGAAGTCCTCGGGCGTGCCGCCGATGACGACCGCGCGGTGCGGCAGCCGGGCGCGGCCGAGGGCGAGCGCGCGGCCCACCTCGGCGGCGGGCAGGGCAAGCCCGACGTGCCACTCGCGGAGGCGCTCGGCCTGTGCGCGGAGGGCGGGCTCGGTGCGGGCGGAGAGCACGAAGGGCAGCACCGGCGGGACCTCGGCGGCCTCCACCGGCACGGGCTCCGCGACCTGCTCCAGGATCACGTGGGCATTGGTGCCGCTCATGCCGAAGGAGGAGACGGCGGCCCGCCGCGGGCGGTTCAGCTCGGGCCAGTCGCGTTGCTCGGTCAGCAGCTCCACGGCACCGGCGGCCCAGTCGACATGCGTCGAGGGCTGGTCCGCGTGCAGCGTGCGGGGGAGCACGCCGTGCCGCATCGCCTGCACCATCTTGATGATGCCCGCGACACCGGCCGCGGCCATCGTGTGGCCGATGTTGGACTTCAACGAGCCGAGCAGCAGCGGGGTCTCGCGGTCCTGGCCGTAGGTGGCGAGCAGCGCCTGGGCCTCGATCGGGTCGCCCAGGCTGGTGCCGGTGCCGTGCGCCTCGACGGCGTCCACCTGGTCGGCGGTGAGCCGGGCGTTGGCCAGCGCCTGGCGGATCACCCGCTGCTGGGACGGGCCGTTGGGCGCGGTGAGGCCGTTGGAGGCGCCGTCCTGGTTGATCGCGCTGCCACGCACCACGGCCAGCACCTGGTGGCCGTGCCGCCGGGCGTCGGAGAGCCGCTCCAGCAGCACCAGGCCGACGCCCTCGCCCCAGCCGGTGCCGTCGGCCGCGTCCGCGAACGCCTTGCAACGGCCGTCGGCGGCCAGCCCGCCCTGCTGGGCGAAGTCCTCGAAGGCCTCCGAGGTGGACATCACCGTCGCCCCGCCAGCCAGCGCCAGTGAGCACTCGCCGCCCCGCAGCGCCTGGGCGGCTAGGTGCAGAGCGACCAGGGAGGAGGAGCAGGCGGTGTCCACGGTCACCGCCGGGCCCTCCAGTCCCAGGGTGTAGGCGATCCGGCCGGAGGCGACGCTGCTGGAGTTGCCGGTCATGCCGAACCCGGAGCCGGCGGCGGACTCGCGCACCATGGCCTGGTAGTCATTGCCCGCCAGGCCGACGAAGACCCCGGTCCGGCTGCCCGCGAGCGAGAGCGGGTCGATCTGGGCCCGCTCGAACGCCTCCCAGGAGGTCTCCAGCAGCAGCCGCTGCTGGGGGTCCATGGCCAGCGCCTCGCGCGGGCTGATGCCGAAGAAGTCGGCGTCGAACTCGGCGGCGTCGTAGAGGAAGCCGCCCTCCCGGGTGTGCCGGTAGGCCGGATCGAGCTCCCAGCCGCGGTCGGTGGGGAACGGCGCCATCACGTCCACGCCGTCGGTGACCAGACGCCACAGCTCCTCGGGGGAGCGGACGCCGCCGGGCAGGCGGCAGGCCATGCCGACGATCGCGATCGGCTCGTCCAGGGCCGCCGGGATGACGACCGGGGCCTCGGCGAGCGCGCCGGAGTCCAGGAAGCGGGCGAGCGCGGCCGGGGTCGGGTAGTCGAACACGATGGTGGCCGGCAGCCGCCGCCCGACCGCCGCGCTCAGGCTGTCCCGGAGCTGCATCGCGGCGAGTGAGCCGAAGCCGATGTCCTGGAACCGCAGGTACGCGGGCACCTCGGCGGCATCGGCGTGGCCCAGCACGGCGGCCGCGTGCAGCCGGACCAGCTCCAGGAGGTCCGCCGGCGGCTCCGCCAGGGCCTGCGGGGCGGGCAGCACACCGGCCGCGGGCAGGCCGGGACCGGCCGGGAGCCAGTAGCGTTGGTGTTGGAAGGGGTAGGTGGGCAGGTCCAGGTGCTGTCCCGAACCGCCTAGCAGGGTGGGCCAGTTGACGGGCACGCCGGTGGTGTGGAGCTGGCTGAGGGCTTTGAGGAGGGTGGTGGGTTCGTCCTGGTCCTTGCGGAGGGTGGCGATGGCGGTGCGGTCCTCGATCATGGGGGTGAGGACGGCGTCGGGGCCGATTTCGCAGAGGATGCCGGCGTCCATGGTGGCGATGGTGTCGGCGAAGCGCACGGGTTCGCGGACGTGGTTCACCCAGTACTGGGCTGACAGTGGGT
>NZ_JBIWPN010000077.1:0-24643 GCF_044768305.1 Kitasatospora sp. NPDC101155 | reverse complement strand
ACTCTTCCCCACCCCGCCCCTCTACCGATCCCCCGCGGAGCGGGTCCCTACGGGCCTTCGGCCCTCCGTTCGCGCCTGACCTTCGGTCAGGCGGCGGACCCGCTCCGCGTGTCCGCACCCGGGCTTCGCCCGGGTGGGCCCGGCGCTCCGCGCTCGGGCTGGCACCACTCCGCTTCGCTCCATGGTGCCGGGTGGCTGAGCCTCGATCACATCACTGAGCAGCCACTTTGGCTGAACTCAAGACAGGCTGACTGAGGGAGGGGCTGCGCGTCGGGGCGCGTACGGGTCGGCTTCACTCGGCACATTGGTCTAGGCCACGGTCTGGATCGCGATTCGAGCCTCTCGGCGGGGCAGGGGGCGCTACCCTGACAGGGTGAGCAACGGTCCCCGATGTATCAGTCATTGAGCGTCAGGCGATCCCGCCGGAAGCGGGGTCCCGAACCCGCGAATTTCGAGTATTCATCGGAGTTACGACACCGGAGACTAATATCCTGTCGAATGACCGCTTAAATCAGGATTGTATTCCGCTCGGCTGGATTTCTGAGCCGGTCCGTCGAATGTATCAGTAGGACACCGTCAGCATTTCCCGTATGGTCCCTGGTCTGGGCGCGGGGATGGGTGAGGGGTGAGGGGAGACACGTCTTCGTGAACGTCGTAAAGCCGGGCCTGATGGCCCCGCTCAGTCCGCTGCCGGTACGCCAGGAGGAGGCTCTTGAGGCCATCGTGCGGGGCTTGACGCCCCGTCCGGGACAGTCCGGCCCCGAATGGGCTGCGGGTGACGGTCCAGATGGCCACTGAGGCCAGCAACAGCTACGTGGATGCTGCGGCCGAGCGCGCACCCACACCGCCGGCACCACCACGAACTGATGGCCACCTACCGGGCTCTCACCGAACCCGCCACACCCAGAAAGCGTCTCAAAGGAACAGCAACTCCCTCACCACACCCGCGAAACCACCAGCCCAGCACCCACCCGCTTCTCCACGAGCAACACCGAACACCCGCCAGAGCCGACCCACCCCACCCAGCCCCAACCCGCAACTTTCTCAACCAACCCGCGAAACCCCAGGCCAACCATCACCCCAACCCGCACACCCACCGCCACCCCACAGCTGCTCCTGAGGTCAGGGGGTGGGGACTGTTGGTGCGGGGTGCGGGAGCGGGTGCCCGCACCCCGCGAGCAGGTCAGTGGAGGTGCTCGGTGACCTGTCCGATGAGCCAGGTGACGATGGCGCGGGCGGTGCCGGAGGCGGCGCCCTTGGCGATCTGGCCGGCCAGCCGCTGCTCGACGGTGTCGTCGTGGGCCGGGGCCGGCTGCTTGACGACGAGGCGGGTGGTCGTCTTGGCCTTGGTGTGGTGCTTGCGGGACATCAGGTCCTCCCCAGAGGGCTGTCGTGAGTGCTGGTCAGCCGGGCGGCGTGGGCACCACGATCCCGGGGATGCCGGCGTGGTTGCGGATCTGCGGACGGACCCCAGTGATCCCGGATCCGCACCATGTTCGTGCTGGTGGAGGACTACGCTGAGAGACCTGCCGACGGACGGTCGCGGACGATCGCGGTCGTGCCGCGCCTGGAGGAGAGAGGCCGGTGCGACCGGAGGCCGAGGTGACCGGCTGCGGCAGACAACCGGGTTGGGGGTGCCGCAGCCAGGGCTGCTGGTGACGGCGCAGGACAGGTGGGGAGCGAAGTGGCGGCTGGGGAGAGCAAGGAGTCGCAGCGGGTGCTGCGCGAGTTCGGGCAGCGTCTCGGGCAGCTCCGCCTGGAGGCGGGCAACCCGGACGGGCCCCAGCTGATAAAGGCCGATACCAGTAATACGCTCACGAAAACCGCTGTCAGCGAGCTGCAGAAGGGCCGGGCGGGCGTCTACCGGCTGTTCGACTGGGATTACGTCGCGGCATTCGTCAATGCCTGTAAAGCGAACGACGAGAAAACCGTTAAAGTCCTTTCGGCTGCTCGCACGGACCTCGCTGAATGGAAGAACTCATACACCAGGGTTGCGGCCATGGTTGAGGAATTCGACCGCATCAGTAGCAAGGGCAGGAGCGCCTCAGACACCGGGGGCGGCGCGGCTGCCGTGCCCCTGCCGGATCTTCCCCAGCTCGCCCCGCTGCCCGTCCTTCCGCCTGGCTTCACCGGTCGGGAGCGCGATCTTGAAGACCTCCTCGGCCTGATCGATCCTCAGTGCCTGCCTGCGGATAGCGGGCCGATCAGGCTGTCCGGGGGCGCCGGTGGTACGGCCGTGGTGGTGGCCGCGGTGCACGGCATGGGCGGGATCGGAAAGACCACCCTGGCCCTGGCCGCCGGCCACGCCGCCCTCACGGACGGGCTCTTCACCGGAGCGGTGTTCCTGGACCTGCACGGCTACGACGACACCCCCACCGAGCCCGGCCAGGCCCTGGACACCGTGCTCCGCGGCCTGGGTGTCGACCCCGCGCAGATCCCGCCCGACCCCGATCAGCGCGCCGCCTACTACCGGGCCCAGCTCGCCGCCCGCACCCGCGCCGGCGAACGCGTGCTGGTCATCGCCGACAACGCCTCCCACACCGAGCAGGTCGAACACCTCCTCCCCGGCGACGGTCCCCACCGGCTCCTGGTCACCTCCCGCGACGACCTCTCCGCCCTCGGCGCCCGACTGGTAGACGTCGACGTCCTCAACCCCGGCCAGGCCGTCGACCTGATGGACACCGCGGTACGTACCGCTCTGCCCAGGGACGGCCGGATCAGCGCGGACCGCGGCGGCGCCCGCCGGGTCGCCGAGCTCTGCGGCCACCTTCCCCTCGCACTGCGCATCGCCGCCGCACAGTTCATCGGCGACCGCAGCATCAAGCCCAGGCAGCTCGCCGACGACCTGGAGGATCTCGGCGAGCGCCTGGACATGCTGGACGACGGCACCCGGGGCGTCCGCGCCGTTCTGGAGCGCTCCTACCGGCGACTGCCGCCCCCGCAGGCAGAACTCTTCCGTCTGCTCGCCGTCAACCCCGGTCCCGACATCTCCACCGACACCGCGACCGCGCTCACCCCCGGCAAAACCAAGGACGTCCGTCTCAGGCTGGCCGGCCTGGCCAGGGCCAGCCTCATCCGCCAGAACCCGGATACGGCCCGCTGGCGCATGCACGACCTCGTCCGCGCCTACGCCACCGAACAAGCCCAGCAGCACCCCACCGCCAGCGCCAAAGCCCAGCGCCGCCTCCTCAAGCACTACACGGTCACCGCCCGGGACGCCAACATCCACCTCGAACCGACGGCCGGCGGTGACAAGGCCCGGTTCCGCGATCGCGCACACGCCCTGACCTGGCTCGACACCGAACACGCCAACCTCATCGCCACTGTCCACACCGCCCAGACCACCGGCCACCACGACATCGCGATGAACCTTCCCGCACAACTGGCCACATATCTGTCCCTGCGCCGGCATCTCGAGGACCTGCTCACCGTCGCCACCACCGCACGGGACATCGCACTGGGGATGGACTTCCAGGACCACACGGCCCAGGCGTGGAACAACCTCGGCACCGCCCTCAGGGAGGTACGCCGGTTCGAGGAAGCCGAACAAGCCCTCCGCGCCGCCCTCACCACCTACCAGCAGCTCGGCAACAAACACGGCGAAGCCAGCGCCTGGAACAGCCTCGGCCTCGTCCTCAAGGAGCTGCGCCGTTTCGAGGAAGCCGAGCAGGCCCACCGCACTGCCCTCACCACCCACCAGCAGCTCGGCAACAAACACGGCGAAGCCAGCGCCTGGAACAGCCTCGGCCTCGTCCTCAAGGAGCTGCGCCGTTTCGAGGAAGCCGAGCAGACCCACCGCACCGCCCTCACCACCCACCAGCAGCTCGGCGACCAATACGGCGAAGCCGTGGCCTGGAACAACCTCGGCCTCGTCCTCGGGGAGCTGCGCCGTTTCGAGGAAGCCGAGCAGACCCACCGCACTGCCCTCACCACCCACCAGCAGCTCGGCAACGAACACAGCGCAGCCCTGGCCTGGAACAACATCGGTGTCGCCCTCGGGGAGCTGCGCCGGTTCGAGGAAGCCGAGCAGGCCCACCGCACCGCCCTCATCACCCACCAGCAGCTCGGCGACCAACACGGCCAAGCCGTGGCCTGGACGAACCTCGGCACCGCCCTCAAGGAGCTGCGCCGTTTCGAGGAAGCCGAGCAGACCCACCGCACCGCCCTCACCACCCACCAGCAGCTCGGCGACCAACACGGCCAAGCCGTGGCCTGGACGAACCTCGGCACCGCCCTCAAGGAGCTGCGCCGGTTCGAGGAAGCCGAGCAGGCCCAGCGCACCGCCCTCACCACCTTTGAGCAGCTCGGCGACCAACACGGCCAAGCCCTGGCCTGGACGAACCTCGGCGACGCCCTCGGGGAGCTGCGCCGGTTCGAGGCCGCCGAGGAGGCCCACCGAACCGCCCTCACCACATTTGAGCAGCTCGGCGACCAACACGGCCAAGCCGTGGCCTGGACGAACCTCGGCACCGCCCTCAAGGAGCTGCGCCGTTTCGAGGCCGCCGAGCAGGCCCAGCGCACCGCCCTCACCACCTTTGAGCAGCTCGGCGACCAACACGGCCAAGCCCTGGCCTGGAACAACCTCGGTGCGGTCTTGCGTGGTCGTGGTGAGTTCGAGTCGGCGGTTGAGGCGGGTGAGCGGTCGGTGGCCATGTTTGAGGTCCTGCGGGATGAGCATCGGCGTGGTGAGGCTCTGGAGGAGCTCGCCGACATTCTGTCTGCGGCTGGACGGCCGTTGGATGTCGTCCGGGCGATGCGCCAGGACTCTGCTGAGGCGTACCGGCGGGCCGGTGCGGAGGAGGAAGCGGCGAAGGTGCTGGACTTGGACGGTGAGCAGGACGATGGGTGACCGGATGCTAAGGCCAGGTCATGGGTGCAACGCGGGGCCCGCGTTGCGCGCGTTGCACCCCCGTGTTGCAGTCGGCGGACAGCGCGCGGAGCAGCGGCGGCGCGGCGGCCACGCTGACCTTTAGCCGATGGCCTCCCAGGTGTCGGGGAGGGGCCGCACGAACCGCGCGGTGTGCTCGGGGTTGTCCTCGCCGAACGCTTCCCAGTCCGGGAGCTCGTGGTCCACCGTGTCCGGCGAGTCGTGCCGTACGCAGTGCTGGGCGAGCCACCGGTCGTCACGGCCCACCGCGTAGACGCTGATGAGCCCGTGTCTGCTGACCAGTTGCTCCCAGCGCCCGACCTGGCTGGTCTCGACCCAGTTCTTGCACCGCGTGTTGGATCGCGTCCGGGCGACGCACTGGATGCCGTCAATCGGGTGGGGGCCGATCCACAGCCGGTCGTTGATCACGAACAACATCGGGGGGCGATGGCCCAGATTCTCGCTCACGCCATGGATCCTGCCAGACGGCTCAGCCTGCCCCAGGCAGATTTAGTCCACCCGGTCAGCCACCTGCCCGGCGCAGCGACGATCCGGCAGTAGTCTGACGGCGGGAAATTCGACACCGCGTGCGAATCTGCACAGCGATGACACACGCCGACCTACGGAAACGTCACGAACCGTCACTGCGAAAACCGCACCAGGTTGTCACCACTCAGCAGTCCGGATCGGAATGTCCGCAGCTCACCGGCTCGATGGCAGCAACCCGAGCGCGAGTGTCACCCTGTGCGGATCCAGGTGACACTCGCGCGCAGATTCGCAACCGGATTGACATGCTCGATGCGCTCGGCATGGTCTGGTCTGTGAGCGATGCCCGCTTCGAGGCTGGCCTGGACTGGGCACGGGTCTGGGCGAAGGAACACGGTGGGTCGCTGGCGGCGCCAGCGCGGGCAGCTGTTGGCGGGTACGCGATCGGGGCCTGGCTCGCTGGTCTTCGGGCCGCCGCCGAGGTGCCCGAGGGCGAGCCCGGGGCCCTCGCCCCGGAGCGGCGGGCCGCGCTGGAGGAGATCGACCCGTGGTGGTGCCCGCGCTGGCCGATCACCTGGCAGCGCTCCTACGCCGTGGCCCGGCAGTGGTGGTTGGAGTCCGACGGCCGGGTCGACTGGGCGCAGCTGCCGGTGGAGACCGTGTTCGAGGGCGAGCAGTTGGGCCGGTGGGTGCGGGCGCAGCGGGCCGGGTGGGCCGAGCTCGACCAGGAGCAGCGGGACCTGCTCGCGGCGCTCGGGATCGGCGAGGACGTCGAGCTCGCTGCCGCGCGGGCTGCGGCCGCGGCGAAGCCGAAGGTGTCGCGCGTCGACCGGTTCGGTGCCGGTCTGGCGGCGCTGGCGGCCTTCGTCGAGCGTGAGGGGCACGTCCGGGTGCCGCGCACCCACAAGGAGGGCGGGGTGTCTCTGGGCTCCTGGCTGAACAACCAGAAGGCCCGCCGCGACAAGCTCACCGCGGAGCAGCTCGGGCAGCTGGAGGCCCTCGGGGTTGGCTGGTAGGGCTGGGTCTCAGCTCGTACCGGCAACGCCGCGGCTTTGGAGGCCGCCGCCCTCAGTCTTGGGGTGGCGGCCTCCAACGTTCTGGTGAGCACTGTTGGATGTAGTCAGCCGATGGCGGCCCACCGAGCTGGGGTGTTGCCGTTTCACATCCTTTTGAGAGCGTCAACAGTGGTGATAAGAAACCTCGTCGCCTCATCGGTGCCCACAACGAAGGAGTGTCGCAGGCACACCCTTTGATAGCTGCCATCCCGGTGGGACAGCCGAACTTCAGCCACGCCAGCTTCCGTGCCAGCGCGTTCCAACAGGGCCCGGTCCTCGGGATGGACGAAGTCGGCGAGGCTGTGCTGGCGCAGCACCGCGCGGGGGCGGCCGAGCAGTCGACAGAGCGCGTCGTTGACCCTGGTCAGCTGGCCGCGCCCGGCGCCGTGCAGTTCGGTGATGGCCATCCCGCTGGGGGCGTACTCGAAGGTCTGTCGGAAGCTCTCCTCGCTGGCATGCAGGGCCTGCTGGTCCTTCTCCAGCCGGGCCAGCACGCGCTGCATCTCGGCCCGCAGCCGGGCGTTGCCGATCGCGATGGAAGCCTGGAGGGAGAAGGTCTCGAGAGCTTCGCGGGTCCACGCGCCGGGCCGCTTGCCGCTGCGCGGGTGGTCCACCGAGAGCACCCCGAGTAGGTCACCGCCGGCACTGTGCAACGGGGCGCAGAGGATGTCCTGCGGATGCCAGTCATCGGCGTGGATGGGCAGCGGTCCCTCCCCGATCCAGCGCGGGAAGTCGCTGGCGACCGCCCAGCCGCGGTCGTACGACAGGAAGCGCAGGGTGCCCCAGTGATCGCTCGCATTGAGCAGCCGGTCCCAGGACTCCCGCGAGCCGACCTGGCCGAGCAGCACCGAGGGCCCGCCCATCGGGCTCTCCTCCAGCTCCCAGACCGCCGCCACCACCAGGTCGCCGTCCGGCCTGACCAGGCTGACCGCGGCGACGTCGAAGCCGAGTCCGTGCACCGCGCCCTCGACGACGGCCTGCAGCGTGCCCGCCAGGCTGCCGGCAGCATTGAGGTCCGCCACCACCCGCTGCAAGGTGCGGAAAGTCGCGAGACGGACGTACGGCTCCGACTCGCCTCCCGTCCAGGGTCTGTCCAGCTGCTCCGACTGCTCCGGACCAGCGGTACTCCCCTCATGGCTTCGGGTGCGCTCCATCTGCAAGGTAGCCTCCGCAGCAAGAAGGCGGCTCTCCAGCTGGACGCACTGCTCCTCTGCGGTGAGTTTCAGCGCCTGAGCGCGAGACAGCTCGCTCCGCAATGCTTCTAGCTCAGTCTTGAGGTCGCGAATCTCGCCCCGGAGTTCGTCTGCTCCTTCGGGCGGGGTGTAGATGTCGAGCTCCGCAGATCCAGAGGTGTAGCGGACGGTGGCCCAGTCGCTTTCCAGTTGGCGGTATCGCTGCTCGGCCTGGGTCGCTCGTTCCTCTGCGACTACAACGGCCTTGAGCAGGGCGCGTTCACGAACATTGGCGAGATGGAGTTCGCGTTCGGCTGCGCCGAGGCTTTCACGAAGCTGTTCAAGCTCGTGTTGGGAGGGGTTGCGGACACGCAACGCCTCTAGCCGGAGTTGGTAGGCCTGAACGCGGACGTCATCGGTGACGGGGTTGCCAGTGAGCTCGGCGACCTGGCGCAGGAGTTCATCAACGAAGTCCTCGGGGGCGATGCGCCGACCGTTGAGGTAGCGAGAGACCGAGCCCTTGTCTCGTTTGACGCGGGCGGCGTAGCGGGTGAGGGAGGTGGCAAGGGTGGTGAAGAGCTGGTTGAGGAAGTCAGCGAATGCCTCAACTTCCGGCTCATGCAGCTCAGGTAGTTGCTCGGCTCGTTTCTCCAGCACTCTGCTTCCTCATTGGGTGTTTTCGGTGTTGCAGGCGATTGGCAACTGTTGCGGCTGGTGCAACATCCGTGTCTGACGGAAGCCTAGGCGACGGGATCAAACCGTCGTAGGGGAAGGGCTGTTGTGCTTGTCGCGGCTGCCGGTCGGAGGGTTCTGCGTGTCAGTGTGCGGGCGGTGCCGTGCTGGCTGGGCCCTAGCGGTTGCTGTGAGCTATCCGGTTGTCGTCGGCTTCCCGTGGGCCGTCTGGGCTATCGGATGGTGGGGGGGTTGGCCACCGTCGTTCGGTGCCGGAGAACGCAGCTCTGAGCGGCGGCAAGTCCCCCTACGGTGCAACCTCACAGAACGGCCGCAGGCGGTCCGGATACCACCGCACCAGGCTGGGGTCGGGTTCCTGGCCTGGTGTGTTGGTCCCTGCTCTTGATGGACAGAACGAATGGAGAAGAGCGTGAACGAGTTGGAGCCGCGCGGTCAGGCGCACAGCGTGGCCGGGTGGGACGGTACGGAGCGCCGTGCGCAACCGCCTCGTGAAGAGATGGCGGGGCGATCCAGGTCACGGGGGCGCTGGGGTGGTCAGGTGGGCGAGCAGGTACTGATCGGGGTCGGTTCTACGATCGGTGCGAGCGCTGTGATCTGGGGACTCCAATTCCTGGCTGCCCATGTCGAAGTGGTCTGGCGCTGACGCCCCGTCCGGGACCGCTTCACTGCCCGCTGGGGGGTCCGGGCACGGACCGGCCCTCGGCTGGGCAGGCGCCGCGGTGGCCGATCACCTGGCAGCGCTCCTACGCCGTCGCCTGGCATTGGTGGCTGGAGTCCGATGGCCGGGTCGACTGGGCCGGCCTGCCGGTGGAGACCGCGTTCGAGGGCAGGGCCTGGCCGCGCTCGCCCAGTTCGTGGAGCGGGAGCGGCGTCCCCCGGTTCCCCGCCCGCACAAGGAACCCGTGGAGGCCGTGGAGGCGGGTCCTGGGGGTGAGGAGCAGGTGGTGGTGTCGCACCTCGCGCTGGGCACCTGACTCAACAACCAGAAGGCCCGCCGGGCGAAGCTGACGCCGGCCAGCTCGCGCAGCTCGCCGAGCACGGCGTGGAGTGGGCGTAGGCAGCTTGTCGCTTCCGCCGGGTGCTGCTGGCCGACCTCGCGAGGCTGCGGGGTCGGCCAGCGGCGTTCTGCGGGGGCTGTTGGTGGGTTAGCGGCGTGGCTTGGGAGTGATGCGGGCGTGGAGCAGTGCGGCGCGGGTGAGTTCAGTGCCTTGCTTGTGGTCCTCGTTGAACAGGCTGGTGAGCCCGTCCGGGGCGCTGTTCCAGTGGTTGTCGAGGGTGATACGGGCTCCGAGGTCGTCGAGGAGGAGGTTGACGACGTGGGAGAGCTCGCGGGGACGCTCGCCCCCTGCGTTGCCCCACCACAGCTGTTCGCCGGGGATGCAGGGGGCGGGGTGGACCAACCCATCCGTGGTCGTGATCCATACGGGGCCGTACAGGACGATGGAGGCCAGCTCGCCGCGGCCAGCCGGCAGGGACAGCGGGACGTAGAACAGCCACCGGGCGTGGCTCTCGTCGTCGTCCTTGGTGCGGACGACCGGCATGTCGGTCAGGGGGTCGGTGAAGAAGGCGTCGACCGTCTTGCCTTCGGCGAGGGTGGCGTGGCCGGCGGTGGGGTCGCAGAGGGACAGGCGGCGGGTCCACCGCTCGACGACCGGGTGGTCGGTCACCGGCAGCTGGGTGAAGCGCCCGAAGGGCAGCAGCTTGGGGTGGCGGCCGAGCGCGATGTCGAGGGCTTCGACGGCATCCGGTTCGGTGCTGCGGGTGATCTCCTCCCATCCCTGCCGTAGGAGGGCGTCGTCCTTCACCAGGGGGATGGGGTGGTTGCGGGTGTCGTGCATCGCCGCGATGACGAGCCGCCCCGGGGTCGCGATGTGGTCGCCGTAGGTCTTGATGTCGTGCACGACGGTCTGAACGCGGTCGTTGCGCATGTCGTCGGCCATGTTGGTCAGCGCCGCCAGGGCGGCCTGGCTGAAGGAGGTGTTCGCCGCGACCCGGCGCAGGGTCTTCTCGCGGGGCGTGGCGGGGACCTCGGCGATCACGGCCGGGGAGTCCGGTTGCCAGCGGCTGGTGACCTCGAACCGGCGCAGGTGGTCGGGCCACCAGGGGAGGGGCTGGCCGGTGAGCTTCACGATGCGGGCCCAGCTCGCCTCGTACTCGATGCGGGGCTGGGCGGTGTCGGCGGCGACCAGGGCCGGGCCGGTAACGGCGTTGAGGTCGCCGTACAGGGAGCAGACGGTGACGATCTCGCGGTTGTGCTCGTCGGCCAGGTCGGCGGCCATGGCTGCGGCGGCGTGGCTCTCGTCGGTGTGGAGCATGCGGATGACGCCGAGGCTGGTGTGCCAGTCGGTGGCGGGCCCGTGGGCGGTGTCCTGGTGGCCGAGGAAGCGCCCCGGCTGGCGCTGGCCGAAAAGAGGGCGCAGCAGGACGGCGCCGCGGTGCTGGAACTCCGGGGTGCGGGCGGCCCACCGGTAGACGTCGTGGGCGTCCCATACGGGCCCGTCGGGCTTGTCATCGAAGGGGCCGTGGTAGATGTCGGTCTCGGGTGCGGGGAAGTCGCCGTGCTGGCGCGGAAGTCGCCACATCCCGAACGAGTTCGTACCGAGCAGTTCCTGGATCTCCGCCTTGCCGAGGTACGTGGTTCGCAGTCCCATGCAGCTACTCCTCCTGCCCGCCATCGGTGCGGATCATCATGCTCCGCACCCTATCGATCACGGTGTGCAACGGGGGCCGGAATGGAACAGCTGGCTACCGATCGCCGCCCTGGGGTTTGCGGAGGAGGTGCGGGGCTTCTTCGAGCTGCTCACCTGCTTGCGGGCCAGGGTCGAACGGCTTGGAAACAATTGTTTCCAAGCGCCGGAGGGCGAGCAGCTCTGCACGGGAACGTGGCCGGAGCCCGGGGCGGTGCGCCGCGGGCAGCGTGGCTGCGCGGAGCTGTGGTCAATCGGCCGGAAAAGGGGTCAGGTCGAGCAGGTCCGTGACATCGTGGGCCGGGCTGCCGGGGGTGCGGCCGCAACGGGAGGGGGCCAGGGTGGCTCGGAGCATGGATGACGATGCGGCACACCGTCGAGGCAACGCCGAAGAAGTGTTACGGGCTCACGAGGAGGCCCGGCTCCTCCAGGAACATCGCGACGAACAGTCCAAGCTCGCCGAGGCACGGCAAAAACTCCGAGGGGCGGAGCGAACTGCAGCACAGTGTCGGCGTCTGTCCCGCGTGCGCGCTCTGGGAGGAACGGGCGCGGCAGCCGCGCTGTTGGGCGGCCTCGGCTGGGAGGAAGAGGCCTACGCCCTCGCTCTCGGCGTCGGTGCCTATCAAGAGTTCGGCTCCAACGAGGAAGACCTCGCCCTGGCCAGGTTCACCCAGCGCGTCGAGGACCTGCGCAACAAACAGCGTCGCCGCCAGCAGCAACTCGACCAGCCTGCCGAACAGACCGGGCACCACCAACAAGCCCAGGCCTGACCTCCGCAGGGCGGTAGCAGGTCTGGGTGGACTGAGCTCGCGGCGCTCGGTATCGAGAAGGACCGGGAGCTGGCCGCCGCGCGGGCGGCGGCTGCGGCGAAGGTCCGGTGCCGTGGTAGGCGCCGGCGGCGCCGGGGCCGCGGCGCGGCGGCGGTACCGGCGGTGACGCCTGCGGCACTACGGCGGCAGCCGCCGCCGACCGACACCACCCGCCCCGACACCGCCGCCGCACCCGCGCGGCTGGAGCTGTCCGCCTCCCGCAGCCGGCCCGCGCGCCCAGGCCGGGACCTGGGCCGGGCCCCTTGGCCGCGTTCGCCGAGGTCTGCGACCGACACAGGGTTCGCAGGAGTATGGGCCGGGTCGGGCCCCAGCCGACTGCGGCAGTCGGGCTACTGGCTTGGCCGTCCCGAACTGCTGATGGACGCCGTCGACGACTTCCTTCTCACCAGCGAGTCCGCCTGAGTGACAGGTGCGGCCCGGACACCCTCAGAGGCTGCTCAGTGGTTCTCCAGCCGTTGTAGGAGAACCACCGCGCAGCTTACTCAAGCTATGAGGTTACGGGGAATGTTCTTCGCGGGGCCCAGTTCTTCTCCCCACGTCTCTCTGCCGCAGTGGCAGCGCCCTTGATCGGCCACGACGGGCCTGTTGATCACGCCCGCCCCAGCGCACGGCTCCCCCGACGTGCCGGGTCACGCGCTGCTCGTGGCGCCCCTGGTGGCGCGCGGGAGCAGCACCGCGAACAGGATGAAGGCGGACACCAGGCCCGCGCAGGCGATGCCGATCGCGGTCCGGAACGGGATGTGCTCGGCGAGCGCGCCTCCGAGGGCGGCTCCCAGGGCGACCGAGGTGAAGGCGCTGGTGCGGAAGACGGCGGCGAGCCGGCCCTGCAGTTCCCTCGGGGCCATCTGGTGGCGGAGGGTGTTCGAGTGGACGTTGAAGACCGTCAGTCCGAACCCGTAGAGGCAGAAGGTGAGGCCACTCATGGCCATGGACACGGCGGGCGAGCCCTTGGGGACGAACGCGAGCGCGCAGGGGGCGACGGAGGCGAGGCCGGTGGACAGGACGAGGATGGCCGAGATGCCTCGCGCACTCTTGAACCGCGGTGCGAGCCAGGCGCCGACCACGGATCCGATCGCTCCCGCGCCGAAGACGAGGCCGACCTGGGTGGAGTCCAGGTCCAGCTCGCGGAGCGCGAACAGCATGAAGAGCGTGATGACCGCCTGTTCGAAGAGGTTGAACAGGGTCATCTGGAGCAGCAGTACCCACAGGGCCGTGGTGCGGCGTACGAACCGGGCCCCGGCGGCGATGTTCGCCAGCCAGGAGTCTGCGGGTTCCTGCTCCCGTTCGACCTCGCGGGTCCTGGTACGGACGATCATGGCCGCGGCCAGGGCGAAGGCCAGGGCGATGGCGAGGAAGACCAGGTTCCCGGAGACGGCCAGCAGGAGGCCGGCAGCGGAGGGGCCGATGACCTGGGTGATCGACATGGACAGTTGCAGGCGGCTGTTGGCCTTGGCCAGGCCGCCTTCGGGTGCGAGGTCGGGTACCAGGGCGAGGGTGCCGACGCTCGCGAGGGCGTTGAGCGCACCCGCCAGGAACACGGTGAGCCACAGGACCGGGGCGCTCAGGGAGCCGTTGGCGGCGAGCAGGCCGGCCAGCGCGAGGAGGACGGCGCGCAGCGCGTGGCAGGCCATCACCAGCCGGATGCGGTTGACGCGGTCTACGACGAGGCCCGCGATGGGGGTGATCAGCAGGTAGGGGATGAACTGCAGGGAGGTGGTGACCGCGACTTCGGACGGCCGCAGGTCGAGGAGGTCCGCCGCGATGAGCGGGAATCCGACGTTGAGTACCTGGCCAGCCGCCTGGGCGAACGTCTGACTCGCCCAGTAGTTGTTGAACTGCCGCCAGCTGATGTGCGGTTCGCGCTCGAGGAGCTGGTTAGCCATGGTCGACCGCCCAACCGAGCAGGGTCTCCTCGGACAGCTTCGGGTTCCCGGCGCGCAGGCCGGCGAGCCGGGTCCGGTCCCCGTCCGCGGTGATGGTGGTGGGGAGGTCGTCGGGGATCCGGACCAGGCTGTACAGCGGCACGGTGTGTGCCCCTCGGAGCATCTTGGTGTAGAGGGCCCCGACGCCGAGGTCGATGGCTTTCAGGCCGACGCGCATGGCGTACGCCAGCGGTTCGTAGAAGACGACGCGCGGGTAGTCCAGGGCCCGGTTCCCGAGCCGGTCGGCGTCGTGGCCGCCCACGCGTACCGACATCAGGCGGTCGTCCTGGACGCTCAGCGAGAAGGCCCTGGGCTCGGTGCGGGTTCCGGTGAGGAAGAGCTGCGGCTGCAGGCCCGAGTTGGCGCTGGCGCGGATGTATGAGGCCATGCTCGCCTCGTCGGAGGGCTGGCCGTGGCGCTGGTTGACCTTCACCAGGAGCGGTGCCAGCACGGGGGCCAGTTCCTCGATCTCGCTGACCGAGTCGATGCGCTCCGCCGGTTCCTCGGCCGCGATGGAACGCAGTTCGGCGCGGATGCGGCGTCGGCGGTGGTTGTCGGAGACGGTCCCGAGGAAGGCGTCCAGGTCCGTTTCGCCGGCGGGCACCCGCAGCTCGGCGGCCGCGTCGATGAAGCCAGCGTGCCAGTCGACGAGTTGGCTGCGGACCTCGTCCAGGAGCGCGCGGTCGAGGTAGAGCATGCCGACCACGCTCGTCCGGTACTCCTCTGCGATCGCCTGGACGAGTCGTCCGGCGAGCGCTGGGTCCTGCGGTCGGGCGGAACGCAGGAACCCGTTGCGCTGCCCGTTGCGGGTGCCGATGAGGACGTGGCGGCGGGCGCGGTGCTCGGAGTCCGGGGCGGGCTCGACGTCGTCCCGGTGCAGCGACCACACGTCGTAGGTGGAGCGGCCGGGTGCCTGGGGGTAGACGTGGACGGGGAGGCCGAGCAGCCAGCCGGCGCTGTCGCGGGCCGCCCAGAACTCCACCGGGACGGCCGGGTTGGAGCGGCGAAGGGTCAGGCTCCAGTCGCGGCCGGTGAAGAGGGAGTTCGATTCGCGGAGGTCGTACCAGAGGCTCTCCGGCACCTCCTCGATCTGCGGGAACCTCACTATGTCAGGGTGATGCATCGGTGAATCCTGTTCTGTGGCGCTCGGTCAGCCGTTGGACACCAGTCGTGCCTTGTGGTTCCGGTCGAGGACCGACTCCCCGAAGCGCACGGCCGAGGGGACCGCGTGCGCCGGCAGCTCGCCGCGCAGGTGACGGCGCAGCTCGGCCGCGGTGACGGCGTTGTCGTCGCGGATGGTGACGGTGATCGCGAGGACGTCGCCGCGCGGGCCCGCCTCCAGTGCCGCGGCCGCCCTGGTGACGTGCGGGTGGCGGGTGGCGGCTGCTTCGATCTCCTGTAGGGCGACCCGGTAGCCGTTGACGGATATCTGCCGGTCGGCGCGGCCGGTGACGTATAGCTCGCCGTCGGTTCCGCGGGCGCCCAGGTCCCCGGTCAGGTAAAGGCGGTAGCCTGCTTCGCCCAGCGGGTCCGGCCGGAAGCGGTCTTTGGCGCGCTGGTCGTCGAGGTAGCCGAGGGCCAGGTGGCCGCTGCGTACGACGATCTCGTCCGCTGCCAGGTCGGCTCCGGGCAGTTCGGCTCCCAGCAGGACGGCCGCTCCCGCGACGCCGCTGCCGATGGGCAGGTGCTCGCCGACGCTGGTGGGCGAGGTTGTGTCCGTGTTGCGCGGAGCGCGCAGTTCGTGGGCGGCGGCGACCTGCGGGGTCTCCGTCGTGCCGTAGACGTTGAACAGGCGGGCGGTATCGCAGAGGACCTTCGTCCGTTCCGCCACCGCGCTCGGAAGCGGGGCGCCGCCGCACAGAATCAGCCGCACGTTTGGCAGCCTGCGGTCCTCCTCGGTGCCCAGGAGCATGCCGAACTCGAGCAGTGCCGGGGTGCAGTGGAGGATGGTGAGCTCCGCGCTCCCGGTGAACTGGACCAGTCGGCCCGGCATAGCCAGCACGTCGGGACCGGGTACGACCAGGGTGGCGGCGCCGAGCAGCGCGGCGATGACGTCGCGCAGGACCGGGTCGTGGCCCAGGCCGCCCAGTAGTCCGACCCGGTCGGTCGGGCCGGGGTTGAACTCCCGCGCGTACCAGGCGGACATCGCCCGCAGCGGTTCCGCTCCGACGGCGACCGCGGCGGGATCGCCGGTGGTGCCGGAGGTGAAGAGGATGTGGCTTAGGCCGCTCCAGGGTGCGGCTTCACCGTCGTCGTCCAGCCGGGCCAGCGCCGGGGACAGCGCTGGAGCCGACTCCGGCTCCAGCGTCGGGGACAGCATCCACTGGGCGCGGGCGGCTGCCCGGTACCGTGCGATGCGGGCCTCGGGGTGCGCGCCGTCGACCGGCGCCGGCACGGCCCCCGCCGCCCAGGTGGCGAGCAGGGCCGTGACGAAGTGGCTGCTCCGCTCGCCCCTGATGAGGATCCGGTCCTGGGGGGCGACCCCTTGACGGCGCAGCCGTGCGGCGAGGCCGGACACCTCCTCCCCGAGCTCCTGGTAGCTGATCGTGCGGTCGGGTGCTTCGATCGCGATGCCGTCAGGCCGGGCCGCGACCGCACAGTCGAGGAGGCGGACGACGGGATGCGTCTCCGGTCCGCCGGGCCGTTGTGTGCTCAAGGATGTCCCCCCAGTTCGGTTGCGTTCGTGTGTGGGTCGACCGTCGGCGGGTCAGCCCTCGACCCGGGCGCCGAGGTCGGCCAGGACGGCCGCCATCTCGCGCGCGGTGGGGTGGTCGAAGATCACGCCGATGGTCGGCTCCACGCCGAAGCGCTCCGTGATCTCGGGAAGCAGCCGGATCGCCGTGATGGAGGTGCCTCCGAGGTCGAAGAAGTCCTCGTCACCGGCGACGCTGTCGAGGCCGAGGGCTTCCGCCCACAGGGCCGTGATCTCCTTCTCGATGACGTCGAGTTCGCGCTGCACTGCTGTTCTCCGTTCCTGGCACGGCCTCGGCGGGCGTGCGGGTTGTGGTGATCCCGGGGGTCCGGGTGATGGTCTGACGGCCTGGTCCCTCGGCCAGTGGGTCGGCGCCGCGGTCAACGCGCGGGTGCCGCCGTCAGCGGGCCGGCACCGCAGTCAGCGCGCCGGTGCCGATTCGGCGAGGGCCGTGAGCCGCTGGCCGAAGGCGTCGATGAGCGCCACCGCCCGCTCGTCGGTCAGCACGTCGGTGCGCGCGGTCATCGACACCGTCACGGCGTCGGCGTCGTAGGAGCCGATGAGGTCGACTGGGCGGCGTGCAGACGGAGCCGCGTTCGGTCGGCTGATCCTCGAGGTCTCGATTCCCGGCAGCTTGATCTGCCGTTCCGCCAGTTCCTTGGGCTGGAAGGCGAACTTCACCGGGTACAGGTCCTGGGCGTCGTAGCGGGCGAGGAGGTCCTCCCACTGGATGCGCGCGCCGTGGTGCCACTGCTTCAGTCCGTTGCTGACGGAGGTGATGAGCTCCGCCACCGACTCGTGGGCGCCGAGGTCCTCGCCGACGAAGAGGGTCGTCGAGTAGTAACCGAGCGCGTTCGTGGAGGCCGCTGTGGTCCGGCCCGCGTAGGCGGAGCCGAACACGGCCTCCTGGTCGCCGAGGACGTCCGACAGGGCTTGCAACATGGCCACGGAGGCGATGACGAACGGGGTGACCGAGTGGCTCTTGGCGGCGGCGACCACTCCGGCGCTCAGCCTGGGCCAGACCCGGCGGTGAACGGCCCCGGGGCCCTTGGGCGTCTCGGCGGCGGCGTCCAGTGCCCTGATGCCCCGGTAGCGGCGGCCGAGGAGCGTAGACCAGCCGTCGAGCGCCTTGTCGTCCTGCGGAGCCTGGGCGTCGGGGTATTGCGGCGGGACCCGTCGCGGCTTGCCGCCGACGGTGATGGCCCGGTATTCGGCGGCGAGGTCCTCGTAGAAGAGCATGAACGTCCAAGCGTCGAACACCAGGTGGTGTCCGCAGACGATCAGGACGGCCTCGTCCGGGTGGAGGCGGGTCAGCCACATCCTGAGCGGGGGTTCGCTGTCCAGGTCCATCGGGCGGGCCGCCGTGTCGAGGCCGGCGCCCAGCGCCTCGTCGGCCGAGGCGAAGCGCCCGCCGGGTGCCTCGGTCCAGATCCGGTCGATCAGGTCGGTGGCGGGACCGATGGTCTGGTAGCCGTCCTGGTCGGCTGGGAAGGCGGAGCGGAGCACCTGGTGCCGGTCGAGGACGTGCCCGACCGCCTGCCGCAGGGCCTCGACGTCCAGGTCGCCCTTGAGGATGAAGGCCTCGACCATGAGGTAGTAGGAGTCGACCCGCCCGCCGATGAACTCGAGCATGCGGCGCTGCTGCGGTGCCAGGGGATGGACGGTTGCCGGCGTCGTCGGGGTCTCGGGCGTGGTCATCTACTGCTCCTGGTCTGTGGTCGCTGCGGCTTCGACGGTGGTCGCAGCTGTGGCTATGGCCGTGGCGGAGGCGAACGCCGCCACGTTCGCCTCGAGGTGGCTCACCTTCGTGGTGCCGGTCAGGACGACCGCTCGCCGGAAGGCCGCCGAGTGGAAGGCGAAGGGGTTGCCGGTGCCGGCGATCGCGCCGGACGCCATCGGCCGGTTGAGCAGGGGCAGGTGGGTGCGTTCGGCCTCGGTGAACGCAGCGGTGAAGCCGGTGTTGGCGGAGTTCGCCGGGAATTGGACGGTGTCGAAGACGGCGGCGTCAAGCGCCGCTCGCAACGCCTCCTCGGAGGAAACGCTGACCCCGACCGCGCCCACCTCGCCGGAGGTCCGCAGGCCCTCGAACCAGGCCAGGAGGTGCTCGTCGCGCAGATCCTCGACCGTGCACTTGTGTAGCTGGAGCAGATCGACGCGCCCCAGCAGCTCGAGGGAGTGTGCGAAGCTCGCCTCCAGGGCGCCGAGCGAGTGGTCCGGCGGGCCCTCCGGGGCGGGCCAGGCCTCACCGCACTTGGTCGCGATCAGCAGGTCGTCCCGTCGGCCGACGGGCAGGTTGCGCAAGTACTCGCCGAGCACCGCCTCGCTCCGACCGTAAGCGGCGGCCGTGTCGAAGAAGCGGATGCCCAGTTCGACCGCCCGGTCGAGCAGCGCCCAGGCCTGCTCGGCCGGGCACACCGGGGCATCCGGGGTCGGCCACGGCCGGCCGATGCCGATCAGGCCAAGCCCGAGCGTGACTGCGCGCACCCGGTCGGCCGTCGTCCCGTTCATCACTTGCTCCGCGGGTGGTAGGCCAGCTGGCGCTCGACGGCGGCCGTGGCGAAGTCGCCGAGGCCGTTGAGGACGTCTCCGGCCGCCAGCCGGGTCCCGCGGGCGAGCCCGGTGCCCTTGAGCACGGCACCGCGAAGGTCCGGGTCGGGGCCGGTGAAGTCGTCGCCTCCGGCCAGCTGAACGCCCTGTGCCGAGACGGCGCCGATGACCTGGGCGCCGGCGCCGATGACGCTGGATCCGACGAGCTCGGCGCCGTTGAGCAACCGCGCCCGGTTACCGACGGACAGCACCGAACCGGACTGGTTGGCCTTGATCTGGACGCCGCCGGGGCCGAGGGAGCACCCGTCGCCGATGGCGATCCGCCCGCCATTGGCGGCAATCACCAAGGTCGACGGGTAGAAGGTGCTGCCGTTGCCGATGGAGCACTCCCCGCCGTCGCACTGTACGACGACGCCGGGGAAGAAGGTGTTGCCCTCACCGATGACGGCGTCGCGGGCGATCAGCGTTGAGAACGGGTCGAAGACGATGTTCGTCTCGGCGAGGGCGGCCATCTCGGCGAGCGTCAGGAACCCGTTCCTGCGGCGCTGCTCGTCCATCCGTCCGATGATCTGGTCCTGCACGTGCGGTCAGCTCCCCTGGTTGGTCAACTCGTAGGTGTCGATGGGACGGGCCGTGACGCCGCCCTGGCCGAGCATTTCGAAGACGTGGCTGGCGACGACGTTGGCGCTGTAGGGAGCCTCGGTCATCTTCCCCGGCAGGACGACCACGGCATTGTCGAGCACGGGCAGCATGCGGATGTTCAGAGACCGTGCGCTGTCCTCGTGCGTGGCGTAGTCGACCTTCACGCAGGCGGTCCGCTTGGTTGCGCTTAGATCGGCTTTGGGGAAGCGCCACCGGACGGCCTCCTCGAGGCGGTCGGCGATCACCGGGTCCACCTCGAAGGTCGGGCGGTCCACGACGGTTGCATCCTCGTTGAACCCGATGATGCTCCACGCCCCGTGGTTGATCATCGCGGCCTGCTGAGGAGCCACCCCGAACACCGACACCGGCGCCGCCTTGGGAACGGTCACCAGGTGGCTGCGCCACAGTCGGACCTTCACCGGCGGGATCTCCAGGTCGGCACAGGCCCGTTCGGTCTCGAAGCCGGCCGCGCAGACGACGAACCGGTGGACGAGGTCGAAGCTCCCCTCCGCGGTGGCGACGCGCATCCGGTCGTTCGAGCGGCCGAGGATCCGGGCCCCGAGGAGGATTCGCACGCCGCGGGTACGCAACTCGGCAATGAGACTGGCCGCCAGCATCCGGGTGTTGATCCCCAGGTCGTCGACCGCGAAGGCGGCTTCGTCCGCGCCGACGCGGACGTGGTCGGCCAGCTGCTCGTGCTGCGAGGCGCTGAGCCGGGCGTGGCCGACCCGGGCCTCCTCCCAGCGGCTCAGCGATTCCGCGAGGTGTGCTTCGGGCAGGATCGCGACGGCCTTGCCCTTCTCGACCTCCACGCATTCGGGAAAGCGTCGCTGAATCTCCTCCCAGCCGTAGCGGCAGCGCTTGGCGACGGCTGCCGCTTCGCGGCGGTCCCGCACGGACAAGGCGTGGTAGGTGCCGGCGTGCAGCCATCCCTCATTCCGGCTGCTGGTTCCCGCAAGGGTCGCCGGCGCCTTCTCGATGATGGTGACCGTGTATCCGAGCCTGGAGAGTCGGTCCGCACACATAAGTCCTGCAAATCCAGCGCCGACCACGACGACGTCGCACGACCGTATGGAATTCATGAAGCCCCCATATTCAGAAAAGCAGAAGGAGATGGCCGAGCCCGATGAAAGCCTCCACGAGGCCTCGGAATGGCGTTCCGCCCCTGAGCCGCCAGACCGTCGCCCGCATGGCTGCGCCTGGCTATCGCCCCCGCGATATTCCCCCAACCGCAGGTGCTGCTGCGGTGAACTGGAGGTTAACAATACACGGAGGGTTGACCTCCGCAACCACCGTGTGACCGGACCCACAAGCGACGTCACCGCAGGCCAAGGCGATCACCAGGCAGAAAAGACCCTTGCCGCGGCGCCCTTGGGGCCGTAGTGTCTGAGCCTGCGAGCCGCACCGGGGGGAGCGGCATGACCCGCTTCCCACCATCTCCGGAGAAGCGCGCCCAAATCGGACATAGGCATCAATTTCCCCCATCACGAGCGATCTCTCGCCGAATCCAACAATGGGGGTCATATGCCAATGGAACGCTTTCTTCTCGTCGTGGGGACCGGGCCCAAGGAATATCGGGAGGAACTTTTCCGATCACTCTCCGGAAACCGCATCTGGCTGCTCACCGATCGGGAGCCCACGTGGCAGCTGGAATACATCTCCGGGCACACGGTGATACCTCGCCTGAACTCGGCCCAGGTGAGCACGAACCTTTCCTTCCTCCTCGATGCCGTACAGAATCTGGCCGAATCGATCGCCATTCGCGGCGTTCTCACCTTCGAGGAGATGTTCCTCTCCGCCACCTGCCGGATCGCAGACGAACTTGGTCTCCCGTCACTCGGCCACGGCGTCGCTGAGAACTGCCGCGACAAGGAACGGACCCGGCAGCTGCTGACGGACGCCGGTGTCCGCCAGCCCCGCTTCGCCTTCGCCAAGACCGTCGAGGAAGCCGCCGCGATCGGCGAGCAGTTCGGGTACCCGGTGGTCCTCAAGCCCCGTGGGCTCGCCGGCAGCATCGGCGTCGTCATGGTCCGCTCGGCGGCGGACATCGAGGAAGGCTTCCGCATCGCCGCGTCGGCCGCGCGGGACGGTGCCCAGCGCCACGGCGGCGGCGCCCTGGTGGAACAGTTCCTGGTGGGCCCGGAGATCGCCGTGGACTGCGCCGTGGTCGACGGCCGGCTGGAGCCGATGTACGTAGTCCGCAAGCGCCTGGGCCCGGAGCCGTTTTTCGAGGAGGCCGGCCATTCCATCGACGCCGACGACCCGCTGCTCTCCGATGTCGACCTGATCGAGATGCTGCGGAGCTCGCACACGGCACTCGGGATCCGCACCGGCGTGACTCACACCGAGCTCCGGCTGACACCGGACGGGCCGGTGATCATCGAGGTCAACGGCCGCCTCGCCGGCGACTTTATCCCGCACCTCGCGAAGCTGGCGATCGGACTCGACGGGGCGTCCATCGCCGCCCGAATCGCCTGCGGGGAACCCGCAGCCATCGAGCGCTCCGCCCGGGGCAGCGCAGCCCACCGGATCGTGTACGCCGACCGGGACGGAATGTTCAACGCCATCAGCCTACCCAGCCCCGAATCCCACCCCAACCTCGTCGCCAGCGGCGCGCTCCTCGCCGCGGGCACGGAGGTCGCCCTCCCCCCGCGCGGTTACATGGCGCGCCTGGGGTACGCGATCGTCGCAGCGCCGTCAGCCGACGAATGCGAGGCTTCTCTCACGTCGGCCTTCGCCGATATGCCGGTCGACATCACGCCCTCAAGGTGAACTCGCCCGGTTCCAACCTCTTCTGAAGGTAGTCGCGGTTCGCCCTGGAGACACCGCCGGGCACGGCCTCACGGCCGTGCCCTACTACGGCTGGCCTCCGGGTTCCTGAACAGCGGGTGCCAGTACCGTCCCGACCGGCCCACCCACTCAAGCCGCGGACCAATCGCTCCGGGGGTACTCCGCGCCACCACGGAGTCGCGGGTTCGGAGGGTCCGGCACACTATCAGTGACCGTGCCGCCCAGTGGACAGCACGTCACGCAGTCCTTCCGCAAAGGCCGAGTGTGCGAACTGATCGGTACCGGACCCCGGCATCTCGAGCTTCTTGAGCCGCCCGGCGACGATGTGTGACACCAGTGGTACCGGCAAGGCGTCCGGCCAGAGGCCGGTTCGCTTGCCCTCGGAGAGCACACGCCGAAAGGCGCCGGTGGATCCCCGCAGGTGCCGGCCGTTTGCCTTCAACTCGTCTGCGCTGCACTCGCCTTCGCCTTCAACGACCTGGAGCAGGATCTGCTGGGCGCGGGGCGGGAGGCGGTCGTAGTAGGAGCGGGCCCGCTCTGGCGTCCAGCGGTCGTCGGGTACCGCAGTCACGACCGCAGTCGGTATGGCGGCGAGGGCGAGCAGCTTCTCGAGCGCCTCGAGGGTCGGGTTCTCCACGGTGATCGTGATCCTCATGGTGGATACCCTTGCAGTTCAGGGCTCTGAAGACAAATAACCTCAGTAAACAAGTCACAAATGAGTAGTGCGCCCTGCAGGTGCTTTTAGAAGTCATGTGGGGAGTCTCCGGGTGCAGATGAAAGCTGCTGCGATGCTGGCGAAGGCGGCGAAGTGGTCGGCCTTGCGTTCGTAGCGGCGGTGGAGTCGGCGGAAGCCGCCGAGGTGCCGGCGGGTGAGCCGGGGGCGCTCGACCCGCAGCGGCGTGCCGCGTTGAGGGGATCGACCCGTGGTGGGCGCCGCGCTGGCTGATCGTCTGGCAGCGCACGTACGCCGTGGCCCGGCAGTGGTGGCTGGAGTCCGACGGCCGGGTCGACTGGGCCCAGCTGCCGGTGGAGACCACGTTCGAGGGCGAGCAGCTCGGCCGGTGGGTGCGGGCGCAGCGGGCCGGGTGGGCCGAGCTTGACCAGGAGCAGCGGGACCTGCTCGCGGCGCTCGGCATCGAGGAGGACCAGGAGCTCGCCGCCGCGCGGGCTGCGGCCGCGGCGAAGCCGAAGGTGTCGCGCGCCGACCGGTTCGGTGCCGGTCTGGCGGCGCTCGCAGCCTTCGTCGAGCGTGAGGGGCACGTCCGGGTGCCGCGCACCCACAAGGAGGACGGGGTGTCCCTCGGGTCCTGGCTGAACAACCAGAAGGCCCGCCGCGACAAGCTGACCAAGGAGCAGCTCGGGCAACTGGAGGCCCTGGGAGCGGCTTGGTAGGTCGGCTCGGCCGACGGGTATCCCGATTGGTCGGCGCCGCGGTGAGCTTCCCCGGGGCAAGCGGTCATCGGGGTCGGGGAGGTGTTGGCCTCCCCGACCCCGATGGGTTACTTGAAGGCCGCGATGGCGCCGGCCACTGCGGCAAGCGCCGCAACGGCGGCCCAGAAGACGCCGCTCTTCCAGAACGGGGTCTTGGCCGTGGTACCGGTGGTCGCTGGCGCGGCCGTGGTGACCGTGTTGGTGGAGCCGTGGTCCGCGTAGTTGAGCGGTCCGTTGAGGCTGAGCTGAGCGTTTCCGCTCATGTTGATGTTGATGGCCGCGCTCTCGCGGACCTGGTTCGGGTTAGTGTTGGTGGGCAACTGGTCTCCTTCGGTGGGGAGCGGTTGGAACCCGAGGCGGCGGTGCTTGGTGGCGTGTGCCGCCTGGGTCGTGTGTGTCGAGCGGGGCTGCGGCTTAGTGCTGCGGCCCCGCTTCTCTGTAAGTCCAACCATGCACCCGTGTGAGGGCGGCCCAGGTATGATCGTGCTACGGATTGATCTGCATGACCTGGTGTCAAGTAACTAGTAAATCTAGACAACTAACTAGTAGTCAGGTCATACAGATCAATCCGTAGCGCGCATTCCGTCGCAGCTTTCTCCCCGTCCTCCACCCGCCCCTGCGGGCGGGCCCGCAACCGTCAGGGTGGGGAGCTCTGCGGGAACCCGGCTCCAACGTTCACCCCGGAGGGTCTGTGCCCAGGTTGTCCGTGCCCAGGTCGGGCCCCAGCAAGGTCATGAAGTTCCACCCTGCGGTTGGACACTCTCTGTCTACGCCGCGAGGGTGTGACCTTGCCGGTGCCGCCGCCGAATCTCGAGTGGCGTGAGGTAGC
>NZ_JBIWPN010000076.1:0-24698 GCF_044768305.1 Kitasatospora sp. NPDC101155 | reverse complement strand
CCGGCCAGGCCGCCCTCGACGTGCACCACAACAAGCACCAGGGCAAGGTCGGCGTGCTCTGCCTGGCCCCGGAAGAGGGCCTGGGCGTCCGCGACGAGGAGTTCCGCGCCCGGCACGTCGACGCCATCAACCGCTTCCGGAACGTGTGAGACGGATCCGATGACCGAACACGTCCAGCGCGACCGCCCCTGGCTGATGCGCACCTACGCCGGCCACTCCACCGCGAGCGACTCCAACGCGCTCTACCGGCGGAACCTGGCGAAGGGCCAGACCGGCCTGTCCGTCGCCTTCGACCTGCCGACCCAGACCGGCTACGACTCCGACCACATCCTCGCCCGCGGCGAGGTGGGCCGGGTCGGCGTCCCGGTGGGCCACGTCGGCGACATGCGCACCCTGTTCGACGGCATCCCGCTCGAACAGACCAACACCTCCATGACGATCAACGCCACCGCGATGTGGCTGCTGGCGCTCTACCAGGTGGTCGCCGAGGAGCAGGGCGCCGACATCGCCAAGCTCACCGGCACCACCCAGAACGACATCGTCAAGGAGTACCTGTCGCGCGGGACGCACGTCTTCCCGCCCGGCCCCTCGGTGCGGCTGATCACCGACATGATCGCCTACACGGTCGGCAACATCCCCAAGTGGAACCCGATCAACATCTGCAGCTACCACCTGCAGGAGGCGGGCGCCACGCCCGTCCAGGAGATCGCCTACGCGATGTGCACCGCGATCTCGGTGCTCGACGCGGTCCGCGACTCCGGCCAGGTGCCCGCCGAGCGGATGGGCGACGTGGTCGCCCGGATCTCCTTCTTCGTGAACGCCGGCGTGCGCTTCGTCGAGGAGATGTGCAAGATGCGCGCCTTCGCCCAGCTCTGGGAGAAGGTCACGCTGGAGCGCTACGGCGTCACCGACCCCAAGCAGCGCCGCTTCCGCTACGGCGTCCAGGTCAACTCACTGGGCCTGACCGAGGCGCAGCCGGAGAACAACGTCCAGCGGATCGTCCTGGAGATGCTGGCCGTCACCCTCTCCAAGGACGCCCGTGCCCGGGCCGTCCAGCTGCCCGCCTGGAACGAGGCGCTCGGCCTGCCCCGCCCGTGGGACCAGCAGTGGTCGCTGCGGATCCAGCAGGTGCTCGCCTACGAGTCGGACCTGCTGGAGTACGGCGACATCTTCAACGGCTCCGAGGTGATCGAGGCCAAGACCGCCGCGCTGCTGGCCGGTGCCGAGGCGGAGATCGCCAAGGTGCTGGAGATGGGCGGAGTGATCCCGGCCGTCGAGTCCGGCTACCTCAAGTCCAACCTGGTCGCCTCGCACGCCGCCCGCCGGGCCCGGATCGAGTCCGGCGAGGACAAGATTGTCGGGGTCAACTGCTTCGACACCACCGAGCCCAGCCCGCTCACCGCCGACCTCGACACCGCGATCATGGTGGTCGACCCGGCCTCCGAGCGCTCCGTGCTGGCCGCCCTGGAGGCCTGGCGCGGACAGCGGGACGAGGCCGCCGCCCAGGAGGCGCTGGCCGAGCTCAAGGCCGTCGCCGCCACCGAGGCTAACCTGATGCCGGCCACGCTCGCCTGCGCCCGGGCCGGGGTCACCACCGGCGAGTGGTCCTTCGCCCTGCGCGAGGTGTTCGGCGAGTACCGCGCCCCCACCGGCGTGAGCGGCGCACCCGTCGCGGTGGCCGCCGAGCCCGGCGGGGAGCTGGAGCAGGTCCGCGCCGCGGTCGCCGCCACCGCCGAGGAGCTGGGCGCCGGCAAGCTGCGCCTGCTGGTCGGCAAGCCCGGCCTGGACGGACACTCCAACGGTGCCGAGCAGATCGCCGTCCGTGCTCGCGACGCCGGGTTCGAGGTGATCTACCAGGGCATCCGGCTCACCCCGGAGCAGATCGTCTCCGCCGCCGTCGCGGAGGACGTGCACTGCGTGGGCCTGTCCATCCTCTCGGGCGCCCACGCCGAGCTGGTGCCCGACGTCCTGAAGCGGCTGCGCCGCACCGGGGTGGAGGATGTTCCGGTGATCGTGGGTGGCATCATCCCGGCAGCGGACGGCGAGGCCCTCAAGGCCGCCGGCGTCGCCGCCGTGTTCACCCCGAAGGACTTCGGCATCACGACCATCATCGGCCGGATCGTGGACGAGATCCGGCTGGCCAACAGGCTCCAGCCGTGGACGCCCGCACCGACCCCGGCCGCGAACTGACCAGCTGACCAGCTGACCACTGGGAAGGAACTGAACCACCCTCATGACTACCGCCAGCGACATTGCAAGCAGCCGTCTGCGCCCGCGCCGCTCCTGCCTCGCCGTACCGGGCAGCAACCCGCGATTCCTGGAGAAGGCCCAGGGCCTGCCGGCCGACCAGGTCTTCCTCGACCTGGAGGACGCCTGCGCCCCCCTGGTCAAGGAGAGTGCCCGCCACAACATCGTCGACGCGCTGAACAACGGCGACTGGGGCAACAAGACCAAGGTCGTCCGGGTCAACGACTGGACCACCCACTGGACCTACCGCGACGTGATCACCGTGGTCGAGGGCGCCGGCCCGAACCTGGACTGCATCATGCTCCCCAAGGTCCAGGACGCCGAACAGGTCAAGGCGCTCGACCTGCTGCTCACCCAGATCGAGAAGACCATGGGCTTCGAGGTCGGCAAGATCGGCATCGAGGCGCAGATCGAGAACGCCAAGGGCCTGATCAACGTCGACGCCATCGCCGAGGCCTCGCCCCGGCTGGAGACCATCATCTTCGGCCCCGCCGACTTCATGGCCTCGATCAACATGAAGTCCCTGGTGGTCGGCGAGCAGCCGCCCGGCTACCCGGCCGACGCCTACCACTACATCCTGATGCGCATCCTGATGGCCGCCCGCGCCAACGACCTGCAGGCGATCGACGGCCCGTACCTGCAGATCCGCAACCAGGAGGGCTACCGCGAGGTGGCCGGCCGCTCCGCCGCCCTCGGCTTCGACGGCAAGTGGGTGCTGCACCCGGACCAGGTCGCCGCTGCGAACGAGATCTACTCGCCCTCGCAGGAGGACTACGACCACGCCGAGCTGATCCTCGACGCGTACGACTACTGCACCTCCGAGGCGGGCGGCGCCAAGGGCTCCGCGATGCTCGGCGACGAGATGATCGACGAGGCCAGCCGCAAGATGGCCCTGGTCATCGCCGGCAAGGGCCGGGCCGCCGGCATGCAGCGCACCACCAAGTTCGAACTGCCCGACACTGACAAGAAGGCGGAGGCGTAAGACCATGCAGTTCGGACGCACCTACGAGGAGTTCGAGGTCGGCGCGGTCTACAAGCACTGGCCCGGGAAGACCGTCACCGAGTACGACGACCACCTCTTCTGCCTGCTCACCATGAACCACCACCCGCTCCACATGGACACCAACTATGCGGAGAAGACGACGGACTTCGGCAAGAACGTCGTGGTGGGCAACTACATCTACTCGCTGCTGCTCGGCATGTCCGTCCCGGACGTCTCCGGCAAGGCGATCGCCAACCTGGAGATCGAGTCGCTGCGCCACATCGCGCCGACCTTCCACGGCGACACCATCTACGGCGAGACCACCGTCCTCGACAAGTGGCCGTCCAAGTCCAAGGACGACCGCGGCATCGTCTACGTCGAGACCAAGGGGTACAAGCAGGACGGCACGGTCGTCTGCATCTTCCGCCGCAAGGTGATGGTGCCGACCGCGACGTACATCAAGGAGCGCGGCGGCGAGCAGCCGGGGCGCCCCGAGCCGCTTTCCTGAATCCCTCCTCTTTACAGAGACCCCGGACGGGGAGGCCGCCGTCATCGGCCGACCCCCAGCCCGGTCGGGGGCCCTGCTGCCGCAGCCACGCCGGCAGGGCCCCCGGAAATCCCCCCCCCCCCCGCCCTCTTTAGACCTTCCGGAGCCGCACGATGGGACGCCTCGCACAGACCGACGGCCTCACCGAGATCCAGCGGGACATCCTCGCCACCGTGCGGGATTTCGTCGACAAGGAGATCATTCCGGTCGCGACCGAGCTGGAGCACAAGGACGAGTACCCGACCGCCATCGTCGAGGGCATGAAGCAGCTCGGGCTCTTCGGCCTCACCATCCCCGAGGAGTACGGCGGCCTCGGCGAGTCCCTGCTCACCTACGCCCTGGTGGTCGAGGAGATCGCCCGCGGCTGGATGTCGGTCTCCGGCATCGTGAACACCCACTTCATCGTGGCGCACATGATCAACGCCCACGGCACCCAGGAGCAGAAGGACTACTTCCTGCCGAAGATGGCCGCCGGCGAAATCCGCGGCGCCTTCTCGATGTCCGAGCCCGGCCTCGGCTCCGACGTTTCGGCCATCTCCACCAAGGGCGTCAAGGACGGAGACTTCTATGTCCTCAACGGCCAGAAGATGTGGCTCACCAACGGCGGCACCTCCACCCTGGTCGCGGTCCTGTGCAAGACCGACGAGGGCGGCAACACCCCGTACAAGAACATGACCACCTTCCTGATCGAGAAGACGGCCGGTTTCGGCCCGAACCCGACCGTCCCCGGCCTGACCGTGCCCGGGAAGATCGAGAAGATGGGCTACAAGGGCGTCGACACCACCGAGCTGGTCCTGCAGGACGTCCGGATCCCGGCCGACCGCATCCTCGGCGGCGTCCCGGGCCGCGGCTTCTACCAGATGATGGACGGCGTCGAGGTCGGCCGCGTCAACGTCGCCGCCCGCGGCTGCGGCGTCGCCCGCCGCGCCTTCGAGCTGGGCATCTCCTACGCCCAGCAGCGCTCCACCTTCGGCAAGAAGATCGCCGAGCACCAGGCGATCCAGTTCAAGCTCGCCGAGATGGCCACCAAGGTCGAGGCCGCCCACCAGATGATGGTGATGGCCGCCCGCAAGAAGGACAGCGGCGAGCGCAACGACCTCGAGGCCGGCATGGCCAAGTACCTGGCCTCCGAGTACTGCAAGGAGGTCGTCGAGGACGCCTTCCGGATCCACGGCGGCTACGGCTTCTCCAAGGAGTACGAGATCGAGCGCCTCTACCGCGAGGCCCCGATGCTGCTCATCGGTGAAGGAACTGCGGAGATCCAGAAGATGATCGTCGGCCGCCGGCTCCTGGAGGAGTACCGGATCGCCGAGTGATCGCGGGGCCGTCCGGGTTGCCCGACGCCGTGAACCGGCGTCACGGACGGACGGCCCCCTCTCGAACCGCCGGTCGACGGGCGTGCGGGCCCGTCCCGGCAGAGCGCCGTGCACCGTCACGGGCCCGGCCTGGTCCGCCAGGGCCCGGCACGGCCCTCCGGAAAGCGGCCGCAGGGCGTACAGCTGCAGCGACGCGCCCTGCGGCCGCTTCCGTACACCTTCTTCCGGCCGCTACGGACCGTGTCCCCTCCGGGTTCCGAGCGCGCCCCCTGTTGAGACAAGTGTCACCAGCCTCGCCGGGTCCCTTGGGAACCGGACCGGGGCGAGCTACGGTCGTACAGGTGGGACGCGCGTACGCGCTCCCACCGGACACATGAACGAGCAGGCGGGTTGCCCACCCACCGTGTGCTCCCGATAGCATCCACCGGGACAGCAAGCCGTCCCTCTATTACCGATTCCGCGGTGGCCCCCGTCCAGCGGCCATGATCCCCCGCGACAAAGGTCTTCGATGCCCATCAGCCCGTCCCCTCACACCTCCGTCACGGACCGCGATGCCCTCGCAGGCCCGACGGCCGGTCGGCGACCCCGCGTGACCATCGCGCGCGGAGCCACCCCCTGGTTCGTCCCCACCCTCGCCACCGCAGCCGTGACCAGCGCCCTCACCCGGCGCAACGGCAAGTGGGCCCTGGCGGCGGTTCCGGCCTGCGCACTGAGCGCGGGCATGCTGTGGTTCTTCCGCGACCCCGAGCGTGAGATCGGCACGGGCAGAGTGATCTCCCCCGCCGACGGCGTGGTGCAGAGCATCGACGCCTGGCCGGACGGCCGCACCCGGGTCGCGATCTTCATGAGCCCGCTCAACGTCCACGTCAACCGCGCGCCCCTGCCGGGCACGGTGACGTCGGTGGAGCACGTGGCGGGCGGTTTCGTGCCGGCGTTCAACAAGGACAGCGACCAGAACGAGCGGGTCGTCTGGCACTTCGACACCGAGCTCGGCGACATCGAGATGGTGCAGATCGCGGGGGCCGTGGCCCGCCGCATCGTGCCGTACGTGGCCGCCGGAACCAAGGTCGAGCAGGGTGACCGGATCGGTCTGATCCGGTTCGGGTCCCGGGTCGACACCTACCTGCCGGCCGGCGTCGAGGTCGGCGTCGAGGTCGGCCAGAAGACCACAGCCGGGGTGACGCGCCTTGACCGTGACTGATCCTGAGACAATCGTCGGCCTGGACGACGAGGAGACGGCCCTGCGCCGTCGCCGCTGGGCGCGCGACCGCGAGCTGCGCGCCCCGCGCTCCCCGCAGCACCTGTCCACCGCCGACTTCCTGACCCTGGGGAACGCCGTCTGCGGCTTCCTGGCGATCTACTCGATCACCACCGGGGTCCTGATCCCGCACATCACCAACCCGGACGCCGCTCCGGACCGGCACAGCGCGGCCACGGCCGTCACGCTGCTGCTGATCGGCTCGATGTGCGACCTCTTCGACGGCCTGGTGGCGCGGAAGCTCCGCTCCTCCGCCCTCGGAGCGGAACTCGACAACCTGGCCGACCTGATCAGCTTCGGCATCGCGCCGGCCTACTTCGTCGCGGTCTGGGGCATGGTCTCGCAGGGGTCCAACCGGACGCTCTCGGCGCTGATCGCACTGACCGTGCTGCTCGCGGTGGTCCTGCGGCTGGCCCGCTTCTCGGCCGTCAAGATGCGGCCCGGGGTGTTCCAGGGCATGCCCTGCCCGATGGGCGCGATGACGGTCATCGCCATCGTGCTGCTCGACCCGCCGTTCCTGCCCGGTCTGCTCGCGATCTTCGGCGCCGCGTACCTCATGGTCAGCCGGATCGAGTACCCGAAGCCGCAGGGGCTGCTGGCCACCGCCACGCTGTGCTGGGTGGTCGTCGCCATCGGCTGCCTGGCGGCCTGGGCCACCGGCCTGCCCGGCGGCGACACCCTGATGCACGTCGGTGCCTTCGCCCAGATCACGCTCGCGGCGATGGCGCCGCTGCTGGTCATCCGGCGCAAGGTCGGACAGAAGGTCGGCGACGTCCGTGCCCGACGGGCGGAGTCGCGGCTCGGCTGAGCCGCTTGGTGACGTACGGGAAGGGCCCGGAACCTGATGGTTCCGGGCCCTTCCTCGTTTCCGGGTTCGCTACGCACCGCCGGTGTGGACGCTGAAGGCGGAGCGGCGGGCCGCCCGGGCCACGCCCGGGTCCGGGTGCACGCCCGAGACCGCGGTCAGCACCGAGGCCGCCCGCGGGTGGCCCGACTGCCGGGCCCGGGCGAACAGCCGCACCGGGTCGCCCGCCGAGGCGCCCTCGACGTGGCCCACCAGCAGCTCCGTCTCGCCGTGGTCGAGCACCGCGGCCGCGGTGTCCACCCACAGCCAGGCGGCGTCCTCGGCACCCAGCACGTCCGCCGGGGAGACGCCCTCGTCCGAGCGCTCCGCCAGCCACAGCAGCGCGTACGGGCGCAGCACCGGCTCGTCCACCGAGGCCCGCACCGCCTGCTCGGCCGGTCCCCCGGCCACCCGCAGCGCCTCGAAGGCGAGGCCGCGCACCAGCGCGTCGTCGCCCTGGGCCGCCTCCAGGAGTTCGGCCACCGCGCGGTCCGCCGGACGGGCCGCCACCCAGGCGCGGAACTCGGCCCGGGCCGGGCCCGGCGAGTAGTCCGCGCAGGCGTTCAGCAGCTCGAAGGCGCTCTGCTCGATGTGCCCGGCCGCGGTCTGGGCGACCGTGCAGATCTCCTCCAGCTTCGCCCGCACCGCCCAGTGGCCCAGCGGGGACAGCTCAGCGGCATCGTTCCTGCGCACCACGGCGCCGACCGCCGCCAGGCCGTCCAGCATCCAGTCCAGGACGGCGGCCACGTCGGAGGGCGAGGCCGGGGTGTCGATCTGCGGCTCGCGGCAGGTGCCGCGGACGGCGGAGACGGCCGAGGCGGCGTGCGGGACGGGCGACAGGCCGGGGCCGCCGAGGCCGGTACCGACCCTGCGCTCGTCCAGGCCGCGGCGCAGCAGCTCCAGCAGCTCGCTCTCGGCCACCGGGCCGTCCACCAGGTGCAGGAAGGACAGCAGCTGCGGGGCCTGGTCCACGGCCTGGCCGGCCAGGACGGCGAACACCCCGCGCAGCGCGGCGGGCGGCACCGGGGCGAGCAGCGTCCAGGCGTCGAACAGCCCGGACCAGCCGCGCACCACGGCCTCGTCGTCGTGCTCCCAGGCGTGCAGGCGCCAGCCGGGGCCGGCGCCGCCGTCCCGGGCCTCCACCAGGCCGACCAGCAGCGCCTGTCCCCAGGCCTTGGCGGCGGCGCCGACCGTCATGGCCAGTGCCCGGCCCGCCGCGCGGGCGTCCTCCGGGAGCAGCTCGCCGCGCTTGTCGACCTCGTCCAGCTCCCCGGCCCAGCGGGCGATCCGGACGGCGTCCACCAGCATCCGGCGGGCCAGCGGTGCGAGCTCGGCCGGCGCGGGGAAGCCGTCCGGCACGGGAACCCGGCCCCGCCCTGGCGCCGGCGCGGGCCCTCGTCGCCGGGGTACACCGGCCCCGCCCGGCCTGCCACCGGAGGGCCGGTGGGGTGTACCCGGGAGACGGGTCACCGTCGCACCGGTACCGATCGTCGGCGGGAGCGGGGCATCACGGTCGCGCGGGTTCCGAGACGTCACGTCGAGCAGTCTTCCCCTTGTACCGGCCTTCTGTCACATCCGGTTGTCCGTACGACCGGGAGACCGTGGACGGCACCTCCGCAAGATCGGGCAACAGTGGCAAACCGCCTGGCTGGAAACGTGTGGCGGGACCATGCCAGGGTTGCGGCCGGGCGTCGCGGTACTCGTTCGGCCTGTCACGCTGCGTGTCGGACGGGGGCGTACGGAGGCGCGGTGGGCGGGGATCCGGCCAGGCGGCGTCCGCCGGGGGACGGAGGTTTCGGCACGGGAAGTCCGCCGGGCCGACTTCTGGTACGCGAGCGGGAGCCGCGCCGGGGGCGCGATCCGGACAGCGAATCGAACGGGGGTCGCGTGGACGGCAGGGCGGAGCCGCGGGCGCCCCGGGCCGGTGGTGCTTCCCGGGGCGGCAACGGGCGGTCGGGTGGGCTGTCGCGGGGAAGTCGGATGGGCCGACCCTCACCCACAGGGCCAAATTTGGCCCCCGAAGCCGGGGCCGGCGCGGTCAGAGCAGGGGGGTGAGCCAGCGACGGAGGAGTTCGGTGTAGTGGTCGGGGGCGGAGTTCCACAGGGCGGCGTGGTCGGCGCCCGGGAAGGCCTGCAGGTTGACCACGTCCGGGCGGGCGGCCGCGAGGCGCTGGGCGGCGCCGAAGGGGGCTATCCGGTCGCTGGGGCTGTGCAGCACCAGGGTGGGGGCGTGCAGGTCCGCTCCCTCGGCGAGCCGGGCGAAGTCGGCGAGGTCGACGCCGGTGCGCCCCTCGGCGGCCAGGGCGCCCAGCTCGGCGGCGACGCCCGTGAAGCCGGCCCGGGCGGCGTCGCGGCGGGCGGAGGCGGGCAGGTCGAGGACGGGCGAGTCGAGGATCAGCCCGCTGATGGTGTGCGCCCACGCGGAGCGGGCCGCCGCGTGCAGGACCATGGTGGCGCCCAACGACCAGCCGTACAGGATCACCCGGCCCGCACCGTGGTCGAGCGCCAGCCGTATCGCCGACTCGACGTCGCGCCACTCGGTCGCGCCGAAGTGGCTCAACCCGTCCGGGGAGGCGGGGGCGCCCGCGTCGCCGCGGTAGGTGACGGCGAGGACGGGCAGGCCGAGGCGGTCGAGGACGGGCAGGACCGGGAGGGTCTGCTGGCGGTCGGCCTCGGTGCCGTGGACGAGGATCACCCAGGTACCGCGCTTGCCGTCGAGGTGCCAGGCCGGGAGGGCGCCCAGCTCGCCGTCGGCGCTGGTGTCACTGAAGGCCAGGCCGAGCGCCTCGGTGGGGTCGCCGAGCAGCACGCGGGGGGTGAAGTGCACCTCGGTGCCGGGCGTGAGGGTGCCCCGGTCCGCGCGGACGAGCCGCCGGGTGACGCCCTGCTCGTCGCTGTGCAGGATCTCCTCGACCACCGCGTGCCCGCCGCCCTCCCACTCGACGGCCCAGCGGCCGCGCCGCAGGCTCTCGGGGCGGCGGGTGAAGGTGACCCGGCCGGCGGCGAGGCTCTGCACCAGGATGGGCCCGGACTCCTGCACGGCCGCCCCTGGCCCCGCACCCGGCCCCGCGCCCGGATGGACCATCCGCTCGGAGGCCCGGCGGCCGATCACCAGGACGACGGCCCCGGCCCCGACGGCAGCGGCGGCCACGACCGCTGCGGTTCGCCAACGCATATCGTTCCCCGCTCTGCTTCACGGACCCGGACGGTGTTCGTACACCAGTTCACCAGGGTCGTGCTCCCCAGGCCACCGGAATGGGCCATCCGGGGAATGGGAAGGGAACCGGGGCACGGGGGAGGAAGAGGAGCCTCAGACCGGAACGGCCGTCGGCTGGGCCGCGAGCAGCTGCCAGAACCGGGGGGTGAGCGGCGGGGCGGGGATGCGGGGCACGCTGGGGGTGCCCCAGTGGGTGGGGACGTGGTGTTCCTGGTGGAGGACGGGGAGGACGGCTGCGAGGTCCGGCTCGGGGACGGGGACGAGACGGGCGAGGGCGCGCAGATGGGGCTGCCAGCGGCCGGCGACGCACTGGCGCAGCAGCCGGTCCAGGGCCTCGGCGCGGCCGGTGGCCTCGACCAGCTCGGTCAGCCGCAGGCCGAGGACCTGGGCGAGGGCGTGGGTCTGGTCCGGGTCGCCGTCCCAGTAGCCGGTCAGTTCGGCCTGCTGGTAGGCGGGCAGGGACATGCCGACGCGTTCGGCCACGGCCTCCTGGCCGAGTTCGCGGGCGATGCGGTGGTCCCGCAGGCGCGTCGGGCGCGCCCCCATCAGGTCGGCGGCGGGGCACCAGAGGGCGCGGGCGAGGGCGATGAGCTCGGCCTCGCCGGGCCTCAGGTCGCCGTTCTCCCAGGCGAGGACGTGGCCGAACAGCAGCCGTACGCCGTGGGCGGCCATACCCTCGGCGACCTGTTCGGGGGTCAGGCCGAGGCCGACCCGGTGGGCGCGTGCGGCCTCGGGCGAGAACGGCACCGGGGGCGGGGCGGCGGCGGGGGTCTTTCTGCGGCGCATGGCACCGAACGGTAGGCGCGGCCCTCGGCGCGCCCCCAGCCCCGGAACGCACGAAGCGGGACTGACGGGCCCTCCGCCGCGCTGGGCGATCGCACAGTGACGGCACCCGGCCGCCGTGCGGCCGCCGTGTGACCAACCCCTCCGTGACCTCGGTTGACGCGTGGATCGGCCGCGTGATGGGATCCTTGCGCCAAACGGAGGCATGGAGAGGAAGCCGGTGCGAATCCGGCGCGGTCCCGCCACTGTCACCGGGGAGCACGCTCGGAAGGTGTCACGGCGGGCCGTCAGAAGCCGCTGGAAGGCCCGGGGGTGCGTCCGACCCGGAAGCCAGGAGACTCTCGCCCCCGGTACGTCGATCCAGGGCGCGGACCCTGAGTGAGGACACGCACGCGATGCAGCCTGCCCCGCCCCATCGGACCCCGAGCTGCCCACCGCAGTGCGCCCGCTGACCCGCGCCGCCGCCTTCGCGCTGGGCGCCGTCGCGGGCTACGCCGTCGACGCCCGCTTCGCCGACCCCCGCCGCGGCCACCCCGTCGCGCTCTTCGGCAGCGCCGCGACCCGCCTCGAACGGCGCCTGTGGCGCGACGGCCGCACGGCCGGGACGGCGTACACGGCGCTGTGCGTGGGCGCGGTCACGGCCGGCACGCTGGCCCTGGACCGTACGGTGGGACGCCGTCCGCTGGGGCGGGCGGCACTGGCCGCGGCGGCGACCTGGACGGTGCTCGGCGGCACCTCGCTGACCCGGGAGGCGCGCACCATCGGCCGCTCCCTCGCCGCGGGCGATCTGACGGCCGCCCGGGAACGGCTGCCGCACCTGTGCGGGCGGGACCCGAGCGCGCTGGACGAACAGCAGATCGCCCGGGCCGTGGTCGAGTCGGTGGCCGAGAACACCGCCGACGCCGTGGTGAACGCCCTGACCTGGGGCGCCCTGGCGGGCTCGCCGGGCCTGCTGGCCTTCCGCGCGGTAAACACCCTGGACGCGATGGTGGGCCACCGCTCGCCCCGCTACGCCCGCTTCGGCTGGGCCTCGGCCCGGCTGGACGACGTGGCCGGCTGGCCGGGCGCCCGGCTCACCGCGTTGCTGACGGTGGCCGCCGCACCCGAGCCCCGGACCGCCTGGCGGGTCTGGCGGCGGGACGGCTCCGCGCACCCGAGCCCGAACGCGGGCCAGGCCGAGTCGGCCTTCGCCGGCGCGGTGGGCGTGCGGCTGGGCGGGACCTTGCAGTACGGGGAGCGCGTGGAGCACCGGCCGGTGCTGGGCGCAGAGTTGCGGCCGGTGACGGTGGACGACATCGAGCGGGCCTGCACGCTGTCCCGGCGGGTGGGCGCGCTGGCGCTGGGTACGACGGTCGCGGGGCACGTCCTGCTGCGGCTCCTGATGAAGAGGGGTGGGGCATGACGAACGCGCTGCTGGTCGCCGGGACGACCTCGGACGCGGGCAAGAGCGTGGTGACGGCCGGGATCTGCCGCTGGCTGGCCCGCCAGGGCGTGCGGGTCGCGCCGTTCAAGGCACAGAACATGTCGCTGAACTCCTTCGTCACCGCCGACGGTGCCGAGATCGGCCGCGCCCAGGCGATGCAGGCCCAGGCCGCCCGGGTGGAGCCGGAGGCGGCGATGAACCCGGTGCTGCTCAAGCCCGGCGCGGACGGCCGCAGCCAGGTGGTGCTGCTCGGCCGGCCGGTGGCCGAGGTGGGCGCGCTGGACTACCGGGAGCGCAAGCCCGTCCTGCTCGAACGCTCCCTGGAGTGCCTGGCGGACCTGCGCCGCCGCTTCGACGTGGTGGTCTGCGAGGGCGCCGGCTCGCCCGCCGAGATCAACCTGCGCGACCGGGACATCGCCAACATGGGCCTGGCCACGGCCGCCGGACTGCCCGTCGTGGTGGTCGGCGACATCGACCGCGGCGGGGTCTTCGCCGCGATGTACGGGACGCTGGCGCTGCTGTCGGCCGAGGACCAGCGGCACGTGGCGGGCTGGTTCGTCAACAAGTTCCGCGGCGACGCGCGGCTGCTGGCGCCCGGGCTGGAGATGCTGCACGAGCTGACCGGCCGTCCGGTGCTGGGCACGCTGCCGATGCTGCCGGGCCTGTGGCTGGACGCCGAGGACTCGCTCGACCTGTCGACGGTGGTGGACCGGGTCGACGGCCGCGGGCCGCTCGGGGCGGACGTGCTGCGGGTGGCCGTGGTGCGCTTCCCCCGGCTGTCCAACTTCACCGACGTGGACGCGCTGGCGCAGGAGCCGGGCGTGCTGGTGCGCTGGGCGACCCGGCCGGAGGAGCTGGCCGACGCCGACCTGGTGGTGCTGCCCGGCACCCGGGCCACCGTGGCGGACCTCGCCTGGCTGCGCGAACGCGGCCTGGAGCCGGCGCTGAAGGCGCGGGCGGCGGCCGGGCTGCCGATCCTCGGGGTCTGCGGCGGGTACCAGATGCTGGCGCGCTCGATCGACGACGAGGTGGAGTCCAAGGCGGGCGTCGTCGACGCGCTCGGGCTGCTGCCGACGCGGGTGCGCTTCGGCGCCGAGAAGGTGCTGGCGCGGCCGGTCGGCGAGGCGTACGGACAGCGGGTCGAGGGCTACGAGATCCACCACGGAGTGGTGGCCGTCGACGGGGGCACCCCCTTCCTGGACGGCTGCCGGGTCGGCTCGGTCTGGGGCACCACCTGGCACGGCGCGCTGGAGAACGACGGCTTCCGCCGCGAACTCCTGCGCGAGGTCGCCGAGTCGGCGGGCCGGGCGTTCGTCCCGGCGCCGGACACCTGCTTCGCCGAGGCACGCGAGGCCCGGCTGGACCGGCTGGGCGACCTGATCGAGGAACACGCGGACACCGACGCGCTGTGGAAGCTGATCGAGGGCGGGGTGCCGGCAGCCGGGTCGCTGCCGTTCCTGGCGCCCGGGGCACCTGGGAGTGACGCATGACTGACGTCCGCTATCCGTTCACCGCGATCGTCGGCATGTCCGACCTGCGGCTCGGGCTGCTGCTGAACGCGGTGTCCCCGGCCGTGGGCGGCGTGCTGGTGCGCGGCGAGAAGGGCACCGCGAAGTCCACCATGGTGCGCGCGCTGGCCGGGCTGCTGCCCTCCATCGCCGCCGTGGACGGCTGCCGCTTCGCCTGTGACCCGACCGCGCCGGACCCGCAGTGCCCGGACGGGCCGCACACCTCCCTTGAGAGTCACGAACGCCCGTCCCAGCTGGTCGAGTTGCCGGTCGGCGTGGCCGAGGACCGGATCGTCGGCTCGCTCGACCTGGAGCGCGCGCTCGCCGAGGGCGTCAAGGCGTACGAGCCCGGGCTGCTCGCCAAGGCGCACCGCGGCGTGCTCTACATCGACGAGGTGAACCTGCTCCAGGACCACGTGGTGGACCTGCTGCTCGACGCCGCCGCGATGGGCCGCTCGTACGTGGAGCGCGAGGGCGTGTCGGTACGGCACGCGGCGCGCTTCCTGCTGGTCGGCACGATGAACCCGGAGGAGGGCGAGCTGCGACCGCAGCTGCTCGACCGCTTCGGCCTGACCGTCGAGATCGCCGCCACCCGGGACCCGGCCGAGCGCGCCGAGGTGGTCCGGCGCCGGCTCGCGTACGACGCTGACCCGGCCGGCTTCGCGGCCCGGTTCGCGGCCGAGGAGCGGGAGCTCGCCGAACACATCACCGCCGCCCGGGAGTTGCTGCCCAAGGTCGAGCTGCCGGATGTGGCACTGCGTCAGATCACCGCCGTGTGTGCGGCGTTCGAGGTGGACGGGCTGCGCGCGGACATCGTGATGGCCCGCACTGCGGTCGCGCTGGCCGCCTGGGCGGGGCGCACCGAGGTGCTGGAGGAGGACGTCCGCAAGGCCGCCCAGCTGGCCCTGCCGCACCGGCGCCGCCGCAACCCGTTCGACGCTCCGGGGCTGGACGAGGAGCAGTTGGACCGGACGCTGGAGGAGCACGCCCAGCCGGAGGACCCGGAGCCGGAGCCCGAGGGTGACGGCCCGGGTCCGGACGGGGAGGGCCCGGACGGCGGCCCCGACGGTGGCGGCCCCGACGGTGGCGGCCCCGACGACGGTGGGCCCGACGGCGGCGGCGCGCCCGAGCCGTCCGACGGCGGCACCCCGGAGGCGTCCGCCCCCGAGGACGCCGAGGCGCCCGCGCAGCCGCCCGTCCCGGCCCAGCACCCCGCCCCCGCACGGGAGTCGGCGCCGGTCGCGGCCGGCGATCCGTACCGGACCCGGCTGTTCACCGTGCGGGGCACCGGCCATGGCGCGCAGGGCCGCCGCTCCCCCGCCGAGACCTCCGGCGGGCACACCATCCGCGCCCGGCGGCCGCAGGGCCCGCTGAGCCGGCTGCACCTGACCGCGACCCTGCAGGCCGCCGCGCCGCACCAGGTGGCGCGCGGGCGGGACGGCCGGGCGCTGGTGCTGCACAAGGACGACTTCCGCGAACAGGTGCGCCAGGGACGGGAGTCCAACCTGGTGCTGTTCGTGGTGGACGCCTCCGGCTCGATGGCCGCCCGGCAGCGGATGACCGCCGTCAAGGGCGCGGTGCTGTCGCTGCTGACGGACGCCTACCAGCGCCGCGACAAGATCGGCATGATCACCTTCCGGGGCGCGGGCGCCGAGCTGGCGCTGCCGCCCACCTCCTCGGTCGAGGTCGGCGCGGCCCGGCTGGAGTCGCTGCCCACGGGCGGGCGGACCCCGCTGGCCGCGGGCCTGCTGCGCGCGCACGAGGTGCTGCGGGTGGAGCGGCTGCGCGACCCGAACCGGCGCCCGCTGCTGGTCGTGGTGACCGACGGCCGGGCCACCGGCGGGCGGGACGCGCTCGCGCAGTCGCAGCGCGCGGCCGCGCTGTTCGCGGCGCAGGGCACCGCGAACGTCGTGCTGGACTGCGAGTCCGGGCCGGTCCGCCTGGGCCTGGCCCGTACCCTGGCCGGGCTGCTCGGCGGCAGCGCCGTCAGTCTGGACGAGCTGCGCGCCGAGGGTGTGGCCTCGCTGGTCCGCGAGAACCGCTCGGTGAGCCGTCCCGTGAGCCGCTCCGTGAACCGATCCACCACCGCGATGCGAAAGGCGGCCTGAGCCGACATGCCCAAGGGTGTCCCCGAGAGCGTTCCCGACGACGGCCTGACGACCCGCCAGCGCCGTACGCAGCCGATCACCGCCGTGCACACCGGCCCCGGCAAGGGCAAGTCCACGGCCGCGTTCGGCATGGCGCTGCGGGCCTGGAACCAGGGCTGGTCGGTCGGGGTGTTCCAGTTCGTGAAGTCCGCCAAGTGGAAGGTCGGCGAGGAGAACGCGCTGCGCGTCCTCGGCGCCTCCGGCGAGGGCGGCACCGTCGACTGGCACAAGATGGGCTCCGGCTGGTCGTGGATCCAGCGCTCCGCCGAGCAGGAGATGTCCAGCGAGGAGGCGGCGAAGGAGGGCTGGGAGCAGGTCAAGCGCGACCTCGCCGCCGAGACCTACCGCTTCTACGTGCTGGACGAGTTCACCTACCCGATGCACTGGGGGTGGATCGACCCGGACGAGGTGGTGTCGGTGCTCAAGGACCGCCCGGGCAGTCAGCACGTCGTCATCACCGGCCGGTACGCGCCCGAGGCGCTGACCGACTTCGCCGACCTGGTCACCGAGATGACCAAGGTCAAGCACCCCATGGACGCCGGCCGCAAGGGCCAGCGCGGTATCGAGTGGTGAGCCTGCCCACGTGAACATCCCCCGCCTCGTCATCGCCGCGCCCTCCTCGGGCGCCGGCAAGACCACCGTCGCCACCGGCCTGATCGCGGCACTCGCCGCGCGCGGGCTGGCGGTCTCCCCGCACAAGGTCGGCCCCGACTACATCGACCCGGGCTACCACGCGCTCGCCGCCGGGCGCCCGGGCCGCAACCTGGACGCCTTCATGTGCGGGCCGGAGCGGATCGCGCCGCTGTTCCTGCACGGCGCGGCCGGGGCGGACGTCGCGGTGGTCGAGGGGGTCATGGGCCTGTTCGACGGGGCCTCCGGGCGCGGGGAGCTGGCGTCCACGGCGCACGTCGCCAAGCTGCTGCGGGCACCCGTGGTGCTGGTGGTGGACGGCTCCTCGCAGTCCCGGTCGGTGGCCGCGCTGGTGCACGGCTTCGCCTCGTGGGACCCGCAGGTGCGCCTCGCCGGGGTGATCCTCAACCGGGTCGCCTCCGACCGGCACGAGCAGCTCCTGCGCGAGGCCCTGGAGGAGGGCTCCGGCGTGCCGGTGCTGGGCGCGCTGCGCCGCTCGGCGGCGGTCGCCACGCCGTCCCGGCACCTGGGGCTGATCCCGGCGGTGGAGCGCTCGGCGGAGGCGCTGAAGGCCGTCGCGGACATGGGCGAGCTGGTCGCCTCCTCGGTCGACCTGGACGCCCTGCTGGAACTCGCCCGGACGGCACCGGAGTTGGATGCCGAGCCGTGGGACCCGTCGACCGAGGTCGCGCCGGCGGCCGGGCGGCCGCGGATCGCGGTGGCGGGCGGCGCCGCGTTCTCCTTCTCGTACGCCGAGAACGCCGAACTGCTCGGCGCGGCGGGCGCGGAGGTCGTCCCGTTCGACCCGCTGCACGCCTCGGCGCTGCCGGAGGGGACAGCCGGGCTGGTCATCGGCGGCGGCTTCCCCGAGCTGTACGTAAGGGAGTTGAGCGGAAATGCCGAACTGCGGCAGGCCATAGCGGAGTTCGCCGCCTCGGGTGGGCCGGTCGCCGCCGAGTGCGCCGGACTGCTCTACCTGGGAAGGGAGTTGGACGGACTGCCGATGTGCGGGGTGCTGGACACCACCGCCCGGATGACCGAACGCCTCACCCTCGGCTACCGCGAGGCCGTCGCCCTGCACGACTCCCCGCTCGCCCCGGCCGGCACCCGGGTGCGCGGGCACGAGTTCCACCGGACGGTCTGCGAGCCGGGCGCGGGCGAACTCCCCGCCTGGGGTTGGCGGCTGCCGACCGGGCCGCGCACCGAGGGCTTCACGGGCGGCCGGGTGCACGCCTCGTACCTCCACCTGCACTGGGCCGGATCGCCCGGATTGGCCGCCTCGTTCGCGGCGGCCGCGGCGGCGTTTAATGCGGCGAGCGCCTGAGGGGTCCGCCCCTAGGATGCGCGCATGCATGTGATCGTCCTCAACGGCGGCTCCAGCTCCGGCAAGTCGAGCCTGGCCCGCGCCCTGCAGGAACTGCTGCCGGAGCCCTGGCTGCACCTGGGCGCGGACACCATGGTGGCCGCGCTGCCGCCGTGGCTGCTGGCCGGCGGCGAAGGCATCGGCGGGCTCGACGACGGGGACGGCACGGTCGAGGTCGGGCCGGTCTTCGCCGCGCTGGACGCCGCCTGGACGGTCGGGGTGGCGGCGATGGCCCGGGCCGGGGCGCGGATCGTGGTGGACGAGGTGTTCCTCGGCGGGGCCGCCTCGCAGCAGCGCTGGCGGAGCGCGCTGGAGGGCCTGGACGTGCTCTGGGTCGGCGTGCGCTGCGCCCCCGAGGTGGCCGCCGCCCGGGAGGCCGCACGCGGCGACCGGGTCGCCGGGATGGCCGCCGCGCAGGCCTCGGCGGTGCACGAGGGCGTCGCGTACGACCTGGTCGTGGACACCTCGCAGGCCTCGGTGGACGACTGCGCCGAAGCGATCCTCGCGCGGGCGACCGCGCCGCGATGAGCCCGCGCGGCAGCCTCCTGCGGTTGACTGTCCGGCAGCAACCCGCTTCCCACGGAGGTACGCCCATGGCCAGGCAGCACACGTACACCGCCGAGATCAGCTGGACCGGCAACCGGGGCACCGGCACCAGCGACTACCGCTCCTACTCCCGCGACGCCGAGGTGTCCGCCGAGGGCCTGCCGACCATCCCCGGCTCCGCCGACCCCGTCTTCCGCGGCGACCCGGCCCGCTGGAACCCGGAGCAGCTGCTGCTCGCCTCGCTCTCCCAGTGCCATCTGCTCTCGTACCTGCACCTGTGCGCGGTGAACGGGGTCGTGGTGACCTCGTACGTCGACCGGCCGGTGGGCACCATGGCCGTGACGCCGGAGGGCGGACACTTCACCTCGGTGGTGCTGCACCCGCGGCTGGAGGTCGCCGAGGCGGGGATGGCGGAGAAGGCGCTCGCCCTGCACGCGGAGGCGCACCGGGCCTGCTTCATCGCCAACTCGGTCAACTTCCCGGTGCGGAACGAGCCCGAGGTGACGGTCGAGGGTCAGGCGTAGGGAGCCGGCGGGCCGGGGCTACAGTGCGAGCGTCTGCCAGCCCCGGGTGATCTGGTCGTGGACGCCCGCCGGGTCCGGCGCCGTCTGCTGGGCCGCCGCGAGCGCCGCCAGCAGGGCCGTACCGTCCGCCGGGCGCTGCGCCGGGTCGATGGCCAGCGCGCGGGTGACGACGGCGGCGAGGCCCGGGTCGAGGGCCTGGACCGCCGCCAGCGCGGCCGGTTCGGGCCCGGTGTCCACGATCCGCCGGATCACCGCGCCGGTACTGGTCGCCGCGAACGGGCTGGCGCCGTGCGCCGCGCACACCACGCAGCACGCCCAGGCCCACACGTCGGCGGGCGTGCCGACCCGCTCCTCGCCGAACTGCTCGGGCGCCATGTACGTCAGGGTGCCCGGCCCGCCGCCGGTGGCGGTGAGCCGGGTGCCGTCCACGATCGCCGCGATGCCGAAGTCCAGCAGGCGCGGGCCGGCCGTGGTCAGCATGATGTTGGCGGGCTTGAGGTCCCGGTGGACCAGCCCGAGCCGGTGCACCCCGGACAGCGCCACGGCCAGCGCCAGCGCGAGGGCGCGCAGTGCCTCGGCGGAGCGGATCGGGCCCTGCTCGCGCAGGTGGACGTCCAGCGGACGGCCGTCCAGCAGCTCCATGGCCAGGTAAGGGCGTCCGGCGTCCACGCCCGCGTCGAGCACCCGGGCGGTGTAGGCGCCGGGGACCATGGCCAGCACCTCGGACTCGCGCTGGAAGCGGCGCAACAGCTCGGCGTCGTTGAGGAGTTCGAGGTTGATGGTCTTCAGGGCGACCTGGGTCGCGGAGCCCTGGCGCTGGGCGAGGTAGACCGTGCCCATGCCGCCGGAGCCGATCCGGCCGAGGAGCTGGTAGCCGCCGATGTTGCGGGGCTCGTGGGCGCTGAGCGGGCTGCCCAGGGGCGGGCTCGACAGCACGGGCGGGGCGGTCGGGGGCGGCGGCGGGGCGGGCTGGGCGAACTGCGTGGGGACGTACGGCGCCTGCGGCGGGACGGTGGGTGCGTACGGGTTCGGCGATGCCGGGGTTGCCTGGAACGCCTGGGCCGCCTGAGCGCTCACCGCCTCCGCGCCGACCGGCTTGGGCCTGCGGCTCACGAGTACGGCGACGATCTGGAACACCACGGCGGCGAGGAGCAGTCCGACCGGCAGGACGAACACGCCGATCACCGCGCGGAGCACGAGCAGGCCGATGGCCTGGGCCCGGGTCCGGCCGGCCGACCACGCCTGCGGGGGCAGGCCGTTGGTCAGCAGCTTGCGTTGGGTCAGGTAGCAGAGCAGCAGCCAGAGCGGCAGGCACGTGACGAAGCCGGCGATGTACCAGGTCCGCACCAGGACGAGGGACATGTGCGTCTGGAAGGCGAGGTATCTCACGTTGTCGAGGTCGAACGGCTGCCCCAGTCCCTCGTAGAGGACGCTGCTCCAGACTCGCAGGAGAGCCAGCAGTCCCACGACGGCCAGCAGGCCCACCGCGAGCTCGCCGACGGTCGCGCCGACGCCGCCCGGCGCACCCGCGGTCGCGTCCGCGCCGGTGGCCGCCAACGCCCGTCGGCGGGTCGCCGTTTGGGCGCGCACCAGCACCGGCAGTGTCGCCAACCGCAGCAGCAGCGCCGCACCGATCGTGGTCAGTACGGCGATCTCCAACGTGTTCAGCATGCTTCCCCCTGGCTGATCGAGCACACGGAGTATAGGGGGGCGCCTCCGGCTCCTAACCCTCCCGGTCCAGCAGCGCGGCGAGGTAGCGGGCGACCTCCTCGCGCAGCTCCTCCGGCATCGGCACGTACCAATGGCCGCTGCCGGCCGTCGAGTTGAACAGCACGCCCTCGCACCAGCGGATCAGCCGGCGGGCGTCGGCCGTCGGGTCGGCGGAGCCGGAGCGGGCGAGCAGGGCGGCGGCAAGGTCGGCGAAGCCCGCGCCCAGACGGTCGTAGACGGCGCGCAGTTCGGGCCTGCGGGTGGCCTCCAGGGCGAGTTCCAGGCGGGCCAGGGTGAGCCTGCGCCCGGTGGTGAGCGCCTGGTACAGCACGTCGGCGCCGACCTCGACCAGCAGCTCGCGCGCCGTCACGGAGGACGCGGTCCCCTCTCCCTCGGTGAAGACCGGGTAGCCGGCGGTCTCCCGCTCGACGATCCGGGTGAGCACGAGTTCGAGCAGGGCGGCCCTGGTCCGGGCGAGGTTGGAGGTCGAGCCGGCGGGCAGGCCGGACGCGTCGTCCACGGCGCGGTGGGTGAGCCCGCGCAGGCCGGCGTCGGCGATCAGGTCGATGGCGGCGTCGGCGATCAGGGTCGGGCGCGGGGGTGTCATGGATCCGATCATGGCCTTTCCGTTCCGGCTCCCCAACTCACTACAGCCGTAGTTTACGCCTCACTACACATGTAGTACGATGCTGAGCATCGGGCACTACACCTGTAGTGCGAGGAGAGGAGCCCACCATGGGCATGCACCAGGCGATCGTCATCGGCGGCGGCATCGGAGGCCTCGCCGCCGCCCTCGCCCTCCACCGGCAGGGCGTCCCCGTCACCGTCCACGAACGCGCCGCCTCCCTGGAGCCCGTCGGCGCCGGCCTCGCCCTCGCCCCCAACGCCCTGCGCGCCCTCGACCGGCTCGGCGTCGGCCCCCGACTGCGCGCCCTCGCCACCCCGCACCCCGCCATCGGCGTACGCCACCCCTCCGGCCGCTGGCTCGCTCGCACCAGCACCGCCGCCGTCGAGGCCCAGTTCGGCGACCCGATCGCCGCCGTCGCGCGCGCCGACGTCATCGCCGCCCTGGTCGACGCCCTGCCGAAGGGCACCGTCCGCACCGACTCCCCCGCCACCCTGGTCACCCCCGGCAACACCGACGAGCCCGCCGTCGTCCGCACCACCGACGGGGAGCAGCCCGCCGGCCTGGTCGTCGCCGCCGACGGCATCCGCTCCGCCACCCGCTCCCAGCTCTTCCCCCAGCACCCCGGCCCGCGCTACAGCGGGTTCACCACCTGGCGCACCATCGTCTCCCCGGGCCGCCGGCCGGCCGCCGCCGGTGAGATCTGGGGCCGCGGCCGCCTCGCCGGCATCGTCCCGCTCGCCGACGGCCGGGTCTACCTCTACGGAGCGGCCCTCGCCCCGGCCGGCACCCGTGCCACCAGCGAACACGCCGAACTCCAAAGGCTGTTCGGCGACTGGTGCGCGCCCATCCCCCAACTGCTCGCCCTCGCCGAGCCCGACCGGGTGCTCCGCCACGACGTCCGGGAACTCGCCGACCCCCTGCCCGCCTACCACCACGGCCGGGTCGCCCTCCTCGGCGACGCCGCCCACGCCATGTGCCCCTTCCTGGGCCAGGGCGCCTGCCAGGCCATCGAGGACGCCGTCGTCCTCGCCTCGCTCCTCACCCCCTCCGGCGACCTCGCCTCCCCGCTGCCCGTCTACACCGCGACCCGCCTCCCCCGCACCACCGCCGTCGTGACCGCCTCCCGCCGCATCGGCACCCTCGTCGCCCTCCGTACCCCCACCACCACCCTGCTCCGCGACACCGCCCTCACCCTCGCCGGCCTCCTCCCCACCCGGGCCCTGCTGAGCCGCACCAGCGCCACGTACGGCTGGCAGCCGCCGGTGCTGGCAGGAGAGGCGTGAAAGGGAAGGGCCGGGCGCGCCACCGGAGCGAAGCTCCAGACCTACGCGTCAGTGTCCTTCGGGTGCCGGGGCGAGGCATAGACGACGTACACAGTGCGAGTCGCCTCCTCCACCACGTATCGCACCCGCCCGCCAGCAGTCACTTCGTATTCCCACTGCGACAGCTCGGCACCCCCGAGAATCCGGGTCGCCAAGCGACCCCGGAGCCGATGCTGACGGTCGGGATCCGTCCTGGCGAGCGGGTTCGCCCGCAACGCCTCGAAGCAGCGGCGGGCGTTGCCCGGCGCCTCGGCGCACAGCTCGCCCCACCCCTTCGCCGCCTCGGTCGTGCCGAAGCGCACCCGCCACTCGTCACCGACCGGTGGCGGCGCGACATCATCACCACGCTTGGGGTTCACGGCGCGACCACCTCGCCGTGATCGTCACCGGGAAGGTGCCTGGTGAGCTCCGCGGTCAGCTCCGGGTCCGCGAGGATTCTGGCGGTGGCGCGCCATCCCACTATCACGCGGTGCAGATTGGCGTGTACGTCGAGCTCCACGACGTCGCGCGTCGCATCCACAAGGTCGACGACGAACTCGCGCACCTCCTCGGCCGACAGGTGCCTGACCCAGGGGAAGACGGCGGGAAGGGCCAGCAGGACAGCCCGCGCACCCTCGTCGCTGCCGATCAGCGCGGTGAACAGGCGCGCGGTGACGTCCGCGGTCTCCTCGCGCTGGCGGTCGTGGCGCTCGGTGGTGAGGTACAGGTCCTCACCGTCCCGCCGCGTGACGTGCACGCGCTGGGCGCGCTCCACGGTGTCCGCGACGCGCTTGGAGTTCTTCGACAGGTCGGAGAAGGACACGGTGAGAGTCGACATGACTCGACGCTAATTCGGAATACGTTCCGAAGTCAATCGCGATTGGTGCGCACGCGTGAATGGCCGGTCCGGCCCGGCCGGGCCGGATGTCAGTGCCGGGCGCGATGATGGCCGGCATGACTGACTCCAGCCGGGCCATCGCCGACTACTGGGACGCGGCTTCGTCGGGTTTCGACGACGAGCCGGATCACGGGCTGCGGGCGGCGCCGACGCGGGAGGCGTGGGCGCGGCGGGTCCGGGGGTGGCTGCCGGCGGGGCCTGCGGATGTGCTCGATGCCGGGTGCGGGACGGGGTCGTTGGCGGAGCTGGTCGCAGCGGGTGGGCATCGGGTGACCGGGGTGGATCTGGCGCCACGGATGGTGGCGCGGGCGCGCGCGAAGCTCGCGGCGGCCGGGTTGCCAGGGCAGTTCCTGGTGGGCGATGCGGGCGCACCTCCGATTCAGGAGGGCAGCTTCGACGTACTGCTCTGCCGCCACCTGATCTGGACGCTTCCGGAGCCGGAGCGGGCACTGCGCGCCTGGGTGCGGCTGCTCCGGCCCGGCGGGCGGCTGGTGCTGGTCGAGGGACGGTGGCGCGAGGCTGGCGAGCAGACGGCGCCGTACGTCGTCGGCGCGGAGCGCCTGCCGTGGGGCGGGGGCGTCGGGGCGGATGAACTCGCGGCGGCGGTACGACCGTTGGTGGCCGAGCTGCGCATCGACCCGCTCAGTGGGGATGCCGCCCTGTGGGGCGGCCCCGTGAATGACGAACGCTACGCGTTGGTCGCGCACCTTTGACTTCCGCTCCCCCGGCTAAAGGACTCCGTTGGGAAATTCGCAAACCGCTGATGAACAGTTGTCCGGGCTGCCATGATCGGCCTGTTCGTCGATCGAGGGTGGGACTGGGTGTC
>NZ_JBIWPN010000075.1:0-25596 GCF_044768305.1 Kitasatospora sp. NPDC101155 | reverse complement strand
ATCGCGCTCGTCATGCTCTGCCTCGGCGGCAACCGCCCGACCCTGCCCCGCCGCCAACTCGCGTGACCACACCCACGGATCCAGCAGAAGAGCCTGTTTTGCGGGCTATCCATCGCTGCGATGAGGTCCCCGTCGTCGTTGTCGACGGGTTCGAGTCTGCTGAGGATGCTGTTGCCGGTCCGGGCCCGGCGGTGACGGTCACCGTGTGCGAGAGCCACCGCGGAGCTGCCAGCGCGTGGCTGGAGGGCTTCCATCCGGTTGTGCGAGCAGACGGAAGCGTTGGGCAGCGGTGTGGATGGGTGCACGACTTCCGCGAGTTGGAGGTTGTTCTGCGTGCTCATGCCGATGCCTGGCTCGGCCGGCTGAGCGGCCTGGACCTTGCGGACTACGACGACTGGGCTGCCTACCTTTCTGCAGCACATGAACGGCTTTGCATTCTGCACGGGATTGAGCCGGGTCATAGGGGAGGCAACGGCGCCGTGTCCTGGATTGGCATGGCGGCATCAGGACGGGACTTTGGCGGGGGCCTGGCGGCCGCCCTGTACTTCCTCGGCCACGCCGAACTACTGGCTGCCATGGGCATGGTGACTGATGGGGGAGATTGCTGCTGCTGAGCGGCAGCCCCTGGGCCCCCTGGTTCTTCGGCGCCACACACGGTAGTGCTTTAGTCCTCGTCCTCCTCTTCATCCTCGGACTCTGCGGCCCACCAGAGGTCGATTCGGTAGGATTCCAGGACCTGCCGGTGGGCCGCGAAGACTTCCTCCGAGTCGAATTGGCCTTCTGGGGTGCCGAGTTGGGCGAGCAGGCTGTTCTGCTGGGCCTCGGCGGCCTCACGTCCCTTCCAGGAGACCCGACCCTCGTACAGGCCGGGGCGTGGCAGGTCGAAGCAGCCGGCGATGTGTGGAGTGAACGCGCGGATGACCACGGATCCCGTCGGTGTGTCCAGCACCACCGCGCGTTCGTCCTCGGCCGCCCAGGCGGGGTCGGCCGGCACCGGGCCGTCCCAGACGTGTACCAGGATCTCGGCGGGTGCGGTGCCCTGGAGGCTGTAGAGATAGATTTGCGTGCCGGTCCCGGCAACGACGTTCTCCATGCTCGCCACCAGGGCATCGGAGTTCGGAACGGTGGCGTCCGAGTCGTACACCTCGATCGTGCCGTTGTCGGGGCGGGCTTCAGTGCGGAACTCGAAGAGGACGGGCACTTTCTCGACCTTCTGCTCCGGAGGGCGCTTGGCTACGGTTCGATCCTGACGTGGAAGGGGTCGTTGTCCAAGATCCGGTTGAGGGTGTAGACCTCGTTGACTTGGCGCCGCCCTTCCTGTCATCGGCCTTGTCCATCAGGCGGGCGGAGTATCGGTTCCCATTCTTCCCCGTGCTGTCGTGCCTCCGCCCAGAGGTTTTGCAGGAGTGCCGCCGGTGAACGGCTCCGAGCCCGTCAACCACTGCGCACTCCTCGTGCTATCGGAGCTACGGGGGGTGGGTCGGTGTACTGACGGAGGCGGCCTGTACGGTCGTCATGCCGCAGAGGGGGACGGCCTCTCGGTAGGGACGGGGAGGAGTCGTACACGCATGGGTGGTAGCCCGTACTTCACCACGGGGCTGGTCTCACCGGCCACGGATCCGATGCCGAGCACCGGCAAGACGTCGCCGTACCGCACCGTGTTCGGGCGGTCGTGAGGATGGTGGAAACGATGTGCGACGACGACCGTCCGGACGACTCCGACAACCCTGGCCGGCGCATCGGCGCGGCGCTCAACCGGCGCGGGTTCACCACCCGAGGACTGCGCGTGCGGCTGGCGGTGGGGGTGTTGGCGCTGTCTCTCGTCCCGGTCGGGGCAGTGGGGTTCGCGCTGTACCGAATGACGAACCTCGGCGGGCCGGACAGCGTATGCGACGGCGCCGCCACCGCCGACCAGGTGCACGACCTGCTGGGGCCGGGGAGGATCACCGAGGACAAGCGAGGCTACTCGCCAACGGCGGACTTTACCGGGAACAGCTGCTCCGCCAGGGTCAGCAGCGGCTTGTTCGAGTCCCCCGAGAAGGTCGTGCAGTTCGACATCGTCCTCAACACCGCTGACGGACCGGGCACATTGGCCGCATCGGATGCCCGATTGTTCTCCGGCGAGACGGCCGGCTCGGTGACCCCTGACGCCGCGTGGGCCGTGCTCCCGGAGGGGTGCCAGAAGGGCGTGCGCACTGTGGTGTACACCAGCGAGAAGGGCCATGACGAGGCCAGGGCCGCCCTGGCCGTGACCTTCGCCAACGGGGTGGCCAAGGCGCGCTCGTGCGGAGGCCGGAAGCTGTCGCCACCGAAGAGCCTGTCGGCGAAGGGGGCCGAGACGGACCCGGACTGGGCCAACCTCTGCGGTTTGCCCGGGTTCGCGCCCGCGAAAAACCCCGAGGCCCAGTGGCGCATGCCGCAACAGGTCACCACCGCGTCCGGCCCGATCTGGTCCTGCACGATCGGCGGTGACCCGAGGTACGACAGTCGGGCACAGGTCCTCGCGATCACGACCGAGCCGCGGACCACCGCCCTGACCCAGAAGGACGGCAAGGAGCCGTCCGATGTCGGGCGGGCCCGCTGGGTCGCCGGCGGGACACTCGTCACCACCTGCCAGGGCAAGGACGTGTTCTTCACCGTCAACGGCGGCTACACGAACGGCCTCGAAAAGCCCTTTCTGTTCCCCGACCAAAAGGACCTCGTGCGAGAGTTCCTCACCGCCGGGGGCAAGGCCATCGGCTGCGAGCCGATTCTCTGATCGCCTCCGTCGAGTGGCCGACTCCGTGACGGTTACTCGACGGACGGATCGAGCGATGGCCGACCTCGACAGCGATCCCCGGAGCGGCCGCCCTGCTGCGCGACTCGCGAAATGGCCGGCGTGGTGTGGAGAACGCCGCTGGCCGCCGGCCGTGGTTCCTGTACGAGGAGCCGCTGCACGGCTATGAACCGCGGGTCCGGATCGCCCAGCTGTCACTGCGAGCGGAAGCGGCCACCGCGTGATCTTCAGGGGTTGTCCGGACTCCTGAAGACCACGCTGCCGGACAGCCGGCCCGAGCGCGCACTGGAGGGCTAGCCGGCCGCCTTCATGTACGAGGTCCAGATCCGCGTCGGCAGCTCGGAGTCCGGGGTGTCCGGGGCGGCCCCGCCGACGCCCTCCAGGGAGAGCAGCTTCATGTCCTTCAGGTCCGCCCGGAACACCGTGACCGCCGTGGCCAGGTGCCCGTTGTAGCCGACCGACCACCCCGCCGTACGGTCCACGGTGGCGCCTGGCTTCGCCGCCACATCCGGCCCGGCCTCCGCCACCGACTTCGCGCTCCCGTTGCGGACCGCCCCTTTGAGCGCCGCGTCCACCTCCCCCGCGGCCGCCGCGCTCAACGCCTGGACGGCGGTCGGCAGCCGCAGCGTGAGCGGCTCGCCGTTGCGGGTGATCCTGAGCACCGAGTACGGGTCCGTGCGGCTGCCTCCCGCCGCGAAGGCAGCGTAGGCGTCGGCGGCCCTGATCGCGCTGGGTGTGGAGTTCCCCACCCCGAAGGCGGGCACCAACTCGCCCATGCTGCTCGGCAACACGCCCAGGTCCGCGGCGGTCTGCTGCACCTTGTCCAGGCCGACGTCCATGGCGAGCTGCATCATCGGTCCGTTGACGGACTGCTCGACGGCGCCCCGCAGGCTCGTCGGGCCCCAGTTGCGCTTGCCGTCGTTGGCGGTCTTCACGATCTTCCCGTCCCGCCCCCAGTAGGGGCCCTCCGGGGTCATCACGTTCACCCCGTTGTCGCCGTCGTAGCTGGTGGTGGGCGCCACCGGGGTGCGGCTGCCGCCCCGCTCGCGCTGCACGCCCTGGCTGAGGCCGGCCGCGTACACCAGCGGGGTGAAGGCCGAACCGATCGGCACGGTCGAGGTATTGGCGTTGTTGAAGCCCTGCTTCCGGTAGTCGGGGCCGCCGTAGAGCGCGACGACCCGCCCGTCCAGGGCCACCGAGGCGGCGCCGACCTTCAGCAGCTTGTCGGCCTCCCGGTTGTCGGGGTCGATCCCCTTGGTGGCCTCCCGCACCGACGCGGCCAGGGCGTCGACCTTCGGCTTCTCGAAGGTGGTGTGGATCTGGTAGCCGCCGAGGTCGAACTGGGCCTGCGTGATGTCGCTGTGGCCCTCCACGTACGTCCTGGCCATGTCCACCAGGTAGCCGACCTGACCGCTCAGCCCCGCCGCCTTCGGCTGCGGCAGCGGCTCGGGGAACACCGTGTACCCCGCGCGCTCGGCGGCGGAGAGCTTGCCGGCCTCCACCATCCGGTCCAGGATCCAGGACCACCGCTCCTCGGCCCGCTGGTGGTTGTCCGCGCCGAGCGCCGGATCGTACTGCCCGGCACCCTTCAACAGGGCCGCCAGGAAGGCCCCTTCGCTCGGGTTCAGCTGCGAGACGTCCTTGCCGTAGTAAGCCGCCGCGGCCCGCTCGATGCCGTAACTGCCGCGCCCGAACCAACTGGTGTTCAGATAGCCGGCCAGGATGTCCCGTTTGCTCATCCGCTGGTCCAGCTTGATCGCGATGACGACCTCGCTGAGCTTGCGGGACATGTCCTGGTGCTGGTTCAGATAGGTGTTCTTGACGTACTGCTGGGTGATGGTCGAGCCGCCCTGGGTGTCGCCGCCCGTGGCCATCGTGTAGATCGCCCGGCCGATGCCCTTGAGGGAGATCCCCGGGTCCGAGTAGAAGGTCTCGTTCTCGGCGGACAGCACCGCCCACTGCACCGACTCCGGCACCTGGTCGAGCGGCACCTCCTGACGGTTGGTCTCACCGATCCGGGCCATCTCGGTGCCGTCCGCCCAGTAGTAGACGTTGTTCTGCTGGGTGGCGAAGGCGTTCAGGTCCTCCGGCACCCGGGTGGTCGTGTAGAACCAGGCCGCCAGGCCCGTCAGCGCCACCGCCCCGGCGCCGGACACCAGGAGCAGCTGCCGCCAGGACGGGAGCCAGCGGCGGACCCCGCGCCGTCCTCTGCGCGGATAGTCGATCCGCCGCAGCGGACGCCATCGTCGGCGTCCGGCCTTCTTCTCCTCGGCTTCCCCACCCTGGTGTGCACGCATCCGGTCTCCGATCTCGTGGGACAAACCCCTCCACTCGGATAGACGCGTTTCAGGCCGTCCCACGGCAGCCCGAAACCGGTGTGATCATGGTCATATCGCGTAGGACCCCCGACGAGAGCCGTACGCCATGTCGCCGTCGACGGCTCCCGGCCCCACCACCGCTCCCCGCGACCGCCAGAATGGCCGCATGAGGTTGATCCACACGCTGCTCGGCGTGCTCGTCCTGCTGATGGTCGTCGGCAGCATCCTGCGCACCCTGGTCGTCCCGCGCGGGCTCTACTCGGCACTGGTCTACCGACTCTGGGCGGTACTGCGCACCGCGCTGCGGCTCTGGGCCACGCCGTTCGGCACCTACCGGGCGCAGGACCGGGCGCTGACCTGGCTGCCGCCGCTCGTGCTACTCGGCATGCTCGGGGTGTGGCTCAGCGGGATGCTGCTCGCCTACACGCTGCTGCTGCACGGCACGTCCGACCTCGACTGGTCGACCTCGATCCGGGAGGCCGGGTCCAGCCTCTTCACCCTCGGCTATGCCAGCGGCGAACGGCTGCAGCTGTCCGCGATCGACTTCCTGGCCGCCGCCAGCGGCCCGCTGGTGATCGCCCTGCAGATCGCCTACCTGCCGACCATCTACGCCGCCTACCAGCGCCGCGAGACCGAGGTGACGCTGTTGCAGTCCCGGGCCGGCGAGCCCGCCTGGGGCCCGGAACTGCTGGCCCGCCAGTCCCTGGTGGACACCGAGACGGCGCTCCCCCAGCTCTACCGGGACTGGGAGCGGCTGGCCGCCGACATCGGCGAGAGCCACTCCAACTACCCGGTGCTGCTCTCCTTCCGCTCCCCCCAGCCCAACCGCAGCTGGGTGGTCGGCCTGATCGCGGTGATGGACGCCGCCGCCCTCCACCTCGCGCTCTGCCCGCGCTCCGCCCCGGCCGAGGCCCGGTTGGTGATCCGGGCCGGCTTCACCGCGATGCGCGACATCGCCCGCTCGCTGCGCGTCGACTTCGACCCGGACCCGGACCCGGAGACGCCGATCCGCCTCACCTACGCCGAGTACCTGGGCGCGGTCGCCATGATCACCGCCGCCGGGTTCCCCCACGAACGCCCGGTCGAGGACGCCTGGCGGCACTTCAACGGATGGCGGGTCAACTACGAGGCCCTGGCCTACGAACTGGCCCGCCGCAGCGACGCCGTCCCCGCCCTGTGGACCGGCCCCCGCGACTTCCACGCCCCGGTCATCCCCCCGTCCCGCCCCACCGACCGCCGCCCTGACGCCGCCAAGCCAACCCTGCCGCCGGCCTGACGGGCCGGGCACTGACCGGCCATCCGGCCCGGGAGCGGCCTCAGACCGCCACCGGGCCGCCGTCGGCCAGTGAGCGTTCCGCGCCGGCCAGGATCTCGACCACCCGCAGGCCGAAGTCCGCCCCGCAGGGGTGCGGCTCGCCGGAGGCGGCGGCGGACCGCAGGGCGTCCAAGGCGCGGTGCAGGGCGACCGTCGGACCCTCGCCGCGCTCGGGCAGGTGCGCAACGCCGTGCTCGCCGCGCAGCTCCATCGCGACGCCGCCGCCCGCCATCGGGGCGGTCAGGCTGAGCGCGAGGGTGCTGGAGGCACCACCGGCGTGCCGCAGCACCAGGTGGACGGTGTCCAGCGGCCCGGCGACCGCCGTGACCTCCGTCGCGTCGCCCAGCACCGGCAGCAGGACGGACAGCGCGTGCGGGCCGACGTCCCACAGCGAGCCCTTCTCCCGGCGCCAAGGCGAGGCCGCGTACGGGCTGGTGCTGCCCGGGGCGAACACCGAGCCGAGCCAGTCCGAGCGGCCGGTGAACCAGCCGCCCAGCTCGGCCTGGCGCTCGATCCACGGGATCTGCTCGCCGCCGAAGCGCACCGTGAAGAAGACCACCGAGGCGACCTCGTGCTCGCGCACCGCCTCGGCCACCGCCCGGGCGTCCGGCACGGTGAACGCGACCGGCTTGTCCAGCAGCAGGTGGCAGCCCGCCTCGGCGGCCCGCACCGCCAGGCCGGCCTGGACGGACGGGGGCAGTGCGATGGAGACCGCGTCCACCTCGGCGAGCAGCCGGTCGAGGTCGGCGTACCCGGGCACGCCGTGCGCCGCGCCCAGCGCCTCGGCGGCCTCCGCCCGGCGGCCCCAGACGCCGGTGAACTCCAGCCCGGGGTGCTCGGCCAGTACGGGCGCGTGCACCCGCTCAGCCCAGGTGCCGGTGCCCAGCAGTCCGATCCGCACGATGTCTCCGTTCTCGGTGGTTCTGTAGAAAATCAGCCCTGCACGCGGGCCAGCGTGAAGCCGTCGTAGCCCTTGCTGCCGACCGTCTGCACCGAGGTCGCGGTGACTCGCGGCTCGGCCGCGATCAGCTCGTGCAGGGCGCGGGTGGCGACGACCGCCGGGTCGGTGCTGGCGGCGTCGGCGATCGCACCGCCGCGCACCACGTTGTCGACGATGATCAGCGAACCCGGGCGGGTCAGCTGGAGGGCCCGGCGGAAGTACTCGGGGTTGCTCGGCTTGTCCGCGTCGATGAAGACCAGGTCGAAGGGCTCCTCGCCCTGCGCGACCAGTGCCGCCAGTGAGTCGGCGGCCCGGCCGAGCCGCACCTCGGCGACCTTCTCCAGCCCGGCGCGGGCCAGGTTGCCGCGCGCCACCTCGGCGTGCCTGGGGTCGAGCTCCAGGGAGATCAGCGTGCCGTCCGCGGGCAGTGCCCGGGCCAGCCAGATCGTGCTGTAGCCGCCGAGCGTGCCGACCTCCAGGATCCGGCGTGCGCCCTGGGCCAGCGCCAGCAGGTGAAGCAGCTTGCCCTGGTTGGGGGCGACCGCGATGCGCGGGAGCCCGGCCGCGTCGGCGGCGGCGGTCGCGGCCTCCAGGACCGCGTCGTGCCCGACCAGTTGCTCGGAGAAGTAGGTGTCCACGGCGTCCCACGTGGACTGCTGCGTCGGCTGCGTCATCGGGCCCTCCAGTGGTGCAAGACCGGCAGGTTCCCGCCGATGCTAACCCGGGGGCCCGACAACGCCGGGACGACGTTTGACCACGTTCCGTTACTCCGCGACGGGAGCCTTGACGGCCTGCACGGCCTTGGCCGCCTCCTCCGCCTCGATCCTGGCGTGGGTCTTGGCGGCCCGGCGCTTCATCACCCAGGCCGAGGTGGCGCCGACCAGGACCGCCGCCGCCAGGCCCGCCCAGGAGAACCGGGAGAGCCACGGCTCGATGGCCTTGCCCACCTTGAAGACCAGCAGCGTCGTACCGCCGGCCCAGATCACGCCGCCCAGCACGTTGGCGATCAGGAACTTCCAGTACGGCATCTTCAACGCGCCCGCCAGCGGACCGGCGAAGATGCGCAGCAGCGCGATGAAGCGGCCGAAGAAGACCGCCCACATGCCCCACTTGTGGAAGGAGCGCTCGGCGGTGGCCAGGTGTGAAGGCCCGAAGTGCTTGGGGAACTTGCGTCCCAGCTTCTCGAAGAGCGGCTTGCCTCCCTTGCGGCCGATCGAGTAGCCGATCGAGTCGCCGATGATCGCGCCCGCGATCGCACAGGCCGCGATTCCCCACGGGCTCACCACGCCCTTGACCGCCATCAGGGACGCCGTGACGAGCGCGATCTCGCCGGGCAGCGGGATGCCCAGCGATTCGATCCCGATGATCAGGCCGATCAGGGCGTACACCGCGGTCGGTGGAACGCTCTCGATCCAGGCGTCGATGTGCAAGGCCAGTACCTCCGTGGCAGGCCGGGACCGGTCCCGGCCCTCACAGGAGCCGCATGCCGTCCCGGCGGTTGTCCGATGGCGGCACCAGGCCGCTCCCCCGAGTCCCCCTCTGGCGCAGCCTAACGTGCCGGGCGGCCCGTCCCCCCGACCGATCACCAGTCGTTAGGACGTACGTCCCGAGGCCATGGTTCCAGTCCGACCAGCATTTCTTCAAGATTCGGCAAAACGCGGTGCGACCACCAACGGCCGCTGCTTGATCCGGCGCGCGAACGGCAGCAGGGCGCGCGCCCGCCCGCGCCCGCCCTCCGGATACACCTCGCGCACGCCGGTGACCGCCGGGTACCGCGTCCAGCACCATCGAGGCGCATCCGGGTCGACGGGTCGGTCAGCCGGCGGCCTGGGGCGAGCGGACGGGACGTGGCGTGGCAGCGCGGTCCGCGCTGCCACAGGCGGCGGACAGGCCATTGAGCATCAGCCGGGTCCCGCCGCGCAGGTGGGCGGCGTCCTGTTCCCCGTCCTCGGTGCTGAGCACCAGCAAGCTGTACTGCTCGGTCCAGTCGAGCCGGGTGCCGCCGGCCGCGGCTGCGGCGAGCTCGACGGTCACCAGGGACGCCCAGCGGAGCACGTCGTTCACCCGGGCCTCGTACACGTAGACCAGGCGCTCGGCCGGCACCAGGTCGATGAACCGGGACCGGTACTCGACCCGCTCGTCCATCTCCTCCAGGACGAACCGGTTGCGCGCGGTCTCGCCACCGCCGACCCGGAAGTCCAGGGCGTGCTCGAAGCTGCTGGACGGGCCGGGCAGCCGGAACCAGCGGGTGCGCAGCTCGGGCTCGGCGAAGGCGGCGAAGACCTGCTCGGGCGATGCCGCGATGTCGCGCCACAGCTCGAAGGTGCCGCGCTTGACCGGCCTGGTTCCGGCCGCGCCGGAGGGGTCCGCCGTATCCTGGTCGATCTTTCCCGCGCTCATGCGGGCGACTCTAGCAGCCCTGCGGTGCGGTGCCCGGACAGGCCGGACTCCGCACCGTGGGGCCCCTCCTGACCTCCCGTCAGAGCCATCCGTCGAGCGACTGGAGGAAGCCCGCCACGTCGTCCCGGTGGATGCAGTGTCCGGTGTCCGGGACGTGGCGGACCTCGAAGCCGCTGGCACGCAGCCGTTCGGCGAGGTCGTCGGGCACCAGGTGGTGGTCGCCGGCACCCTGCACCAGCGAGGGCACCAGGGGCCGCTCGGGCACGTACTCGACGGCGGCATCCAGCCAATCCACCGCGCGGGTGTCCCAGCGCGCGTAGCCGGCGAGTTCGGCGGCGACGTCCTCGGGCGTCCAGCGGGGGAACATCTGCTGGATCTGCTCCGCCGTGGTCGCCTTGGTGAACTGGGCGAACTCCTTGATCTCGGCCACCGACTTGTCGTTGAACCGCCAGGCGGGGTCGCTGTAGACCACCCGGGCGGGGCGCAGTCCGGCCACCGCCAGGGTGAGCACCGACGCGCCGAAGGAGTGGCCGATCACCAGGTCGGCGCCGGTCGGCAGCGACTCGACCAGGTCGGCTGCGAAGAGCTGCGGGGTGTACTCCTCGGCGTGCGGGCTGTCGCCGTGGCCGCGCAGGTCCGGCATCACCACCCGGTAGCCGCGATCGACCAGCCGCGGCGCCACCCGGCTCCAGGTGTCCGCCGACGACATGATGCTGTGAACGAGCAGCGCGACCTTGTCGCCGTCGCCAACCTCGTGGAGCGCGAGTTTCATCGCCCTAAGCTTCCTTTCCCAGGTCTACTCGGTTCGCCGGAGTCATCGGCCGGCGCCGGTCACGTGCAGCAGGGCCCGGGCCGCGAGACGGTACCCGTAGGCGCCCAGGCCCACCACGACCCCGCTCGCCAGCGGCGCGATCACCGACTCGTGCCGGAACTGCTCGCGCGCCCACACGTTGCTGAGGTGCACCTCGATCCACGGGTGCTGGTAGCTGGCGAGCGCGTCCCGCAGGCTCCAGCCGGCGATCATCAGGGCGCCCGGGTTGACCACGGCGCCGACGCTGCCGGGCCCGTGCTCGTGGATGGCGCTCACCAGCTCGCCCTCGGACTCGCGCTGGATGGAGAGCACCTTCCAGCCCTGGTCGGCCACCTCGTCGGCGACCGCGCACTCGATGTCGGCGAGCGTGTCGGTGCCGTAGACCTCCGGCTCCCGGCGGCCGAGGATTCCGAGGTTGGGGCCGTTGAGAAGGAGCATCGTGCTCATCAGTCACCTCGCTGGTCGGCGGCCCCGACGGTGTCGAGGCCTTGGGCTGGGACTCCGCCGCCGGCGGCGGGGGACGGGAGCTCGGCGTCGGGTCCGGCGGCCCGGCCGAGCAGTTTCGCCTGCGCGGTCTCCTCGACCCGGGTCATCGCGAACCGCAGGATCGGCGGGGCCATCAGGGAGGTCACGATCGCGACCAGGACGATGATCGTGTACGTCTTGGTGTCCAGGACGTGCAGCCGCAGACCGGTCATCGCCACGATCACCTCGACCACGCCGCGCGAGTTCATGCCGGCGCCGAGCGCCAGCGCCTCCCAGCGGTTCATCCGGCTGAGCCAGGCCCCGAGGAACGCGCCGACGAACTTCCCGATGACGGCGACCACCAGCACCACCAGCGCGGCGACCAGCACCACCGGCCGGGCCAACGCCGTGAGGTCCATCCGCAGGCCGGCGGTGGCGAAGAACAGCGGGGCGAGGAACGCCAGGACGACGACCCGCAGCGGTTCCAGCTTCCGCGGGTCCCACCCCTTGCTGGTGGCGATCAGCACGCCGCAGACGAAGGCGCCGAAGATCGACTCCAGGTGCACGGCCTGCGTCGCCGCCGAGCTGAACATGACCAGCACCACGACGGTGGCGATGGTGGGCGCCGGGCTCTCCGAGCGCCCGGCCAGGCGCAGCGCGCCGCCCACCACCGGCCGGCCGATCACCGCGGCGAACAGCACCACGACCACCGGCCAGACGATGGAGGTGGTGACCACGCCCGCGGTCAGGCCCGCCGTGGCCATCGCCGAGACCACGGACAGCAGGAACCAGCCCGCCACGTCGTCCACCACGCAGGCCGCGAGGATCAGTTGGCCGATGTCCCGGTGCAGCAGCTTCATGTCGAGCAGGGTCTTGGCGATCACCGGGATGGCGCTCACGCCGGTGGCCACGCCCAGGAACATGGCGAAGGTCGTCTGGGAGGTGCCGGCCGGCACGAAGGAGTGCGGCAGCAGGAAGCCGGTGGCCACACCCAGGCCCAGCGGGACGACCAGGCCCGTGATGCCCACCTTGCCGGCGATGATGCCCCGCTTGCGGACCAGGCCGATGTTCATCTCGGAACCGGTCACACCGACCAGCAGCAGCACACCCAACTGCCCCACCGCGTCCAGCAGGTGGACCTGCTCGGGCTGCTGCGGCAGCAGCCAGGCCGAGAAGCTCGGCACCAACGGCTTCAGCACCGACGGTCCGACCAGCACGCCGGCGGCCAACTCACCGGCGACCGCCGGAAGTTTGAAGTACGTGGCGAGCCGGCCCAGCACCAGGGCGAGCAGCATCAGGAACGCCAGCTGGAGCAGCAGGATCAGCAGCGGGTGCTCGCCGATCGACGCCACCGGCGTGGCGAGCACCGTCACCGGAGCGCTCATCGGGCCGGCCGGACGTCGGCCACGAGGTGCTGGGGACTCAGTCGGTCGGCCACCAGGTCGATGACCTGCGCCGCACGGTCGGCGAGGAAGAAGTGGCCGCCCTCGAAGACCTCCAGCTCGATCGGCCCGGAGGTGTGCTCGGCCCAGGCCTCGGCCTCCTCGCGGGAGACCCGGGGGTCGCTGTCGCCGGTGAGCACGGTCACCGGGCAGTCCAGGCGTCGGTCCGGCTGGTGCCGGTAGCGCTCGATCGCGGTGTAGTCGCTGCGGATGGCCGGCAGGATCATCGCGAGCACCTCCGGGTCGCCCAGCAGGGCCTCGTTGGTGCCGCTGAGCGCCCGCAGCTCGGCCACCACCTCGGCGTCGGTCGCCTCGTGCACCCGCTCGTCGCGGTAGCGCGACGGGGCCCGCCGACCGGAGGCGAACAGCCGTACCGGGGCGGGCAGTCCGGCGTCCTGCAGACGCAGCGCCAGCTCGTAGCCGAGCACCGCGCCCATGCTGTGGCCGAACACCGCCAGCGGCTTGTCGTCCAGGTGCCGCACCGCGGCGAAGATCTCGTCCGCGAACTCGGGGATGTTGTCGATCCCGGGCTCGTACCGGCGGGTCTGCCGGCCCGGGTACTGGACGGCCAGCACCTCCACGGCTGGGGACAGCGCCCGGGAGACCGGGTAGAAGAAGCTCGCGGAGCCGCCCGCGTAGGGCAGGCAGAGCAGCCTGACGGGGCTGTGCGGCGCTGGGTGGGAGACACTCACCCACTTCGCGAAGTGCGCCGTTGCTGGGGGCATTCCGGACCGCTCCTCGTGCTCGGTGACGCAACGTCGGCAGACTAGGCCGGTGCGGCACAGGGCGGCTATCCCCTGATCTGATAGCCCTGGGCCGCAGAACGCCCGATCGCCGACCGGTGTGGGTAGTCTTCGGGAGCGCGGCGCCCGGCGAGGGCGGCCGGCCCGGGTCAGCTGCGGCGGCTACGTCGATTGGCGTCCTGTCAGCTGATACAACGTCAATCACTTCTGCGACGAGGGGTCTTGCCATGCCCGAGGTGTCATCGCACGAGCCGACCGCGCGGGCGGCGGAACCGGACGCCGACGTGATCGTGGTCGGCAACGGGCCGGTCGGCGCCGCGCTCGCCGTCCTGCTGGCCCAGCGCGGCCGGCGCACGACCGTACTGGAGCGGCGTCGACGCCCCTACACGCTGCCCCGGGCGACCAGCTTCGACGGCGAGACCGCGCGGCTGCTCGCCGGCTGCGGGATCGGCGCCGACCTGGGCCGGATCACCGAGCCCGCCACCGGCTACCAGTGGCACACCGCCGACGGCCGGACCCTGCTGGACATCGTCTTCCGCGCCGAGGGCCCCTACGGCTGGCCCGACGCCAACACCATGCACCAGCCCGACCTGGAGGGACTCCTCGCCGCCCGCGCCGGGCAGCTGCCCGGTGTCACCGTGGAGCGGGACCGGCAGGTGGTGGGGATCGAGCAGCTCGGCGACCGGGTGCTGGTCACCGCCGAGGACGGGGACGGCGCGGTCCGCAGCTACTCGGCCCGCTGGGTGGTGGGCTGCGACGGCGCCAACAGCTTCGTCCGGCACCACCTGGACGTGCCGGTCACCGACCTCGGCTTCTCCTACGAGTGGCTGCTGTGCGACGTGCGGCTGCGCGAACCGGCCGAGTTCGTGCCGACCAACGTGCAGATCTGCGACCCGGCCAGGCCGACCACGCTGGTCGGCAGCGGGCCCGGCCACCGGCGCTGGGAGTTCATGCGGCTGCCGGGTGAGCGGGCCGCGGAGCTCAACCAGGAGGCAACCGCCTGGCGGCTGCTCGCCGCCCACGGCGTCACGCCCGACACCGCGACCCTGCTGCGCAGCACCACCTACATCTTCCAGGCCCGCTGGGCCGACCAGTGGCGGGTCGGCCGGGTGCTGCTGGCCGGGGACGCGGCCCACCTGATGCCGCCGTTCGCCGGGCAGGGCATGTGCTCGGGCGTCCGGGACGCGGTCAACCTGGCGTGGAAGCTGGACCTGGTGCTCGGCGGGCGCGCCCCCGAGACGCTGCTGGACAGTTACACCGAGGAGCGCCGGGCGCAGGTGCGGGAGTCGATCCTGGCCTCGGTCCAGCTGGGCCGGGTGATCTGCGTGACCGACCCGGCGGCGGCGGCGGAGCGCGACGCCACAGTGCTGGCCGGCCGGCGCGGGCGGGGCGCGACGGTTCCGGAGCCGGCCAAGCCGCTGACCGAGGGGCTGCTTCACCGGGCCTCGCCGCTCGCCGGCGAGGTGGTGCCGCAGGGCCGGGTGCGCGGACCCGGCGGCAGCGGGCTGTTCGACGAGGTGGTCGGGCGGGGCTTCGTGCTGCTGCTGGCAGGGCAGGCGGCGGACGGGCTCGACGAGGAACGGGCGGCGTTCCTGGCCACCTTGGGAAGCTGGGTGCTGCGGCTGCGGGCGGCCGACGAGGAGCCGCAGGCCGGCGAGGTCGCCGACCTGGACGGCGTCTACCACGCGCTGCTGGCCCGCCACGGGGTGGACGCGCTGCTGGTCCGGCCCGACTACCACGTGTTCGGCACGGCCTCGGGCGCGCCGGCGCGGGACGCCCTGGTGGACGCCCTGCGGGCGGCGCTGGGAGCGGGCGTGCCGGCCGCTGCCGCTGCGGGCGGCGCCGGCTGACGGGCCGACAGCCGAACGCCCCGGTCCGCGGGTCGGCCGACCGGGGCGCCAGTGGCAGCGGTGCGGGGTCAGCCGATCCGCGCGCCGCCGGTGGCGCTGCGGGCCAGCAGGACCGCGCCGCGCAGCGAGGAGAGGCCGCCCAGGCGGGCCGGGGCCAGCGGCGGGGCGGGGCGGCCGGGGCGGGCGAGCGGGGCCAGCCGGGTGGTGATCCGGGCGACCAGGTCGTCCAGGCCGTCCGCGAAGCCGCCACCGACCACCACCAGGCGGGGGTGCAGCAGTTCGGTGACGCCCATGATCGCGGTGGCCAGGGCCCGGCAGGTCCGGTCGACCGCCTCGGTCGCCCAGGGGTGGCCGGCCCGCACGGCGGTGCGCAGCTCCTGGTAGCTCACCGGGGCGCCGGCCAGCTCGCCGGCCCGGGCCAGGGTGGCCAGGCCGGAAGCGGTGGCCTGGAGGCAACCGCGGCGGCCGCACACGCAGTCGGGGCCGCTCGGGTCCACGATCAGGTGGCCGAGTTCGAAGGAGCCCCGGCCGGGGCCCGGGCAGAGCCGGCCGCCCAGCACCAGGCCTCCGCCGACGCCGGTGCCGACGCCGACGTAGAGCAGGTCGGGGCAGTCGGCCGCGGCCGCCTCGGCGAGCGCGCCGAGGTCGCCGTCGTCCGCCCAGGCGACCTCGGCGCCGGGCAGCATGCCGCGCAGCGCCGGGCCCAGCCGCAGGCCGGTCCAGGACGGCCGACTGGGCCAGGCGGTGATCCGCTCGTCGGGGCCGACCGTGCCGGGCACGGCGACGCCGACGGCGCGGATCGCGGCGCCGGTCCGGGCGGTCAGCACGCCGACCGCGCCGGCCAGCAGGGCGAGGTCGCGGTCGGCGTCATCGGCTCGCGGCCAGGCGAAGCCGTGCTCCTCGGCCCGGCCGTCCGCCGACTCGGCCCGCAGGGCGACCTTGGTGCCCCCGATGTCGATGCCGAGGTGCCACGGTGTTCCCATCGCCGGCTCAGCGCCCGGGTAGGGCCGGGCAGAGGGCGAGCAGGTCGGCGGGCTGGCGCAGCACCACGTCGGGGCCGGCGGCGAGCAGTTCGGCCCCGTCGTGACAGCCCCACAGCGCGGCCACCGCGGTGACCTCGGCGCCCTGCGCGCTGGCCAGGTCGGTCGGGGCGTCGCCGATCATCACGGCCTGGTCGGCGGGGACGTCGAGGAGTTCGAGCGCGCGCAGCACGATGTCGGGGGCCGGCTTGGGCCGGGACACCTCGTCGGAGCCGATCACGTGCGCGAAGTACGGCAGCAGGCCGAGGACGTCGAGCAGCGAGCGGGCCCGCTCGCCGCTCTTGCCGGTGGCGACGGCCAGCCGCAGGCCGCGCTCGTTCAGCGTGCGCAGCACGTCGACGATGCCGTCGTAGACCTGCACCTGCTCGGCCATCCGGTAGCTCTCGCGGACGAACGGCCCCTCCATCTCCAGCGGGAGGCCCATGATCCGCATGATGTCGGGGAAGTACCGGCCCTGGTGGCGCTGGTACTCCTCGAAGGGGGCAGGTCCGTCGCCGACGACCTCGGCGTAGGCGAGCGAGAAGGCCTCGCCCATCACCGCGAAGCTGTCCACGATGACGCCGTCGAGGTCGAAGACGACCGCCTGCCTGGGGACCGTGCCGGGCGCGGCGTCCCTTCCGGGCTGATGGTCCGATGTCGTGGTCACGTGGTCCGCACCTCTTCGTGGGTGGTGGATTCGAGGGCGCGGTCCGCCGGTCGGGCGGCGCGCGCCGATGCGTAGAGGCCTTCGACGAGCCGGACGGTGTCGCGGGCCTGGGCGACGGCCCGGCCGCGCACCGCCGGGTCGGCCAGCAGGGCTGCGAGGCCGTCGAGTTGGCGTCCGTACTCGGTGCCGAGGGGTTCGGCGGCGAGCGGGATCCGCCGGGTGACACCCTCCTGGGTGAGGGTGAGCTGCGGCTCCGGTGCCCTGTTCGGGCTGAAGCCGAAGGTGCAGTGCAGCCGGGCGGTGCCGGCGCTGCCCTCGACGCCGACGACGACGCCGTCCAGCGCCTCGTGCGAGGCCCAGCTGGCCCGGAGCGAGACGGAGATGCCGTCCTCCCGGACCAGGAAGCCGCGGGCGGTGTCCTCGACGTCGCCGGGCGCGGCGGCGGTGGGCCGGTCCTTCCGCCAGGTCGCCGACCAGGCGCCGCAGCTGAGGAAGTCGTCGGAGACCGCGCCGGCCAGCTGGGTGACCCGGGCGGGGCCGACCAGCGCGGTCAGCACGTCGAGCAGGTGCCAGCCCAGGTCGACCAGCACGCCGCCGCCGGACTTGCTGCGCTGGGTGAACCAGCCGCCGGCCTGCGGCACGCCGCGGGCCCGCACCCAGGCCAGGTCGATGTGGCGGATCCGGCCGAGCTCGGGCAGCAGCTTCGCCAGCTCCCGCACGTCGCCGCGGTGGGCGGCGGCGCTGCCGGCCAGCAGCATCCCGCCGGCCCGCTCGGCCTCCGCCAGCGCGTCGGCCTCGGCCGAGCTGAGGCAGACCGGCTTCTCCAGGAAGACCGCGATGCCGCGGCGCAGCAGCGTCGCGGCCACCTGGGTGTGCAGGTGGTTCGGCACGGCGACGACGGCGACGTCGACCGAGTTGGCGTCCAGGGCGTCGACCGTCTCGTGGACGGGCAGACCGGTCGCCGCGGCGACCGCGGCCCGGGATGCCGGGTCGGGGTCGACGGCGGCGACCGTCTCGAAGTCCTCGTGCTCGCGCAGCCGGGCGAGCCACAACTCGCGGCCGGCCCAGCCGAGCCCGACGACGGCGGCCCGCAGCCTCACCTGGCCGCCACGGCGTCGGTGATGATCTCGGCCGCGGCGTGCAGGGCTTCCTCGGAGGCCAGCAGCACCCGGTGGTGCAGCCAGATGCCCTCGGCGCTGATCGCCTCGGTGTTCGGGCACAGTTCGGCGAGCCGCTCAACGGTGGTGTCGGGCGCGGCCATCTCCCAGAAGGCCGGGGTGCGGTAGATCGCCCGGAACGCGGAGAAGGCCGGCAGGCCGGCCTCGACCAAGGTGTCGACCAGCTCGTTGCGGGCCTCCTCGGTGATGCCGGGGACCCGGAACATCGCCATGTAGTGGGAGTTGCGGTCGGCCCGCGGGTCGGTGCCCTGCGGCACGACGCCGTCGATCTCGCCGAGCAGCCGGGAGAGCAGCTCCCAGCGCTGGTCGCGGATCGCGGTGTGGTCGTCGATCCGGGCCAGCTGGGCGCGCAGCACGGCGGCGGAGAACTCGCTCATCCGCATGTTGCTGCCGGAGGTCTGGTGGATGTAGTGCCGGTCGGTGCGGGCCCGGCCGCAGCTGTGCCGCAGGAAGCCGAGCTCGTAGCTCTCCTCGTCGGGGAAGAGCACGGCGCCGCCCTCGCCCGCGGTCATCAGCTTGCCGTTCTGGAAGCTGAACGCGGCGATGCTGCCGAGCTCGCCGACCCGCTTGCCCTGCCAGCGGGCGCCCTGGGCGTGCGCGGCGTCCTGCAGCAGCGGCACGCCGGTGTCGGCGGAGAGCTTGCCCAGGGCGTCCATGTCGGCGAAAAGGCCGGCCATGTGCACGGGCATGATCGCCTTGGTGCGGGGGGTGACCGCCGCGGCCGCGGCCGCCACGTCGATGTTGTAGGTGTCCAGGTCGACGTCGACCGGGACGGCGACGGCGCCGAGGCGCTGGGCGGCCTGCGAGGAGGAGATGAAGGTGAAGGCCGGCACGATCACCTCGTGGCCGGGGCCGACGCCCATGACCTGCAGCGCCAGTTCCAGCGCGTGGGTGCCGTTGGTGACGGCCAGGGCGTGCGGGGAGCCGTGGAAGTCGGCGAACTCGCGCTCGAAGGAGTTCACCTCCGACCCGCCCATGCGCCACCACTGCCCCTGCTCCAGGGCCCGGATCAAGCCGGCTCGCTCGCTGTCGTCAAACTGCGGCCAGGAAGGGAACTCCGGTGCCGGTCGCGCGTTCATGTGTCTCCAAATCTCGGCTTCGGACTGTTCTCTCGGCCGGTGGCCGAGGCTCGGCCGGAATGGCCGATGGGCGGCATAAAGCGGCCGGGGCGGCGAGCTGGTCCGTGGAACGTCCTGGCCCCCGGAATTCACACGCAAGGCGCGCGACCCTCACTGTAGGTATCGCGCCCCGGAGCCCGGCATCCCCCGGTCTGGTAGTCACCTGGCCTTGCTGGTGGGCCGGTCGGTGGTCAACCGGTGGCGGGTGCGGGCAGGCCGAAGAACGTGAGGTAGGACTCCAGTTGACCGGTCAGCATGTGGCTGCCGTGGTGCACCTGGTGGCCCGCCGCGGCGGCACGCCGCAGCAGCGGGGTCTCCCGGGGCTTCATGACGATGTCGGCCACCACCGCGCCGGGCGGCAGCAGCTCGGGCGGGAACGGCAGCGGGTCCGTGGGCCGCATCCCCAGCGGTGTCGCGTTGACCGCCAAATCGCTCTCCGGCAGCGGGGGTTCGGCGGCGGCCCGGACCCGGCCGGGCCAGTGCGCGGCGAGCCGGTCGAGCAGTTGGTCCCGCTTGGGCAGGTCCGGGTCGGTGAGGGTGAGCCGGTCGGCGCCGGCGGCCAGCAGTGCCGCCGCGATGGCGCTGCCCGCTCCCCCGGCCCCGGCCAGCGCCACCCGCCGGCCCGCCAACCGGTGCCCGGCGCGGGCCAGGCCGGCGACGAAGCCGGAGCCGTCGAAGTTCTCGGCCAGCCACTGCCCGTCGGCCTCGCGCCGCAGCACGTTCGCGGTGCCGGTGATCTCGACGGTGCGGCTGCGCCGGTCGGCGAGCCGGGCGGCGGCCGCCTTGTGCGGGACGGTGACGAAGAGGCCGTCCAGGTTGGCGATCCGCTGCAGGCCGCGGACCACCCGCTCCAGGTCGTCCGGGCGCGCCTCGACCGGGACCAGCACGGCGTCGACGCCCTGGTCTGCGAAGAGCGGGTTGAGCAGCCCCGGCGACTGGACCTGGGCGACCGGGTCGCCGAGCACGGCGTACAGCCGGGTGCTGCCGCTGATCACGGCCTGCCGGGGCGGCGGCGGTTCGGCGGCGCGGTCGGGCGGCGGGGTGGCGGCCTCATCGGTCATGCCGGTCTCCAGCTCCAGAGGCGGGGTGAGTGGTGGGCGCGGTGCCGTCGGCGAGCAGCGCGGCGACGGTGAAGGCGAGCGCCATCGCCTGCTCCTCGTTAAGCCGGGGGTCGCAGGCGGTGCGGTAGCGGGCCTGCAGGTCCTGCTCGCCGAGCCGCCCGGGCCCGCCCAGGCACTCGGTGACGTCCTCGCCGGTCGCCTCCAGGTGCAGGCCGCCGGGGTTGGTGCCGAGTGCGCGGTGGACCTCGAAGAAACCGGTGATCTCGTCCAGTACGTGGTCCACCTCCCGGGTCTTGCGGCCGTCGGCCGTGGTGCGGGAGTTGCCGTGCATCGGGTCGCACTGCCAGATCACCTTGTGGCCGGTCGCGGTGACCTTCTCGACGATCGACGGCAGCACCTCGCGCACCCGGGTGTGCCCCATCCGGCTGATCAGGGTCAGCCGGCCGGGGACGCCGTGCGGGTCGAGCCGGTGCACGTACTCGGCCGCCTGCTCGGGGGTGGTTCCCGGGCCGATCTTCACGCCGATCGGGTTGGCGAGCAGTTCGGCGACCGCCAGGTGCGCGTCGTCGAAGCCGCGGGTGCGCTCGCCGATCCAGAGGAAGTGGGCGAGCGGGCTGGCCAGCATCGGCTCCGGGCCGCCGCTCGGCGGGGCGGGCCGCAGCTGGGCGGTCTCGTAGTCGAGCAGCAGCATCTCGTGGCTGACGAAGACCTCGCCGGGCGGGCCCCCGGCCGGGAGGAAGCGCTCGCCGCCCGGGGTGCGGCCGGCGTGCGCGCGGATCCCGGTGTGCAGCTCGCGCGGGTCCGCCGTGTGCTCCGCGCCCACCAGACGGACCAGTGCCATCGTCCGCACGGCGTGCGCGTGGGCGAGCAGCATCCGGTCGGGGTCGGGGGTGCGGGCGGCGGCGGTCGGTTCGGCGGAGTGCACGATGTCGCCGCGGTAGGCGGGCAGGCCGTCGGCGTCGAGCGGCCGGGAACGCGGTTTGGCGTACTGCCCGGCCATCCGGGCCACCGGCACCACAGGCAGCCCGGCGGCCCGGCCGAGCACCAGCGCCATCCGGGCCAGCAGCCCGAGGTTGGCCCGCTGGTGCGGCTCGGTCGCCTCGGCGAAGGTCTCCGCGCAGTCGCCGCTCTGCAGCAGGAACGCCTGGCCGCGGGCGACCGCCGCGAGCCGCTCGGACAGCCGGGCGGTCTCGGCCGGCGCCACCACGGGGGGCGCGGTGCGCAGCCGCCCGGCCACCGCCCGGGTCCGGGCCGGGTCCGGCCACTCGGGCTGCTGCGCGGCGGGCCGCTCCAGCGCCGCGGCGAGGCGGGCCGCGAGCTTGCGCTCCCGCGCGGCGGCGACCCGCTCGCCGGGCCGCGCTGTTGGGTTCGTCATGCCACCGACGCTCCCGTTCCGTCCTGGGGCGGGCCGGTCAGCCGGTCGAGCGGTTGGCGCGGCATCCGGTCGAGGGTGTCGGCGACGGCCTGCTCGGGCACCTCGTGGACCAGTTCGGCGCCGCCGGGGCCGTCGAGCACGAAGGCGAGGCCGCCGCGGGCCTTCTTGTCCCGGCTCATCAGCCGGATCAGCTCGGCCGGGTCGGCGCCGGCGGGCAGCGCGGCGGGCAGGCCGTAGAACTCGACGACCTCCCGGTGCTCGGCCACCCGTGCGGGGCCGATCCGGCCGAGGGCGCCGGCCAGCAGGCCCGCGAAGACGGTGCCGATCGCGACGCCCTCGCCGTGCCGGAGCGCGAAGTCGGTGGCCGTCTCCAGGGCGTGGCCGAGGGTGTGGCCGTAGTTGAGGATGTGCCGCAGGCCGGTGTCCCGTTCGTCGGCCGACACGATCTCGGCCTTGCGCCGGACGCTGGCGGCGATCTGTTCGGCGAGGTCGCGCCCGCGCAGCTCGCCGGCGCCGATGAAGTGGCAGCGGGCGATCTCGCCGAGGCCGTTGCGCAGTTCGCGCGGGGGCAGGGTGGTCAGGTAGTCGGTGTCGCAGAGCACGGCGGCGGGCTGCCAGTAGGTGCCCACCAGGTTCTTGCCCGAGGGCAGGTTGACCCCCGTCTTGCCGCCGACGCTGGCGTCCACCTGGGCGAGCAGCGTGGTCGGCAGGTGCACCACGGGCACGCCCCGGTGGTAGAGGGCGGCGGCCAGGCCGACCACGTCGGTGGTGGTTCCGCCGCCCACGGAGACGACGGCGTCGCCGCGGGTCAGCCCGAACCGGACGAACTCCGCGCAGAGCGCCTCGACGGTGGCAAGGTTCTTGTCCGGCTCGCCGTCCCGGGCGGGCAGCAGCAGGGTCTCCACCCCGGTGTCGGGCACCCACTGCGCGGGCCGGGCCGAGACCACGGCGACCCGCCGGGCGCCGAGCCGCTTGATCACCTCGGCCAGTGCGGAGCGCACCCCCGGGCCGATGAGCACGTCGTACGAACGGTCGCCGATGCGGACCGGAATCTGTTGTGTCACGCCGTTCCCCCCTGTCCTGAGGTGCGCCGGGCCGGCGCCCGGCCGGGCGCCGGCGGCGGTGTGCCGCCGGCCCCCGGTGGCCGGTGCCTGCCGTTGCTGGCCGTTACTGGCCGTTGGTCACCCGCAGGATGCGGGCCTCGGCCCGCTCCTTGCGGTCCTGCTCCTCCAGGTGCGGGTAGGCGGGGCAGCCGTAGACGCGCTGGAAGGGCGGGAAGGCGTCCCACTCGGTGCGCCGCCGCATCTCCTGCGCGACCGCGTTGTGCTCGCTCCAGAAGTCGCCGCCGATCAGCCGGATCAGGTAGCGCTCCAGCGCGTCCCGCGAGGTGGTCCGTCCGGCGTCGGCCGCGACCGAGACCAGCTCGCCGTCGTAGAAGGCCTGGATCAGCCGCAGGTAGGTGTCGTAGCCGGTCTTGAAGTAGTTCGAGTACTCGTCGAGCAGCCGGTCGGCGTCCGACGGCTCGCGCAGCGCGGCGCTGACGGTCTCGGCCGCGCGCACCGCGGTGGAGGTGGCGATGAGCACGCCGCCGGAGAACATCGGGTCGCCGAAGCAGCCCGCGTCGCCGACCATCATCCAGCCGGGGCCGGTCACGGTGTCGGCGTGGTAGCAGTAGTCGGTCTCGATCTTGAGGTCCATCGACGGGCTCGTCCCGGCCAGCCGCGCGGTGATCCGCGGCACCCGGTTCAGGTGCTCCTCGAAGACCTCCTCCGGGGTGCCCCTGCGGAACACGTCGCGGGGCATCACGGTGCCGACGCTGATCAGGTCCTTGGAGAGCGGGATCGCCCAGACCCAGCCGTCGTCGTGCGCGCCGACCTGGATGTCGCCCTCGGCGCCCAGGTTGTTGCGCTCGTCCAGGCCGGTGTAGTGGCGGAACACGCCGACCATCCGGAGCCTCTCCAGCATCTTGCGCAGGCCGAGCTTGTTGGCGATCCGGCCGGACCGGCCGCTGGCGTCGATCACGTAGGTGGCGTCGAGCCGGTGCAGCTCGCCGCCCTCCTCGTAGGTCACGCCGGTCATCCGGTCGCCGTCCATCAGCAGGTCCTTGACGGGTGCGCCCAGGTGCACCTCGGCGCCGGCCTTGGCCGCCTCGTTGACCAGCATCCCGTCGAACCGGGCGCGCTCGACCTGGAAGGCGCGGTCGAAGCGGCCCTCGCCCTGCAGGCTGAAGTCGGCCCGGAAGACGCCGGAGAAGAACTTGGTCTCGGTCGGGTCGATGAACTCGCCGCCGAACTTGGGCACGAAGCCGCCGCCCTCCAGCGCCTCGCGCAGCCCGATCCGGTCGAACAGGCCCATCATGTACGGCAGCATCGACTCGCCGATGTGGAAGCGCGGGAACTCGTCGCGTTCCAGCAGCACCACCGAGTGGCCGTCACGGGCCAGCAGATAGGCGCTCACCGCGCCGGCGGGGCCACCGCCGATGACCACCGCGTCAGCCGTCTTGGTCGCCATTCTGGATTCCTTTCCTTCCGGGGTATTCGGTTCAGGTGTCAGGTAAGGGGTTCAGGAGAAATCGAGCGGGAGGATCCCGGGCAGGTCGCCGGCCAGGATCGCGGTGACCAGGGCCCGGTGCTCGCCGTCGTCCACCACGGTGCGGGCCCGCTCCCGGCCGTCACGGACCGTCAGGTGCCAGCGCCCCTTGAGCACCACCTGACCGTCGGTCAGGGTCCGTCCGTACAGCACGCCCCGCATGTCGCCGTCCGGTGCCGGGGCGGGGTTCTCCCGGACCCGGTCCTCCATCGGCTGCCAGTCGGCCCAGCGGCGCTCGGTCAGCCGGAAGCTGTAGACCGTTCCCCAGCGGCCGACCCGGGCCCGCCGCTGCAGCGCGTACTCGCCGCCGCCCTGCTCCACCAACCGGAACTGGCTGCCGTACTGGGTCTGCACGGCGTCGGTGAGGAGCAGCGGTTCGACGTAGGAGGGCCCGGGGTAGCCGGCGTCCACCAGCCACTGGGCGCCGTCCAGCGCGACCCGGATGAACATGTGCTCAACCTCGGTGCCGAACTCCTCCCAGCCCTCGGCGGTGCTGCCCGCCAGCAGCGAGGCGTCGTAGCCGAGTTCGCGCAGCAGCCGGAAGAAGAGCCGGTTCAGCTGGAAGCAGGTGCCGCCGCGGCCGTCCAGCACCGCGGTCCGGAAGGTCTCGTCCTCGTCGATCGCGACCAGGACCGGGGCGTCGGCGAAGTCCTGGGCCGCGATGTTGTACGGGATCGCCATCAGGTGCCGCTTCTGCAGCCTGCGCAGCGTTTCGATGTCCACACCGGTCTCGCCCTCGCAGCCGATCCGCTCCAGATACACCTCGGCGTCGAACACTGCTCCTCCTTCTCGTCGTGCGGTTCCTGGCGGCTGGTCGGCGGCGGTCACACGGCCACCCCGCCGAGCCCGGGGGCGTCCCCGCCGAACAGCCGCCCGTGCAGGTGTGCGACCAGCAGTGCCGGTGTCGGGTGGTCGAAGACCAGGCCGGTCGGCAGCTTGGCGCCGACCAGTTCGCCCAGCCGGTTGCGCAGCTCCAGCGCGGTCAGCGAGTCGAAGCCGATCTCGAACAGGCCCTGGTCGGCGTCGATCCGCTGATCCGCCCGGTAGCCGAGCACCACCCCCACCTTGGTGCGGACCTGGTCGAGCAGCGCCGCCGCCCGCTCGGCCGGCGGCAGCCCGGCCAGCTGCTCGGCGAACCTGCGCCGCTCCTCGCCGGAGGCCACCGGCCGGGCCGCCCGCCGCGGGGAGCCGACCAGCCCGCGCAGAAGCGGGGGCGTCTCCCGGCCGGCGACGGCATCGGCCCGCACGGCGCGCAGGTCCAGCCGGGCCGGCACGAGCAGCGAGCGGTCGCTGTGCAGGGCCGCGTCGAAGAGCTCCATGCCCTGCTCGGGGGTGAGGGCCTGCAGGCCGCCGCGCCGGTGGAGCCGGCTCCTGGCCAGGTCGTCGGTCTGTGCGGCCATGCCGGTGGTCTGCTCCCACATGCCCCAGGCGAGCGAGAGGGCGGGGAGTCCGTCGGCCCGGCGGCGGGCCATCAGGCCGTCCATGAAGGCGTTGGCGGCCGCGTAACCGCCGGTGCCGGCGCCGAGGAA
>NZ_JBIWPN010000074.1:0-26017 GCF_044768305.1 Kitasatospora sp. NPDC101155 | reverse complement strand
GCGAAGAGGGTGTCGCGCGCGGGTGAGGCGATCGACGTGCCGGTAGGGGGTGTGTGCAGGCGGGTGATGAGCGTGCCGTCTCCCTCGCCTCGTACGTCCTCGGCCGCCCAAACGGGATGAGGGACGACCGCCGCCACGGCCCCGAAGCCGGCCGGGACCATCGCTGGACCCAGCAGCGCACAGGCGGCACCGGCCGCCACGGCAACGGATCTGAGCAGGCCGTACATGAACGCTCCCTACCTCGGGCGGCGAGCCGGCGGTCCCGGCCCAGTTCCCGCCCGCACCACCTCACCACGCCCGACCACCGATACCCCGCCGACACGTACGCGCGTTCGAGTGAGCCCGCTTGCGGCGCGGTTCGCGCCGCCGACCGCCGGCACCTGCCCGAGGCCGAGATGCAGCGGGCACACCGCCCCGTAGACCCGCGCCTTCCGGCCGAGCGTCCGGGAACGGGGCGCAGGCGGCCGGGTCCCGGGGAAGCAGGGGGTGTTCCGCGGGGCCCGGCCGACGGGAGGCCGGCAGCGCGTTCGTGTCGATTCCAAGGGGGTGACCCCTCCGGGTGGTTTGCTCGGTGCCACCGACATCGAGTTCCACCAGCCTCCGCCTCCAGCAGGCCACCGCCGGCAAGGGCGTCATCCCGTTGGCCTGAAGACGCGCCTGTCATCGGCAAGGGCTATCGTCAGCGGCGCATCGACACCACATCACTGGGGGCCTCATGAGCTGGGACCTGCTTCTTCTGCCCATTCCCGCCGGATACGCCTCGGTCGACGGGGGCGGCGAACGTCTCGACGTCGTTCTGAATCACCGCCCCTTCCCGAGCGACCTCGCCACCCCGCCACTCGGAACTCACGAGCAGGTCAAGGCCGCTCTGCTCAGCCAGCTGCCCAGCATCGAATTCTGGGACACCCGCCCCTGGGGGAGCCTCGCCGGTCCGACCTGGAGCATTGAACTGAACCTCGGGTCAGCGGACCCGGTCGAGTCGATCACGCTTTACGTCCGCGGCAAGGTCGACGACGCCCTCCAGGCCGTGTTCGCGATCGCCGAAGCAGTCGGATGCTGTGTCATCAACATGTGATTTCCTCGCCCCAGAGGACCCGAGTAACTGGCATTCCTTCAGGACTACCGCGATCGCGTCATACGCGACAACTGACCGTCCAGGCGCCAGCGACGCCAGCCCCACCAAGTGACTACTCGTCACACCGGGAGGAATTGTCAAGATCTGTGGATGAGGGCTGGTTCGCTGCCGTTCGGCAAGCGATGGAGCTTGAGTCTCCAGCAGGGGGAGACGCACGAGGTCTCGGTGCCCGAGATCGCGGCCGCGCACGCCGACGCTCCGGAGGTGCAGATCCGCACTCTTCGACTGCGGCGGGCGGTGTTGCGCGCGGTGGCCAAGCGGGGCTCCACCACCGAGGAAATGGATCTCATGCACAAGCTCGCAAAGCTCTCCGATGTCGAACGCCGGCGCCTCATCAGCGACTTCATCGATGACACCTTCGGCGGTCTGGATGCCAACGCCGACTTCGTGGACATGATGCGCTCGGCCATGCCCGAGCTGCCGGACGACCCCGAACCCGATCAGGTATATGCCTGGGTGGAACTTGCCGAGCTCGCCCAGGACCCGGACTTCCGCGCCGCCGTCCGCCGCATGGCGGAGTACCAAGCGGCCGAGCGCGCCCGGGGCGACGCCACCGGGCTGCACCACGACCTCACCGAGACCGTGCGTGACAAGATCGGCCGCGCGCTCGATGCCGGCGTCGCCCCGACCTGTGCCGAGGCCGCACAAATTCTCAACGCCCTGACCGCTCGCTATGCCCAGACCTTCGGCCGCGCCGACGACGCCGACCTGCGCCACTGGCTGCTGACACGCCTGGAGATCGCCGGCGACCCCCGCGCGGAACGCTACTGGCACCTATTGGCCGTCATCAACCGATGGCCCGTTCCACCAAGCCTGGCTCCGGTGTTCGCGTGGTTCGTGGAGGCCCTGCGAGCCCACATCAGGCAGTAGTCCCGCGTCTCGCACCAGGCCGGTCCTCGCGGCGTCCGATTGCTCGGCGTGTTCGCCGTCCTCGGCGTTGTAGATGTCCTGGATCGCCTTCTTCGCGGCCGGCAGGGCGTCGAGGGCAGTGCCTCGGCCATCCCGACCGCCCCTTCCGCTGCCGTTACCCGCTGGTAGCCCCGACCCTAGCCAAGCAGCACCGGCAGTCGCAGTAGTCCGTGGTGCCTCGGGTTCTCCTGCCACACCGGCCGCTCGGCCAGCCGCAGCGCGGGCCAGCGCCGGAACAGTCCGCCGAACGCCACCTCGGCCTGCAGCCGGGCCAGCGGCGCGCCCAGGCAGTGGTGGATGCCGTGGCCGAACGCCAGGTGCCCGGTACCGTCCCGGGTGATATCGAACCGATCCGGGTCCGGGAAGGCGGCCGGGTCGCGGTTGGCGGCCAGCAGACCGAGCTGCACGAACTCCCCCGCCGGGATCCTGGTGCCGGCGATGACCACCGGCTCGGTGGTGTAGCGCAGCGAGGCGATCGCGAACGGGCTCTCGTAGCGCAGCACTTCGTCGATCGCACCGGCCAGCAGGTTCGGGTCGGCGCGCAGTGCGGCGAGCTCCTCCGGGTGGTCGAGCAGGGTGAGCATGCCGTTGGCGATCAGGTTGACGGTGGTCTGGTGGCCGGCCAGCACCAGCAGGAAGCACATCGAGGTGATCTCCGGCCCGGTCAGCCGGTCGTCACCGTCGCGAGCCGCCAACAAGCCGCTGAGCAGGTCGTCGGCCGGGTGGTCGCGCTTGTGGTCCAGCAGCTCCTGGATGTGCCGCAGCATCGACTCGGCGGTCGGCACCGAGACTTCGCCGTCGCCCTCGGCCTCGGCGTTGCCGCGCACCCGCAGGGCGGTGCGGCCGTCCGCCGGTGCGCCGAGCAGGTCGGATATCACCCCGAGGGGCAGCGGCAGTGCGAAGTCCGCGATCAGGTCGGCCTCGGCGCGACCCGCCAGGGCGTCCAGCAGGCGGTCGACCCGGGCCTCGACCAGGGGGCGCAGCGCGGCCACCCGGCGGGCGGTGAAGGCCTGTTGGACCAGCCTGCGCAGCCGGGTGTGGTGGGGAGGGTCGGTGTTGAGCATGTGGCGCATCAGGCCGGCACCGGGGCCCTCGGTGTTGCCGAGCAGCGCGCCGTACCGCTCGGCGGCGCCCTCCTTGCTCAACCGGGGATCGGCCAGCGCGGCGCGGCAGGCGGCGTGGCCGGTGACCAGCCAGCCCTCGATCGGCACCGGCTCGCCGAACCGGACCCGCCGCACGACGCCCTGCTCGCGCCAGCGCCGGTACTCCTGGTGCTGGTGGGCGAAGAACTCCGCGCCGACCGGCACCGGTTCGGCGACGGGTGGCTCAGCGGCGGCTGCGGGCGCAGTCGCCGGGGTGGTCGGCTCGGTGGCAGCCACGGGCGCGGCCGCTGCGGCGGTCGGCTCAGAGGCGGCCACGGTGGCCCCCGACCAGTCGGACCTCCTCCACGCCGAGCAGTCCGACCAGCGGCACCTTGGCCCGCTGCTGCTCCGGGTCGACGGTCAGGCCCTGACGCCGGATCAGGTCGAGCAGCAGCTCGGCCAGCGGCATCACCATGTGGCGGCCCCAGCAGCGTTCGGAGCTGTGGCCGAACGGCAGGTAGCCGGGAGCGGTGTCCGGGTCGAGCGAGTCCCAGCGCTCGGGGCGGAACTTCTCCGGGGCGTCCCACAGCGCCGGGTCGCGGTGCGAGAGCAGCGGCAGGATCAGCACGTCGTCGACCGGCCCGATCCGCTGGTCGATGGCCGGGTACTCCGGGGAGGCGTAGCGCAGGATGTTCCAGGACGGCGGCAGCAGCCGGGCCGACTCGTGGATGAGGTTGCGGTTGGAGACGTCCTCGTCGAACGGCGCACCGAGCCAGAGCGCGTTGGCCACCAGGGTGGAGACGGTGAAGCAGACGGGGGCGGCGGCGCGCCGGTACATCCCCATCGCATAGCGGCGGTCCTGGTAGCCGGCGGCGTCGGTGAAGAGGCTGGCCAGCGCCGTCAGCCGGTCGTCCGGCCGGGGGCGCCGGGGCAGCGCGGCGCCGGCCGCGATGACCGACCAGGTGAGTTTCGGCGTCAATTCCAGATAGCGGCTCATCAGCAGCCGGAGCCGGTACGGATCGTTCCCGAGAATGAGGTCGCGCAGGAAGAAATGGCCGGTGATCGGCCACGGACCACTCAGGTCGACATTCTCCGGAATGGGATTCTTCAGGGCCGCGCGCACGTCGGCGCCGATGGTCCGCATGATCGCGGCGGCCTCGGGGCGGCCTATCGATCGGCCGTGCAGCGGCTTGAAGGTGGGCCGCTCGGTCTCGGTGGCGCGGCGGGCGGCCAGGATGCGGTCCATGGCCTCGGGGCCGGCCACTCCGACGGTGTCGGGCTCCAGGCGGAACACGTCCCGGCCCAGGTGGTCCCGGAGCAGGGCAGCGAGGCGCGGCGCGAACACCGTGGTGCGGGTGCGCGAACTGGCGGTGAGCGGCATGGCGGGTCTCCGGGGCCGGCAGGGCTGACGGGTCGTCGGTCGGAAGGAAGAATGCCGGGCTCGTCCCCGCCCGGGGGCGGGGACGAATTCCTCGGCTTAGTACCAGAAGTACCAGGCCTTCTTCTTGAGGCTTTCCTTACCGCTCAGCGTGTTGCGGATCGCAAACAGAATCTTCATGCGTGTCACCTCCATTAAACGGAATGCCCTGAATTCGGAAATTCAGCGCGCTGGGCGCCAGTAAATCCCCCCTTCGCCGCTGCTGTCAACGGGTTGTTCAGGAAAAAGTCCCGAGGCCCATCCGATGTCCGGTTCGCCCCACCCTCCCGAGAAAGTCTGGAAAAATTTTCTGAATTCGTGAACCGAATTCGGCCGCCGAACCGTTCCGGCCCAGCGCATTCGCTCGTGTCGGGGCCGGGCCGAGCGCGGCGTACAGGCGGGCGATGTGCTCAGCCGGGCGTCCTCGGCGGCCAGGTCGAGCACCGCGCGGGCCAGACGCCGGCCGACGCACCGGATCGCCTTCGTCGTCGTCAAGGCGTCACCCTGGTCAAGGCCGGCTACGGACAGCCGGAGCGGTGCGGCCCAGCCGGAGGTCACCGGCTGGGCCGCGCGCGAGCTCCCCCAACTGCTCGTACCCACCCGCAAGGCCGCCGACGAGCAGGTCGGCGGGCTACCCGACCATGCCGGCGTGAACCCGGACCGCGGCTACGACAGCGACAAGTAACGCCTACTGACGGGCGCCCTTGACTGTGGGCTGCGTCTTCTGGTTGTAGATCTCCTTGCCGTCCGCGTTGTAGGCATGGACATAGGGGGCCGGGGAAAGAGAGTCCCCGTTGTGGCCGGTGGAGATGGCCGCCGTGTAGACGAACGCGCCGCCTGCCATGACGGCCGGGTACTGCGTCGGGTCGTCGCCGTAGCTGATGGTGACCTTGGCGACATCGGGTGTGTAGTGCCCGGCGCCCAGCGAGAGGAACTGCCCGGCACCGGCCGGCGCGCTGAAGCTGTCGAAGTACTCGATCAGGTGACCGGTGCCCCACAGGCGATCGTTGATGAACGTCGGAGGGACGGACATGCTCTCGCCCTTGTGGCCCTTCGACTCGCATTGCACGTACTGGTTGGCGGAGTTGACGGCGATGACCACGCCGTCGGTGTCCGACGAGGCGACGGGAGCGCGGACCGCGATCACCGCGTGGTACTGCGACGCCTCGGAGCCCAGGCAGGAGGCCAGGATCTCGGAGACGGCCCCAGCGACGATCGGGGCTGTCGTCGTGCTGGTGACGGTGAAAGCGGCCGGGGTGGCAGTCGCACGGGCAACGGACGAGCCGCTGCCGGAGACCACCGAGGCTCCGGCCGAGCCGGCGCCGTAGGCCGTGGCGGTGGGCGCTCCGGAGGGCTTGCCGTGGGCCGTGGGGGTGGGCGTGGAGGTGCCGGTTGCGGCGGTGGCCATTCCCCCCGCGGTCGCGATGGCTGCGGCGGTGGCGGTGGCGGCGATGAGCATGATCGGGCGGATACGCATGAATCCGTGTCCTTTCCTGCGGGCGTCCGGTTGATGCCAGCACCCCTGTACGCCTCCCGACGCCCGGCAGGTCGCACCCCGCACACGTGATCCAGGTCATAGGCCGTCGGTGCGACCCTGGGCCAGCGCTCGTGCGTACAGGGCGGGAGGCTCCGCCCAGGAGGCACGGCTCCACCGCCGCGGCCGAGGAGTGCTTCCTTCGCGCATCGCCTGTGCCGCGAGCTGACGGACAGCCCCAGAAGAGAGGCCCTTGATGACGCCACAGGAGTTCGACGCGTTCTACGCGGCGTCCTTCTCCCGCCTGACCGGGCAGCTCTACGCGCTAACCGGCAACTGGTCCGAAGCACAGGACGTGGTCCAGGAGGCCTTCATCCGCGCATGGGACCGAAGGCGCACCTTCGACTCGGACGACGCCCCGGAGGCATGGATCCGGACCACGGCCCGGCGGCTGGCCCACTCCCGCTGGCGGCGTCTCGCCCGGGGCCTGCACTTGGCCGGACGCCACCACCGCCAAGAACCACCCACCGTCGAACCGCCCACCGAGGAGCACCTGATGCTGGTCGCCGCGCTCCGCGACCTGCCCGAGGCACAGCGAGGCGCCCTGGTCCTGCACCACATGTGCGACCTCTCCGTCGAGCAAGTCGCGGCCGAGACCGGCGCCAGCGTCAGCGCCGTTAAGAGCCGCCTCGCCCGCGGCCGGACCGCGCTCGCGGCCAAACTCGCTGACCAAACCCCGACCAGCGAGGAAGGAAAGCTCCGTGTCTGACCCCATCCACGACACCCTCGCCGACCGGCTGCGGCTGCTCGGCACGCAGATGCCCGCACCGACCCTGCCCGCTGCGGAGATCCGCCGACGCGCCGACCAGCGCCGCCACCGCCGGCACGCCCTGGGCGCGACCGCGGCCTGCACCGCAGCAGCCCTGTGCCTGGCTCTCCCGTCCGTGCTGCACTCACCGGGACCACAACACTCACCGGGACCGCAACACGGAGCAGCCACCACAGACGCCTCCTCCGTGTCAGCTTCCCCTCACCCCCCGGCCGCTTTCACCGTCACCAGCACGACGACAGCCCCGATCGACGCTGGGGCCGTCTCCGAGATCCTGGCCTCCTGCCTGGGCTCCGAGGCGTCGCAGTACCACGCGGTGATCGCGGTCCGCGCTCCCGTCGCCTCGTCGGACACCGACGGCGTGGTCATCGCCGTCAACTCCGCCAACCAGTACGTGCAATGCGAGTCGAAGGGCCACAAGGGCAAGAGCATGTCCGCCCCTCCGACGTTCATCAACGATCGCCTGTGGGGCACCGGTCACCTGATCGAGTACTTCGACAGCTTCAGCGCGCCGGCCGGTGCCGGGCAGTTCCTCTCGCTGGGCGCCGGGCACTACACACCCGATGTCGCCAAGGTCACCATCAGCTACGGCGACGACCCGACGCAGTACCCGGCCGTCATGGCAGGCGGCGCGTTCGTCTACACGGCAGCCATCTCCACCGGCCACAACGGGGACTCTCTTTCCCCGGCCCCCTATGTCCATGCCTACAACGCGGACGGCAAGGAGATCTACAACCAGAAGACGCAGCCCACAGTGTGACGATCGCGGCGGACAGGTAGAGGTGGAAGTCCACGACGCGGCTGCGCTTCTCGATGCAGCGCCGCAGCTTGCCGAAGCCGTTCGCCCTCATCATCGGCATCTCGGAGGAAGCCGATCCGGCAGCGGTGACGACCAGTCCGTGGGCCATGTCGGAGTCGGCGTTGATCAGCTGGACAGTGACGTGCGCGCCGGAGGGAACGCTGGTGGCCGGGTCGGTCATGCCGGCCATGCATCGAGCAGACAGTGGGCGGGCGCCTGCGGCGCTTCCCGGTACCCGCCATAGCCAACCCGATCGAGACTCCCGTTCGACCGACACCCCTCACGTTCGAAACGACAACAGCCACCGGCCCCTCCCAGCCGCTCCCCGCTCGTTGCTCTCACCTGCGCATACCCGGGGCGCGGAACACCAACTGCGCCGTACAGTCATGGAAAGCGATCGACCGTACGGTGGTTCGCCGGTTCCACGACGAGTGAGGTCACCCCTTGGCAACTACCTTCAATCTCCACGCGGGCGTCGCATCCTCCATCGCCCAGGTGGAGACGCACCTCGCCGAACTCCAGCAGCGAAAGGCCTCGCTGGAGGCCGAGTTGACGCAGGTCGGCAGCTACATCGACGCAATGAACGCTGCCCTTCACGCCCTGCGGTCGGTTCCCACCGAGTCGCCGCAGGCCCCGGCCGACGACACCACGGTGAGCGCGGCTGCGCCCGAGGAGCCGGTGAAGGCCTCTGGCGAGCCGGGCCCCGCGGCCGAGGAGACCGCGTCGAAGAAGGCGGCCGCGCGGCGGCGGCCCGCTGCCCGCGCAGCTGCCGGTGGTGGCCCGTCGAAGCGTGCCGCGCGCAGCCCCCGCAAGGCCGTCGCGGCCGCCGTCGAGGCTGCCCCTGCCACGAGCGAGCCCACGGCGAAGACGTCGAAGAAGACCACCGCAACGAAGAAGGCCGCGGCGGCGCCCGCGCAGCGGTCGCGCGGCGTCGCCGACGAGGTGCTCGCGGCGCTCGCATCCGCCGGCACGCCGCTGAAGGCAGGAGAGATCACCGCGGCGATCGGCCGGGACGACACCTCGAACAACGTCGCCAACGTCCGGGCCACCCTTGAGCGTCTGGTGAAGGCCGGCCGGGCGCAGCGTTCCGGCCGCGGCCTGTTCGTGGCCCTGACGCAGCGCTGACGTCGCGGTGCTGCCCCGCGCAGGAGCAGCAAGGCACTCCGTGCGGGGCCGGCCGGTCCTCCGGCCGGCCCCGCGCCGCATTCCGGGCGGGAAGCAACGGCTGCGATTCGAAGGCCGTAACCACCCCGGCTGGCACCGCCGCACCACCCTCGCCTCCCTCGCCCAGGCCTTCTGCACGCTGCTGCGGGTCGGCCCAAAAGCATGGGCCGGCTTGTCCCTGTACACAGTCCTCCGCGAACTCCAGACCCTCCTGGCCACTTGTCCGGAACGATGAGCTGTTCCGGGACGTCGCACCGGGCATGTGGACCTACCAGCTGATCGAGGTGTACGACCGGACCTACTACCGGGTGTTCACCGCCGTCGAGGAACAGGTCTGCGGGGACCTCGTCGCCGGCCGCCGGCACCTGGCTGAGGCCGAGATGCAGCGGGCCGCGCGTTCACGCCGCCGCGGGCACACCACCCCGTAGACCCGCGCCTTCCGGCCATGGTTCGGGAACAGGGCGCAGGCGGCCGGGTCCCGGGGAAGAGGGGGTGTTCCACGGGGCCCGGCCGGTGGGAGGCCGACAGCGCCGAGCCGCGGCGCGGCTGCTCCGCTCAGCGGCCCGGTGGTGCTGTGGTGGGGCCGCCGTGGCGGGAATGCCAGACCCGCGCGTCAACGGTGGCCAGGGCTTGCGGCGCCCGGCTTGCCGAGGATGGTCAGCTCTTCCTCGGTCAGGCGGAGGGTGCCGGCGGCAATGTTCTCGGCGAGGTGGGCGGGGTTGGTGGTGCCGGGGATGGCCAGCATGTGCGGACCCCGGTGGAGGGTCCAGGCGAGCCGTACCTGGGCGGGCGTCGCGCCGTGGGCGCGGGCGACCGCGTGGACGCGCGCGTCCCGCTCCTGAGCCGCAGCCGCCTCCCGCCGCAATCCGGAGATGGCGAAGTACGGGACGAAGGCGATGCCCTGATCCCGGCACAGGTCCACCATTCCGCTCTCGTCGGCGCGGCGCCAGTCCAGGCCGTAGGAGTTCTGCACGCAGACCACGGGCGCGATCGCCCGGGCCTCAGCCACGTGCTCCGGCCGGACGTTGGAGAGCCCGAGGTGCCGGACCAGACCCGCTTCGCGCAGCTCGGCGAGGGCTCCGAAGTGCTCGGCGATCGAGGTCATCCCGGAGCCGTTGCGGCGTAGGTTCACCACGTCCAGATGATCCCGGCCGAGCTGGCGCAGGTTCTCCTCGACCTGGCCTCGCAGCTGGTCGGGGCGGGCCATGGTGAACCACTCGCCGGAGGGGTTGCGCCCCGGGCCGACCTTGGTCACGACGACCACGTCGCCACGCCAGGACGCCAGGGCCCGGTTGATGAGCTCGTTCGCGGACCGCAGCGGCGAGAAGTAGAAGGCGGCCGTGTCGATGTGGTTGACACCATGTTCGAACGCGCTGTGCAGCAGTCGGACGGCGGTGTCTCGGTCGATCGGCGTGTCGTCGGAGTTGCCCATCATGCCGTTGCCGGTCAGTCGCATCGCGCCGTAGCCGACGCGGTTCACCTCCAGGTCCCCGAGTTTCCAGGTCCCTGCTGCCGCCGCTGTGCTCACCGTGCTCCTCCACCCGTCGGTTCGTCAGGTTCTGGAGTATGGGGCGGTCGGGTGGTTCTGCGACAGGTCAACAGGCTGGACGAAACGTCACATCCACATCGGGAACGAACCGTCACTGCCCAACCGTTGGACCTGCCGAGAGACGTTCGGACAGGACGTTGTACGGGCGCAGTTCCGCGTTCGCGGCGCGGGCCTCCTCCAGGCGCTCGAGCGCGGCGGCCTCCTCCTCCTTCTTCTGCTGCTCCTGGTGCTTCTCGTGGCAGGGGTGGCAGCGGCCGCCGGGGCTGCGGGTCCACTGCTCGCGGCCGTACACCCGGCCAAGCTGGTGATCTTCCAAGAGCGGCTCCTGCCTCGGGATCGGGAAAGTGTTGCCGAGAAGTGGCAGGACCTGCGTGTCGGCGCACGAGCTCAACATGCTGTCTGCAGGTCGACGGCACCGGTGCGGAAGACCGGCCAGCAGACTTCTGTCCGCCATAGTGCGCTGTCCGAGGTGTGGCGCTGGCCGACCAGGTAGTACTCACGGATCGGGCCGGCCACGGCGAGCACGTGGCGCGCGACGTAGGCGGCCAGCGTGCCGTAGGCGCGGTCGACCTCGAAGGGCGGCCCGCAGTGCTCGAGCACGGCGATCTCCACCGCCGGGACCAGCAGCGGTGTGACCCGGCCGACCGGCCGGACGGGGCCGTCGCAGGGCACGAAGACGGTGGCCTGCCCGCGGTGCAGGGTGAACAGCTCGTCCGCGTACACGCCACCGGCATGACCGGTCTCCCCCAGCCCCTGGCCCGCCACGGTCGCGAACAGCTCGCCGAGGGCGCCCTGGAACCACGTTCCGGCGTCCTGCGCGTCGACGGTCGCTGTGATCGCCGCGGCCTGGACGGCGCCGACGCTGCGCAGCTCGATCGCGGGCGAGTCCGCGGTGGCTGGTGGAGACAGGAGGTCGCGCAGTGCCGCCACCGCGCGCTGGGTGCGGCCCAGCTCCTCCTCCAGTCGGTGCAGGTGCGCGTTGATGTGCCGGTTGCGGGTGGGGATGTCGGAGGTGGCCAGGACGGTCCGGATCTCCTCCAGGGGCATTCCGAGGTCACGGAAGCGGCGCACGACCTGGGCGGTGGGGATCTGTTCGGCCGAGTAGCGCCGGTAGCCGGTCTGCGGATCGACGCCGGCCGGTTCCAGCAGCCCGATCTCGTGGTAGTGGCGCAGGGTTTTGACGGTCATGTGGGTGGCGCGGGAGAAGTCCCCGATCGACAGGTGGCTGATCATCCGTCGATTGTGCGGCCTCCCGTAGGGGGAGAGTTCGGCGGCACTGTTGCCTTGACTCTCCCGCGACGGCCGCCGGGAGCCTGGTGCCCACGGCCGGAACCCGGCCGATCACGCACTGAACAAGGGAGTTGGCCCACCATGTCGCGGACCACCGCAATCGACGTCGACCGGATCGTGCGGCGCTACGTCGCCGTGTGGAGCGAGCCGGACCCGGCCGCACGCGAGCGCGCCGTCGCCGGGCTGTGGGTTCCGGACGGCGTCGAGTTCGTCGAAGGCGCCCAGTTCCGCGGCCGCGCCGGGCTGGTCGACCGGGTCGCGGAGGCGCACGGCCTGTTCGTCGCCACCGGCGACTACCACGTCACGGACGACAACCACGTCACCGTTCACGACGACGTCGTCATGTTCACCATCCAGCTGACGCATGCCAAGGGCCCCCAGGCCGACGAGGTGGCCTTCGCGGCCCGGGTCTTCCTCGTGCTGGACGACGACGGCCGGATCCTGCAGGACTACCACCTGACCGTCCAGCCGTTGCCCGAGGCATAGGACCTGGCCGGGCCGTCCGGTGCGGTCGATCGCTTCGCACAGCGCCCGGCCGGTGTCCACCCTCGGACCCGCCCCGATCACCTCGGCGGCGATAAGGCATCAGCGCGTCGCAACCCCGCTACCTGCGCAGGCGCCAGATCAAGCCCACCATCCCCGAACCGAAGGACCAGCGGGCCGACCGCCGGCGGCGTGGCAGCAGGGGCGGGAGGCCCGCCGGCTTCGACAAGGAGGTGTACAAGCGGCGCAACGAAGTCGAACGCTGCTTCAACCGGCTCAAGCAATGGCGCAGCCTGGCCCCCAGGTACAACAAGACCCGTGAGTCCTACCAGGCCGCCGCCACCGTCGCCTCGATCCTGCTCTGGATCTGACCTTTGAAGACGATCTCCAGCGCGGCCGAGGAGATCAGCTCGGTGGCCTGGTTGCCGGTGGTGTCGCCGAGGCGCCAGTATCCGGTGGGCTCGAACCGCAGATCAGCGGCTCGAGTGACCTACGAGGTCAAACAAAAAGCTCAGCCCGGTGCGGGAGCAGCTGCGGAACCGGGGTCGACTTCCCCGTCGCGTCCTTCGTGCCCCCCGAGTCCTGCGAGCGCTCCAGGTCCTTCGAGTTGGTGGATCAGGGTCTTGAGCTACTCATCGAGGACGAGCGAGTCGCCCGAAGCCCCGCGTCGGGGCGGGCCACCTCAAGACCGCGCCAGGCCCGGCGTTCCACCACATCGGAACCGCCACAGGGCCTGGATCGGCGGCAATCACCGCTTCCCACGGACGCTCGCTCACCCCAGGGGTGAGCTGAACCCGCGCGCAAGCACCCGCCGTAGTCCGCAGTAGGGCGGTGGCGGCAGGCTGCCCAAACATGCGGAGAGCTGATGTCCCTGAACCCGAATCGCCGTGAGCTCCTGAAGCTGGGTGCCGGCTTGGGTGGCGGCGCCCTCGCCGCCACCCTCGGCCTCACCGCAACAGCCACAGCAGCCGCAGCCGCCTCGTGGAACAGCGCCAACTGGACGGCCGGACTACCCAATGGCTTCAAGAGGAGTGATCACACATGATCGGCAATGGGAAGCGGCTAGCGGCTGCGGCTCTCGCCCTAGGACGCGTATTCGGTCGTGATCAATGGGTTCGGGTGAGGTCCTTGATCCAGATCATTGCGCCGCGAAGGTGAAGGCCGGCGAGGTAGCTTTCCAGGCTCTTGTCATACCGGGTCGCGATACCTCGCCAGGCCTTCAGCTTGTTGATAAGGCGCTCGACGGTGTTCCGCTCCTTGTAGAGCTCGGCGTCGTGGCTGACAGGCCGGCCGCCCTGGCTGCCCTTCTCCTTCCGGTTGGCGGCCTGGTCTTTCTTCTCCGGGATGACCGCCTTGATGCGGCGTTTGCGCAGGTGGGCACGGTTGCCGCGGGACGAGTAGGCCTTGTCCCCGGCGACCGCGTCGGGCCGGGTGCGAGGACGGCCGACCGGCACCCGGACCCGGACCTTCTTCAGCACGGGGATGAACTGCGGGCTGTCCGCGGCCTGGCCCTCAGTCAGGATGAACACCAGCGGGCGGCACTTGCGCTCACCGGCAACGTGGATCTTGCTGGTCTGCCCACCCCTGGAGCGCCCGAGCAGGGCTTCCTTCAGCCGGAGCTTGCGCCGGCGCCGGATGCGTCGCCGTTCTTCCCGTTTCGGGTCACCTGAGGCGTCCTGCCCGTCTTGTTCCTCCGGGCCTCCCCCTTCTGCCGGGCCTTCTCCGCCTCCTCGGCAGCCTTCTCCAGGGCGGCCATGGTGTCGGAGTCGAGGTGCATCCCGGCGGCGTCGTGGTGAGCGCGCACGGTGGTGGAGTCCACGCTGACCAGGGACAAGTCCACCTCGCCGCGCTTCGCGGCTTCCGCGATCACGCCCTCCATCAGGGCTTCGAAGACACCGGCGTCCCTCCACTGCCGGAACCGATTGGAAACGGTTGACCACGCACCGAACTCCTTCGGCATCTCCCGCCACTGCCCGCCCGTCCGGAATCGCCAGATCACGCCCTCGAACTGCTGCCGCAGCCGCTCCGGGTACGGGCCGTACTCGCCGATCGGCAAGTACGGCGCGATCAACACCCACTCCGCATCTGTCAGTTGCGCTCGCGTCACACACCACGGTCTACCGGATCAGGACCCGCCTCGAAGGTGAATCACACAGATTGATCACGACCGAATACGTGCCCTAAGGCCATACCTCCCCCTCAGTCACGTGCGTCCCACGTCCATATGTGCCAGTGGCGGCGACGCTGCCCCGACAGTACCTGGCGCGGGCCTTCGGCATGCCTGTCTTCACGCGGTCAGCTGGCCGGTCCCGGCGGTCGTCGGCGCGGACGCGGTGCGCGGCCAGGCGGGCGCGGTCAGCCGGCCGGATCACCGTGTGCTCACAAGTCCACCCGGTAGGCGTCCCAGAACACGCCTGACAAGACGTCCTACGAGAGCACTCACAAGACGCGGCCGGTCAGCTGCGCGCCGGGGCGGTGTCGACCTCGATCAGGCCCTGCTCCAGGGCCAGGCGGACAAGCAGCGCGGCCAGGGTCTTCGTGCGGGTGGCCACCGGGGTCTGCGGGTCGCTGGGCTGGGAGAACGAACAAGGCCGGGCCGACGCACACTGTGCGCCGACCCGGCCTTCGTGGTAGCGGGGACAGGATTTGAACCTGCGACCTCTGGGTTATGAGCCCAGCGAGCTACCGAGCTGCTCCACCCCGCGTCGGTGCACCCGACTCTACGCCATCACGGCGAGAAGGAGAAATCCATTGATCCGGGTGGCAGGAGCCTGATCCTCATTGCCGATCAGGCCCCTGCCACCACCGAACCGACTACGAGTACGAGGGGACGTACGCCTGGCAGTAGTTCTGGTAGTAGTCCTGCCAGGCCCAGCTCAGGAGGACGGTGCCGGTGGCAGGACCGACCACACCGTCCACGCTCAGCGGAGTGACGTTCGGCTGCGAGTTGTAAGCCGCCTGCAGCCACTCGACCATGTTGTACGTGGCCGGCCCGAAGGAGCCGTCCTCGGCGATCGTTCCCGGAGCGGGCGGCCCCGGGTGTGAGTGAGCGTTGGCAATGGAGTTGAGCATCTGCTGGACGCACCAGACGGGCGTCCCGGAGGTGACGTTGCCGTACCCGATGTACGCCGCGTTGGGGTTCGCGCCGGCGGTGCCCGCCCCGACGACGATCGCCATACCGGCCGCAGCCACCACCAAAGCCGACTTGGCCTTCTTGCCCAGCATCCAATGCTCCGTTCATGAGCCAGATGATCAACGTGTACGGCGCGCACGGTGACACGCCGAGCCTCGGACAGTGCGGGAAACCGGAGAGATCGCCGGCGCGAGGTGCGCCGCTCTGCCCCTGCTCAATCACCGCCAGCTGGTTTCCCGTCACCTTGTGCTCCCACAACCCCGCAGCCGTCCGCCCGAACGCCCCATCAGCTCCGTCCATGTCCCCCGTTCCACCCCCCGCCCCGCGTCCAGCACCAGCACCTCGTCGAGGTCAGCGCCAGCCAGCAGGGCGAGCCAGTGGGTGATCAGCAGGGTGGCACGGTTGGCAGTGGCGGCGAGCAGGTCTGCGGTGAGGCCGGCTGGTTGCGGTTCGCGGGGTGCGACGGGGATCGCAGTGGCCCGCTGGAGGACGGTGTCGTGGTCCGGGTCGTAGCGCTTGGCCCGGGTCTCGGCGGTGTGGTCGCGCACGCGCTGCCACTCGGCGCAGGTGTCGGCTGCGGTGGCGAAGGCGGTCTCGTCTCCGGCGTCGGCGTGCCGGTCGGCGGTGCGTTCATCGCTGCGGCCGCTTCTGGGCGAGGCGCTGGTCGACGAGCTCGCGCAGCCGCAGGCCGGGGAAGGGCGCGCCAGCGGTTCCGTTCGACACTCCCTGTGGGACGGCGGAGCATGAAAGAAAGAGAGAGTACACGGCGTGCCCGCGCAGACGCCGTGCGGCCGATGCGCGTGCCACCCCGCGGTCGCATGAGGAGGAACGATGATTCGCACCCGCCGTCTCACGATACTCGCCCCACTGCTCCTGTTCTCGCTGGCTCTCGGACCCGCCGCCGTTGCCGCGCAGGGAGCGACTGGACAGGCGCCTGCCCTTGTCCCCGCCAAGGCCAGGTGTCTGCTCACGCAGGACTCGGCCAACTCGAAGCCCAATGATCCGAAGTTCACCCTCGCCGCTTCCGGTTTCAAGTCCGACACGGTGTCGTTCTCCGGAGGCAACGGAGGCGGCGGAGCGAAGCTCAGCAACGGATCCTTCTCCTTCAACAACCTCGGGCCCGGCCATTACACCGTTTCAGGCAACAAGGACGGCACCGTGAACTGCGGCAGCACGCCGAAGCCGCAGAGTGAGCAGAAGGGTGCCAACGACCAGTACAAGAAGGGATTCTCGGACGGATTCGCAGCGATCAAGAGCAGCTGCACCGCGAAGCCGCCGCAGAGCCTCACCGCGGTGGACCCGAACTACCAGAAGGGCTTCACCGACGGAGCGGCCCTGGCGGCCAAGAAGTTCTGCGGCCAGTAGGGCTGGTCCCCGGACGGCCACGGGCCGGGCGCCGTGGCGGCGGCCGTCGTCCCGCTGCGTGACGCTCTGGATGTCGATGGCGGCCGTGCTGAACCTCGGCCCTCTCGTGAACAGAGCCAACCGGTAGAGGGCTTCGGCGCCCTCCAGCCCTCGGTCTCTTCTCGCATCGCCGCCATCCCGGCCCGCTGGCTGCGTCCACAAGATGAGCGGCTGGAACAGCCTGCCCCACAGCCTCACAGCCCCACCCCACAGGCAGCGCTGCACACCACACAGCCCGCCCCGCCGGTAGGCGGCGCTGTACGGAAGCGGCATGCGGCACTGCGGGGGCCCGGCCGGCGATGCCGTTGTCCTGTGACAGGCGATCTTGACCTCCCGGCACCGGGGCGGAACGCACTGTCGGAGCCCGACCGTCAGGACAGCGGACCCGCCAACAGCCGGGCGGCCAGGTCGTGCAGTTCGGCCACCAGCTCCTTCGTCAGCCCGCCGCAGTGCTCCTGTTGGTCTTCCGCGCGGTACAGCCATCCGCGGACCGGCCACAGCGGCGAGCCAGGGTCGTCGGCGGGGCACAGCTCAAAGCCGATCCGCTCGGCCGCCACCAACGGATCGAGGCGGCCGTCCAGCAGGTCCCGCAGGCAGTAGCAGGCCAGCGCCCGGTCACGGCCCTCAACGGTGGTAGGCAGCCGCAGCACCGGCCAGAGTTCCTGCTCCATTTCGGCCAGCAGCCGGCGAGCTTCCAACACCTCCCCGTCGGACAGCACACCGAGCTCCCGCAGGGCTCAAATTGCCAGGGAAGTGGTGTACGGGTTCCACCTGATCCGGAGGTTTCGTCCCGGTAGCGGGTGTCGCCTGAGAACGTAAGACGGCCACCGGCTGATTCTTCGAGAACGACCAAGCTCTTGAAGGAGATCCGCACGATGACCGCACCGGACAGTCTGCCCTTCGCCGCCCTGCTGGAGGAGAACCTGGCCTCGGCGAGTCCTGACTTGTTGCACGCGCTGGTGAAGGCCTTCGCCGAGGCGATGATGTCCGCCGACGTCGACCGGGCCTGCGGCGGCGAGTACGGCCGCGCGCTCGGCCGGATCGGGCACGGCGCAGGCCGCGTGCGACCTCCACCTCCTTGGCGGCGACGCAGCGGCCGGCGGTGGTCGCGCCTCGCCTTCTCTTCCTTCTGTTCCGGGGTGAGCCGCTTCGCGCCGGGGCGGTCGCGCTTGCCGGCCGGCTTCCAGGACCAGGGCGACCGGCGGCAGGCTCTCCCGTCCGGTCGGCGGTAGATGGTGGGCCACAACCGCAGGGCGTGGGTGCGGGCACCGGAGCGGCACAGGCCCGCCTCGAAGGCGGCCATGGCGGTGCCCGGCCCGGTACGAGGCCAGCTTCTCCACCAGGGTACCGACGCTGCTGCGGGGCCCCGGATGAGTCGGCCTCCGACGCCCTACGGACTCACGGGTGGGCAGGCTTTGGCCTTGTGCTGTCAGTTGGGCTTGCTGTTGGTGTCCTGGGGTGCGGCGGCGAGGGTGAAGGCGAGCAGGGCGGTGGCGGTGAAGTCGTCGGCGGATTCGACGGTCTGCCAGGCGCCGACGTGGTCCATGAAGCCGCCGCCGCGGCCGTCGAAGGCGGCGAAGGGGTTGCCCTGGTTGGTCGGGCAGGTGCGCATGGTGGGGAAGGAGTTGAGGTCCTTGAGCTTTTCTGCCGCGTTGGGGCCGTTGACGACGCCGCCGAGGAGGATGTCGCCGTCCCCGTTGAGGTCGCCGGCGAGGTTGGCGGCCTGGTGTTCGGGGCAGTGCGGGAAGGTGGTTCCGGCGCCGATGACGAAGGAGGAGCCCCACGCGTTGGCGCCCAGAACCCAGTTGCGCTGCTGGGTGGCGAACGCGTCGTAGCGGGAGTCCCCGGTGACCTGGTGGTAGAGCTGGGCGGTGGCGGCGAGGCCGAAGGTGTGGGGCACGGAGTCGAAGTCGGTGTAGACGGCGCCGGCCCTGAAGGGGTCGCGGGCCGCGCGGGCGCTGCCGTCGTCGAGCTGGCGCTTGAGGTCGGCGGCGAGCTGCTCGCGTGTCACTTCGGTGCGGGTCGAGCCGTCGTCGAGCAGGTGGGCGAGGTCGGCGTGGGCGAGGGCGCTGACGTCGCCGAGCCCGAGGGTGCCGAGGCTGTCCGAGGTGATGTACTGCTTGGCCCAGTGTCCGGCCTGCCTGGTCCAGTCGGTCGTGCGCTTGTCGCCCAGGGCCTTGGCGGCGAGGGCGAGCTCGGCGGCGCCGAATTCCATGTCGTCCTGCCAGGACGCCTCGGGGTAGAAGCCATGGGGGAAGGCGGTGACCAGCTGGTCGCCGGGGGTGGTGTCGGCGAGGGCGTAGATGTGTGCGGCCTTCTCGAGTTCCTCGTGGGCCCGTTCGGGGTTCTCGGCGGCGTCGAGCTGGGCGGCCAGGGCGAAGGTGGCGGCGACGCGTCCGGCGAGGTTGGGGCTGATCGGCTTGCCGGGCGGTGCCGCTCGGAAGACCGGCCGGTGCTTGATCAGGTAGTCGGGGTCGCCGGGCTTCACGTCGAGGGCGTCGTCGGCCTCCGGCAGGCGCCACACGTCGTGGTCGGACCTGATCTTGCCACTGCCGTCGGCGGTGTCGCCCTTGCCGAGTCCGACCTGGACGTAGAGGGTGCGCGACTTGTCGTCCCACATCTTGTCGAGCCAGTCCAGTCCGTGCCGTGCCTCGGCGGCCAGCTCCTGCCCGCCGACGGGTGTGGTGCGGTGCGCGAGCAGGAGACTCGCGGTGGAGTAGGAGGCGGTGTGGGTGAACTTGAGGAAGTCGCCGGCGTCGTTCCAGCCGCCCGAGACGTCGATCGGGCCCGCGACGCGCTTGAGGGGCGCGGTCAGCACCGTCTCGTCGTCGGCGTAGGCGGGGGTGTCATAGACCGTGGCCCGGCGGTCCGCCAGGTGGGAGGGCTTGCGGCGCAGTTCTGTGGGGACCACGTCGGCGCCGTCGCGCTGGGCCTGGAAGAAGCGGACGTTGTCCTGGATGAGCTTGCCGAGGAGGTCGGCCGCCGCGGCGATGCGGAACGTCGGGGAGACGGCGGTGACGGGCCCGGACACCTCGATCCGGTAGTCGCCGGGTTCGGTCAGAGGGGACAGGTCCAGGGTGTGGACGGCCTTGTACTTGCTGTTCCAGCCTCCGGTGGAGGAGCCGACCTTGCCCTTCAGGATCTCCTTCCCGGAGGCGTCGAGGACCCGGAAGGACGCCTTGGACGCGGAGACGGAGGTCATGAGGTAGGCCTGCTTGGCCTCGCCGGGCGTGTAGCCGACCTGGTCGACGCGCACCACCGCCCGCGGAGCACCCGCAGCAAGGGAGTCCGCGCCCTGAGCGGACTGGACACAGTAGACCGCGACAACGGTGGCTGCCAGGCCGGCAGCGGTCATGCCGATGACACGCTTACGCATACGGATCTTTGCCATGCCCGCAGACTGTCAGCGGGTCCATGAGGCGATCATGAGGTAGGCGCGGCACCTCCCGACGCCGCCTGCACGAGTTCCTTCGCCGCTGCGGGCATAACGCCCCAATCACGACTACCCCGGCGTTCATGTTCTTTTCGACCCGGTAGGCTCGCCCGCCATGCGTGTACTTGTCCTCGAGGACGACCCCGAACTCGGCCCCGTGATCACCCGCGGTCTACGTGAGGTGGGCTTCGCCGTCGACTTCGCCACCTCTCTCGCCGACGCCGACTTCAAGCTCGCGGTCAACACCTACGACTGCCTGGTCGCCGACCGCACTCTGCCCGACGGGGACGCGCTCACGCTCCTGTCCGCCCAGCGCAACGCCGGTTCCACCCTGCCGGTCCTGCTGCTCACCGCTCTCGACGCGGTCAGCGACCGCGTAGCCGGGTTCGAGCACGGCGCCGACGACTACCTCGTCAAGCCCTTCGCCTTCGCCGAACTCAACGCGCGCGTCCGCACGCTGTGCCGCCGCGGTCAGCCCGCACGACTGCCCGAACTGCGCGTCGGCACCCTGGAGCTCGACCTGCCACGCCGCAGAGTGCGGCGCGACGGCGTACTGCTCACCCTCACCGCCAAGGAGTTCGCGGTCCTGGAGGTCCTGATGCTGCGCGCCGGCGATGTGGTCACCCGCACCGAACTCATCGAACGCTGCTGGGACGAGCAGACCGAACCACTCTCCAACGTCGTCGACGTCCTCATCGGCCAGCTGCGCCGCAAATTGGGCCCACCCGAGCTCATCTCGACCGTACGCGGCGTCGGCTACCGGCTCGCAGACCCTGCCACGGACCTGTGACGCCGCCCAGTCCCGCAGTCGCACGCCTGCACCGAGCCCGGTGGGCGACGACCCTGCTCTTCGCCGCCACCACCGCCCTGTGCCTGCTGGTCCTGGCGGTCCTGGCAGTGCGCACCGACGCCCAGTCCCGTACGAACGATCTCGACAACAGCATCAGTCGCCGGGCCGACGGCCTCGCCCGCACCCTCTACTACGACGCGGGCGTCCTGCACCTCGACGCCTTGGCGGAGGACGACCTCGCCCTGAGCGCGGAACGGCTCGCCGTCATTCAGGCGTCCGCGCCCGGCCGGCCCCAGATCCGTCACGCGCCTACCGCGCGCGCCGCTCTTCCCGACCAGGCCGGACTGGACGAGATCTGGAAGCAGGTCGAGCACGACCAGGAGACCGTCTTCGTCGCCCTGGAGGCCGGCGGCCGGGAGATCCAGTGGGCCGCCGCCCCCGTCTGGGACGGCGACCGGATCGGCGCCGCCGTGCTGGTCGGAGCCGACCCCGCCGAGAGCCAGGCCGCCCACGACCGCCTCGTCCACTGGCTCACCCTGGGCTGCGCGGCCCTGGTACTGGCCGCCGCCGGTCTCGGGCACCTCCTGTCCGGACGGGCCATGCGGCCCGCGCTGCGCGGACTCGACCAGCAGGAACAGTTCCTCGCCGAGGCCGCGCACGAACTGCGCACCCCGCTGGCCACCCTGCGCCTGGTGGTCGAAAGCGGCAGCGCCTCCCCCACCCGGGCGCCCGTAGCCCTCGACGAAGCGCTCCGCCTCGTCGACCGCCTGGGCCGGCTGGTCACCGGGCTGCTGGCCCGGGCCCGCGTCGAGGCCGGCACCCGGGAAGTCGAGCTCACCCTGCTGCGACTCGACCAGCTGGTCGAACAGACCATCGAGGAACTGCCGGACACCACCGGCGTCACCGTCACCACCGAAGCCGCCATCGTCAACGGCGACCCCGAACTGCTCGCCCAAGCGGTCCGCAACCTCGTGGAGAACGCCCTGCGGCACGGCGGCGGCACCCCGGTCGACGTGAGTGTCACCGCCGACCGCGTCACCGTACGGGACCACGGCCCCGGCGTACCGGCCAAGGACCGCAACCGGGTCTTCGAACGCCGCGTCACCGGAACCGCGAGCACCGGCACCGGCACCGGCCTCGCCATCGTCCGCTGGGTGGCCGAACTCCACGGCGGCACCGCCCGACTCTCCCCCGCCCCCGGCGGCGGCCTGCTCGCAGAACTCCTCCTACCCCCGCACACCACCGGCTGACACGGCGCCGGGGCAGCGCAGGGGTTCGCCGCTGGCGGCGTCGGCGACGATGCTGCCGCTGTCGATCAGGGCGGCAGGGCAACCACCACACACCACCGCAGCACACGCAGTTCACCAACATGTACGCGGAACTGGGCGACGCCGACAGCCGGACGGACCGCTACCTGACCGGATTCCGCTTCCGGCTCGACAGCCCGGCCGATCTCGCCGCCGAACTCGCGGCATACGGCCTCGTGGTCAAGGGAGAAGCCGTTGGCGGTGAGTATCGGCGGGGCCGGAGCGTAGTCTCGGCGATGCACGTGCATCTGGTCTTCGTGACGAAGTACCGGCGAGGAGTTCTGGACGACGAAATGCTGACGGCCTGCGAGGCGACCATGCGGAAGGTCTGCCAGGACTTCGACGCGGAGTTGAAGGAGTTCAACGGCGAGCAGGACCACGTGCACCTGCTGATCGACTACCCTCCGAAGGTTTCGGTGTCCGGCCCGGTGAACAGCCTCAAGGGCGTATCCGCGCGCATCCTGCGGCGCGACTTCACCGGCCGCGTGAACCGGGCCATCATGCACGGCCACTTCTGGTCCCCGTCCTACTTCGCCGCGTCCTGCGGCGGAGGCCGCTGTCAATCATCAAGCAGTACATCGAGCAGCAACAGCGGCCGGCGTGACAAGCCGTGGCCCGAGATCGACTCGCTCCACACCTCGGGCCGTACGGGCTATCCCGGCCCTGAAGGAGTAGGGTCGGGGACTGGCGCGGTGGCGATGCTCCGTTTCCAGTCCCCGCCGCTTCAATCCGTGCATGCGGTTCTCCCGCACACGGCTTTCCGACATCGTTCACCGGCTGGCATGCGCCCTTACCCAGTGCACGTTCCCGCTGAGGCGGAAGACCCCGAGCCGCGTCAGCCACTCCCCGTTGTAGCGGGTGGCCCAGTTGCGGCCCTTCAGGCCGTGTTTACGGCTGGCGAAGATCGCCAACCGCTCGTGGACGTAGCGGTCCATCGCGTTGAACTTCCGACTGGAATGCCCATGACGGAAGTACCCGGTCCAGCCCCGCAGGACGGGGTTGAGATCGGCCACCACGGCGGCCACCGGCCGCTCGGTCCGGGAACGGGAGGTCGCCGCGCGGATCTTGTCCCGCAGCACCCCCAACGCCCGCGCCGAGGGCCAGCGTTGCAAGTAGAACTTGCCCCGCCACTTCCACGACTCCACCTTCCGGTGATGGAAGCCAAGGAACTCGAAGCCCCGTTCGCCTCTGGCGAGGCAGACGATGCCGGACTCTCTTTCCGCAGCGCGGCCATGATGCGGATGCGGCCCGGGGCCGCGCCGAGGTTGCCGGCGACAGTCGCCGTCATTCGATGGGTCCAGCCGCCCGCTACCTGCGCGACCGCGACCTCCAGGAGTGGCTGCTGATCGCCGAGCGAGTGCGGGCGACCGGGCTGGCCGCCTACGACCCGCGGGCCGATCCGGACGCTGTGGAGCATCTACCGCTGATCCGCTTCCGGCAGGCCTGACTGTCCCGTCTCAACGAACCTTGACCTGTCTCACCGAAGTTTGGCCGACTGCCGGCCTGCGATCATGCCTCCGGCCAGAGAAGTTCCATCTCCTCGCCCGACGGGATGAAGGTATCGGCGCTGTCCGCGTCCTCGACATGTCCGTACGCGTCGACTGTGGGGTAGGTACGAGGGCCGTGGCGGTATGCACGGCCCTCGCACCGGGTGTGGGGCGCCCCGTTCCCGCCCTCGTCGTCGGATCTGCACGTGGTGGTGAGCTGTGCGGTCTGCTCTGTCACCTGTACGCGATGCTGAGCTGCATTGTTGGTGGGGAATCGAACCCCTGCGTTGCTCTTCACGCGCCAAGGCCGGATAAACCGCCGGCCGCGGTGTGTGCACGCCTCCGTTGCGACTACCTGCTTCCCACACCCGGCTTGTTGGGTCAGTCCTCGATCAGGTCGATCTCCCAGTTGGTGCGCTGGATCAGCGTGTCCACCTCACGGATCTCCTTGGCCAGAACATCTGCCTGGGCGCGGAGCTCGGCGACCGGCAGGGCGGAGAGAATCCGCAGCTCGGACCGCAACTGCCGTACGGCTCCGCGCTGGTCGCGTCCGGAGGCGGCGTCGGCGGCCGCGGTGGTCACCGAGTGGCGCAGCCGCAATACGTCCCGGCGGGCGAGGGCGTCGGTAAGAGTGCCGCCCCCCTCGATGAGTGTGGTGGAGTTGGTCCGGTTGATCTGGCGGATCAGCCGCTCCAGCTCGTCCAGCACCTCTCCGGCCTGGGCCAGGACCTCCGCCGCGTTCTCGGCCGGTTCCTCGCCCTCCTGGTAGCGGGCACTGCCAACGACGCGCGCCCGCAACTGCTCAACCTGCCGCACCGCAGCCGCGCGCTGCGCGAGCGCTTCAGCCAGTTTCACCGCGTCATCACCTCAACGTGCTACTGATCGTCCGGAAAGTATGCACGTAGTGCCTGACGGCGCGGTCCGCGGGGCGGGCCGGCCGAACCGACCCGGCGGGCGCCGGGCGGGTTCATGGAACGACCTCACGGGTCCAGCTCGATCGGGGCCACGGGCAGCATACGGCCGTGGACCTTGGCCTCCCCACCATGCGCGGTGATCGATGAACCCACGGAGGTGGGCTGCCGCATGACCCTCAACCAAGATCGAGAACAGGTTTAAAGAAGCGTGCCTCAAACGCCCTTCAGAACACGATCAAGTGCCGCCCGGCCTGCAGGTCCCCAGTGCGGCTTGCCGCCGGGAAGGCCCCGATCTCCGTTCTGCCCCATGAGCATCAGGAAGAGGCCTTTCATCGCGGCCAGCCCGCGGGCGCGCCGAATCGCCCCCTCGTCTGCATGCACGTACATGTCGAAGAACCGTGAGGCCATGCCCGCAGGTAGCAGCACCCATGCGGCGGCGAGGTCCCACGCCGGATCGCCGGCGAACATGGCACCGAAGTCGACGATGCCCGAGAGCGTTCCGTCCGAGACGACGACGTTCGCGGGATGGAGGTCGCCATGCACCCACACCGGCGGGCCCTCCCACGCGTCGGCCGCAACCGCGTCGTCCCAAACGGCCCGGACGTCAGCAGCGATGTCGTCGGGGACAACGGCCTGGAAGAAGTCCTCGAAGCCGTCCGTGCAGTTCCTGGGATGGGCGCCGAAGTCCGTAGAGATCGGCGCCTCAGCGGGCGCCTCCACATGGAGCGCCCGGAGGAAGCCCGCCAGCGTGTCGGCCGCGTGGGCACCGCGGCTGATCGAGCCATGGTCCAGCGGCTCGCCGGGAACCCACGTCATCACGGTCCAGTGCTTGGGAAAACGCTCGGACGGGTCACCGAACCGCACCGGGAGCGGCACCGGGAGCGGCAAGCGCGGGGCCAGCACCGGTAGCCACCGCCGCTCCTTCAGCTGGAGCTCCGGAGTGGGGTCCATGCGCTGCATGCGCACAGCCAACTCATCCCCGAGACGCCACATTTGGTTGCCCCAGCCGCCCGCCACCTCCCGGATGGCCAGCCCCGCAAGGTCTGGATGTTGCTCCTGCAGCAGGTCGCGAACCAGGTCTGCGGTGATCTCGATCTCGGTGTCGGCCATGCGAAGTCACAGTACTGGGCCGACAGGCGGAACGGCTCTCGCTCTCCGGAACACTCGCTGTGATTCCTCTGGCATCACCAATCCGGTTACAGAGAGCTGCAGATCAGAGGCTCTGGGACGCCCAGCCTCCAAGGTCAGAGATGCCTGCCTGACCTGCCCCGTCTTCCTCACCGGACCGGAGTTCCTGCCCGAGCTCCGCGAACAGCGCACCCGTGTCAACGACTCCTGAAAATTGACCCCGTGCGGCTCCTTGGGTTCTAAGGCGGATTCGCATGATCGTCGCAACGATGCTGGTCTCATGCTGTCAG
>NZ_JBIWPN010000073.1:0-26346 GCF_044768305.1 Kitasatospora sp. NPDC101155 | reverse complement strand
GCGGCCGGACCTCTTCCATCTCCTCAGGTGTCACACCTGAAAGAAAATCACAGCCTATCCAGTGACGATCACTTGGGGTACCTAACAAAGCCCTATTAGTGGTCGGCGCCGGAAGTCCTTCGGGGGTTGAGGCCGGAGCCGATGGCGTGCATTGGTGATTCGTCCGTGCGGTTACAGTCTCACTATGACTGGTGGGGAGCAGGGGCAGGGGCAGACGACGTCGCGGGGCGCGGTGGCGCCTCGGGCTGGGGATGCCGACCGGGAGTCGGTGGCTGAGAGGCTACGGGTTGCCGCGGGGGAGGGCCGTATCGACCTTGCCGAGTTGGAGGAGAGGCTCGATCGGGCCTACGGTGCCAAGACGTATGCCGAACTCGACGTGCTGGTGGCCGATCTGCCGCAGGAGCGGCCTTCCGGATTGCCTGCCGGCACTGATGTGGAAACGCTTGTTCTCAAGACCCGCCTGGGCAATATCAAGCAGGGCGGCCGGTGGACAGTTCCCCGGAGAATCATCGCCGAATGCAAGATGTTGAGCATCGTGATCGACTTCACCGAGGCTGCCTGTGCGCACCGTGACGTCACCGTTGAGGCGAGTTGTGGCACAGGCGGCATCCAGTTGATCGTCCCGCAGGGCTGGGCGGTGCAGATCGATGCGTCGAGCACCAACACCGCTCACATCAGCAACAAGGCCACCGCACCGGCTGACCCGGCCTTCCCGACGCTCACAGTCGTCGGGCATCCGCGAGCCGGCCACATCAAGATCAAACAACTTCGCCAGAGGCGATAGCCTGCGTTCGCGGGGACAGTGAGTACGGGGGCATCCTGCCGGGCCGTTGCGTCAGGTGGTACGGCAGGCTCTGGCCGGTAAGCTCCGCTTCTGCTGATTGGCCTGCTTGCCTTGCCCGTTGCCGCCGCCTGCCCGATATCGCTGACCGCCTCGCACAGGCACCCGCTGAAGAAGATGGCCTACGGCCACAAGACTCCCCATCAGGCCCGGGTCCGCGCGCATGTCGTGCTTCATGCGGCACGGGGGCATTCCAATGCGCGTATCGCCCGCGAGACGGGCCTCCATGTGGACACGGTGCGGACCTGGAGGGGCCGGTTCGCCGAAGAGGGCATACCCGGGCTGGCCGACCCGTAGTGCTCCAATATCGCTTCACCGCGGTTGACCTCGAACGATGCGCCAGCCGCTGACTGGGCATGATCAGCCTCGTGCTCGTACGGATGACCTACCTGCTCGCTACCCGAGTCTTCGCATGGCTGGCCCTGCTCGGCAGGTCCACCGCGGCCAAGAACGCGGAGATACTCATCCTGCGACACGAGGTCACGGTGCTACGCCGACAGGTCGCCGCTCCAAGACCCGGCTGGCCGGACCGGGCGTTGCTGGCCGCGCTCACCCGACTTCTGCCCCAGGCACTGCGCGGCCGCCGGATCGTCTCCCCGCGCACGCTCCTCGCCTGGCGGCACCAGCGCCTGATCAAGCAGAAGTGGACCCAGCCGCCCGCTCCGGGCCGCCCGCCCATCCCTGACGAGTTGCGCGATCTGATCGTCCGGCTCGGCACCGAGAACCCCCGGTGGGGATCCCGCCGCGTGTACGGCGAGCTACGGCGGCTCGGCCACAAGGTCAGTGCGGCCGCTGTCCGCCGCGTCCTGCGGGCCGCCGGCCTTGGCCCCGCACCGCGTCGGCACATGGCGCGCCGCGAGTGGGCGGCCTTCCTCAAGACCCAGGGCAGCGGTCTGCTCGCTACCGACTTCTTCCACCTCGACACCATCGCCCTGCGGCGGCTGTACGTCTTGTTCGTCATGGAGGTCCGCACCCGCACCGTGCACATCCTGGGCGTCACCGCCCACCCCACCGCCGACTGGGCCACCCAGCAAGCCCGCCAACTGCTGTGGCACCTGGGCGAGCGCGTGGCCGGCTTCAGCCACCTGATCCGGGACCGGGACGCGAAGTTCACCGCCGCCTTCGACGCCGTCTTCGCCGGCGAGGGCGTCACCGTCGCCAGGACCCCTCCCCGCAGCCCCGACTGCAACCCCCACGCGGAGCGGTTCATCCGCTCCGTACGCCAGGAGTGCACCGACCGCCTGCTGATCTTCGACCGCGGACACGCCGAGAAGATCCTCCACGACTATGCCCGTCACTTCAACGGCCATCGGCCCCACCAGGGACGCAACCAGCTCGCACCGCTCGATGACCCGAACGTCGTCCCCATCCCGACAGCCCGGATCGAACGCCGACAAGCCGTCACCGGCCTCATCAACGAGTACCACCGAGCAAGCTGACCATTTCGACGAAGCCCCAGATCACAACCGGTGAAGCCATTTCGAAGCACTACGGGGTGCTGGCCACGGGTTCCCAGTGGGGCAGGGCGCGGGCGCGCGGGCGGAGCCGTTCGGCGGCGCCGCCGCGCGGGTCTCCGCACGTGTCCCCGAGCAGCCTCCTCCGGTAGCCGCCCTACCCCCGGCCACCGGCTCCGCTCAGTACCGGGCGTCGGTGGGGTCGATGGTGAGCTCGGCGACGCGGGCGTGCCCGGGGCGGCTCATCGCCCACTCGACGGCGGCCGCCACGTCCTCGGCGAGCAGCGGATGGTAGGGCCATTCGGTGACCTGGTGGACGCGCGGGGTCGCGGCCCCGGCGAGGACCGAGGCGAACTCGGTGTTGGTGGCGCCGGGGGAGATCAGGCAGATCCGGCAGCCGCCGGCCGGCCGGTCCTCCTCGGCGAGCGAACGGACGAAGCCGGCCAGCCCGTGCTTGGTCGCGGCGTAGGCCGCGTAGCCGGGCGAGGGCCGGGTGCCGAACAGGGAACCGACCAGCACCAGGTCCCCGCCGGTGGCGTCCAGTTCGGGTAGCAGCCGACGCGTGACGATCATCGGGGCGAGCAGGTTGACCCGAAGCTGGGACTCCCACGCCGCGCAGTCGGCCTCCCGTACCGGGCCGTGGCCGCGGCCGTGCCCGGCCGCCAGGACCGCGCCGGCGAGCGGGCCGGGCAGGGCGGCCAGGACGTCCGTCAGCGCGTCGGACAGCTCGTCCGTGCGCTCCAGATCGAGGGGCACGGCGACGGCGGCGGTGCCGTGCGCCTCGGACAGCTCCGTGGTCAGGGCCTTCAGGCGTTCCTCGCGCCGGGCGGTCAGCACCAGGTCGTGCCCGCGGGCGGCGAGCCGGCGTGCGACGGCCGCTCCGATGCCGCTGCTCGCTCCGGTGACGAGCACGGTTCCCGTAGCGCCGGACATGCGTCCTCCCGTTTCTTCGGTGACAGGGTTGGTGACGAGGGACCTCAGGACTTCTTCGTCTCCGCCGCCCGCTCGATCCCGGCGAGCATGTCGCGCGGGAACCAGAGGCTGCTCGCGCCCGCCAGGGCGACGGTCGCGGCCCCGACCAGCACCGGCACGATGCCGACCCGGGAGGCGAGCCACCCGCCGACGAAGGCTCCGACCGGCAGGGTGGCTGTCAGCACGGCGCCCAGGAAGGCGTTGACGCGGCCCAAGAGGTGGGCCGGGGTGACGAGTTGACGGCCGGTGGTCATCGCGATCGACCAGACCGTGGCCAGCAGTCCGAACAGCAGCTGGTACAGGACCAGCACCAGGAAGGGCAGCCCGAGGGAGGCCGCCGGGATGAGGAAGAGGGCGGCCCCCGCGCCCACGGCGCACAACCGGATGGCCCGGGCCATGCCCAGCGCCCGGGTGACGGAGGTCGCGACCAGCACGCCGGTGCCCATGCCGACGGCGTAGGCGGCGTAGACCGTGCCGAGCTGCCACGGGGGCAGGTGCAGCTCCCGGTCGGCGTACAGGACGAACAGGCCGCCGCCGGCCCCGCCGCCGAGGTTGAGCCCGGCCGCGGCCAGGGCCTGGCGGCGCAGCAGGGTCTCGCGCCGGATGACCGCGAGGCCCTCCTTCAGTGCCTCGACGCGGGACCGCGCACCGCTGCCCGCCTCGTGCGCGGACCGGTTCAGCGAGGCCGGCAGCGCCAGGAACAGGGCCCCGCCGACGAGGTAGGCGGCGCACTCGACCAGCAGCGCCGGGGCCGGGTCGATCACCCCGATCAGGATGCCGCCGAGCGCCGGTCCGCCGATCAGGCCGATGGTCCGAGCGCCGGTGAGCGAGGAGTTGGCCGGCAGCAGGCGTTCCGCGGGCACCACGCGGGGCAGACAGGACTGCAGGGCGACGCTCTGGGCGGAGTTCAGCGCCCCGGAGGCGGCGGCCGCGGCGAACAGGTGCGGCCAGGTCAGGCCGTCCAGGGCGGCGGCGAGCGGCACGCTGCCGATGGCGGGGACCTGGAGCCAGGAGAGCGTGACCAGCATCCGCCGCAGCCGGGCCCGGTCGACGGCGACGCCGATCAACGGGCTGAGCAGGACGCCGGGCAGATAGGTCATCGCCATCAGTGCCGAGGAGCCCAGCGGGCCGGCGTGCAGGTGGGCGATGGCCAGCAGCGGCAGCGCCAGTGCGGTGACCTGACGCCCCACCGAGCTGGTCATCTGCTCGGTGACCAGCAGCAGCAACGGGCGGTGCCGGCGTAGCGGTACGGATTCCGGGGCCGGGGGCGGCGTCGTGGGCGGGCCGGGCTCCGCGGGTACGGACGACTCCTCGGCCATGGAAGATCCCATGTATCAGACTCCTGTGTCAGGCACGGTCCAGTGGCGGATGCGGGGAGGCAGCGTCACCGCCCAGCCCCGGGTGACGAGCACCAGGCCCTCGGAGGCCAGCACGGACACCGCCTCCCGGCCCGTACCGCTGAGGTCGTCCAGGGCGGTGGGGGTCAGACAGGCCAGGAAGGTGGCCACCAGGTCGGGGTGGTCGAGTGCGAAGCGCGCCGAGGCGTCCGGATCCCGGCGGTCCCTGACCTGGAGGAAGCCGGGGCCCTGCCGGTAGTAGAACCGCCCGTACCCGTAGGCGGAGCGCCAGTCGGACAGGGGGGCCGGTCGTGCCGCCGGGTCCGCCGGGTGCCCCGACGCGTCGGCGGGCGGCGGCAGGTGGTGCAGGTGGTGGAGGGCGAAGTCGGCGGCCGAAGGGTCCCGCAGCACCGGGTCGTCCGGGAGCAGGGACCACTGCACCGGCAGCACGTGGCTCTGGCACTCGCGCAGCAGCCGGACGGCCTCGGCGGCGGGGCGCCCGCCCGCGCCGAGCCGCACCGGTTCCGGAAGGACGACCAGCCGGCCGTCCAGCCGGTACGGCAGCACGTCCGGCAGGGCGTCCGGCAGGTCCGACCGGTCCGGCACCGCCAGGGAGGGCTTGGCGATCGGCATCACGACACCTCCTCGGGGGTGGGCAGCTCGGCGAGGAGCGCGGTGTCCTGGTCGGGGGCACGGACCGGCACCGCCCGGGTGGGCAGCGCGAGCAGGGTGTCGCCGTCCTTGAACACCAGTCCGTCCGCCAGGAGTTCACGCCCCCAGGCGGTGAGCTCCTCCAGCGGGACCTCGTGCCCGGCCTCGGCCAGGCGGCGATGCAGGGCGGGGACCGTCCGGCCGTGCTCCAGCTCGCGGAACGCGGCGGCCCGCCAGTGGGTCAGCCGGTGGGTGCGCCGCGGCCAGCCCTCGCGTTCGTCGTGGACGAGCAGGTCACCCTCCTCGCCGTCGCCGTCCGCCGCCGGTTCGAGCAGTAGCCGGGAGGACGGGTAGGCCTCCGTCCAGCGGTCGATCTCCTCCACGAGCCGCTGTTCCAGCTCGCCCTGGATGCCGGTGGGCGGGGCGTCGAACAGGTAGACCAGGTCCTCCAGTTCCTCCCGCGGCAGCTGGTAGACGTGCTGGTAGATGTCGGCGGGGCGGCGCTCGGTGAAGCCCAGCGCGGGGTTGGTGAAGTGCGGGCTGAACCGCTCCAGCGCGATGCGGGTGGCACCGCCCGGGGGCTGGAGGTGGCGCAGGGCCGGCATCTGGTCGATGATCTCCGTGTAGTCCTCGTCGCGCTCGCCCGGAAACCCGTAGAGGTAGTTCCACACGCAGGTGAGCGCGTGGTTCTCGCACTCCCGCATGGTACGGACGTTGCGGGCGCCGGTGACCCCCTTGTCCATCAGTGCGAGCACCCGGCTGTTCAGGCTCTCGATGCCGGGCTGGACGTGGGTGACCCGGGCCCGGGCCAGCAGGGCGATCTGGTCCTGGCTGAGGTTGGACTTCACCTCGTAGTGGATGCGCAGGTCCCATTCGCTCTCGGCGGCCCGTGGCAGGAAGTCACGGAAGTAGTCCATGCTGATGATGTTGTCCACCGTGATGACATCGAGCAACTTGTGCCGGTGGACGAGGCGTTCGATTTCGGACCAGAGCTGCTCGCCGCTCTTCGAGCGGAACTCCATCAGGCTGCCGTTGAGCCCGCAGAAGGTGCAGTGGTGCTTCTCGCCCCACCAGCAGCCCCGGGCGCCCTCCACCACGAGCTTAGGCTCGACGAACTCGGCCACCGGGGAGGCGTCGAAGGACTCCTGCCAGGCGTCGAAGTCCGGGCTGGGCAGCAGCCCGACGGGCACGGTGCCCTTGGCCTCCGGGTTGGCGCGCGAGGTGTCGCCGTCCCACCAGCAGACCCCGGGGACGTCCGCGGGGGCGGTGCCGCGTTCGAGGTGGGCGAGCAGTGCCGGGAAGGCCCGCTCGGCCTCGCCGCGCACGACGTGGTCCAGGAAGGGGTGGTTGCGGTGCAGGGCGTGGCCCATGACGCTGTCGCAGTTGCTGCCGCCCAGCACGGTGACGACCTCGGGCCGCAGCCGCTTGATCTCCCGGGCGAGGGCGAGCGAGGGTACGTTCTGCAGGAAGGTGGTGGTCATGCCGACCACGTCTGGGTCCCCGGCGAGCACCTCCCGGGCGGCCTCGGCGATGAACCGGGCGGCGTGCGGCCGCATCCGCAGCAGGCTGTCGATCGACGATCCGGTGCGTTCCGCGTAGGCGGTCAACTGCTCGGTGCCCCAGTGCTCGTCGTCGTAGAGGCAGCCCGAGAACACCCAGTCGCCGAAGCCGTCGAACACCTGGTCGTCGGCAACGGTCATGTACTCCGTCGGGGTCAGTTCGCCGTCGCTCTGCTCCAGCAGGAACTCCGCCCAGCGCAGCCACCCGTGGTACTCGGTGACCTCGTCGGCCGGCCGTTCCCGGGTGACGAGCGCGTGCAGGAGACCGACCTGGAGCGACGGCATCTCCAGGGCCTGCCACGGCATGGAGACGAGCGCGATACGCATTCCCTGGCCTTTCGGACTCTCTCGGACAGTGGAGAGGCGGCCGTACCACCGGGGTACGGCCGCCTCGGTAAGGATTCGCGCCTACTTGGCGGCGCGGCGTGTGCTTACGCTGTACTTGTTGGCCGCCTTGGTCTCAGCGCGGACGGCAACCTTCTTGATCTCCATCACACCTCCATGTGTTCTCGCGGGGATTTGCGGCGCCGGGACAGTTCTTGCCGGTCGTCCCGGACGTTCAGGAGCACCCGCATGCGGGTGGCGTGCCGCGCCCGGAGCCAGGCGGCGACACGGGGCGCCGGTGTACCGGGCAGCAGCCGGTGCACCAGCGAGGCCAGCTTGTCCACGTCGTTGTGCTTCAGCACCACCTGTTCGGCGGCGAGCAGCAACTCGGCGGGAAGGCGGCGCAGTCGGTCCGCGCCGGGGCCGTGGGTGAGGTAGGCCATGCCGAGCGCGACGTGGCGGGACTCGTCCCGGCGCACCAGCCGGTACACCTCGCCCAGGCCGTCCCCGCGCAGGGCCTCGTCGAACCAGCGGAACTCGTCGGCGGCGAACCCCTCGGCCAGGGTGTGGGCCAGGAAGCGGGCGGTGTAGTCGTCCAGCGACCACAGGTCGCGCGACAGCTCCTCGACGGCGTCACCCGGATCCTTCACCGACCCGGCGACGGCGTGCGCGTAGCGGTGGAAGACGGCCGAGTGCTTGGCCTCGTCGGCCACCGCGGTGGCGAGCACCAGCTTCATGTCGCCCTCGGGGCAGGCGTGCAGCAGACCGGCGGCCACGTCCATGCCGACCTGTTCGGCGTAGGTGCTGCCGCTGGCGAGCAGCCAGGAGAGTTCGGACGGCGGAGCCGCCTCGGTGCGGTCCCGCAGAGCCCGGTGGACCACCTCGGCCGGCTCCCAGTCGTGCGAGCGGGCGTCGCGGATGAAGCGGTGGTGCAGGTCGGGGACCCCACGGGTGCGGTAGCGAGCCACACCCGACGGGCGTGACCCGCCCGGAACGCCTTCGGTCCCAGCCATCCCTCACCCCGTTGTCGCCGCGCCGACCATGTCATGTGCAGGGAAGCAAAACACGGCGGGTCCGATTGTTCGAACGTTTTCGTCGCTCCGGCCCCACGAATGCGCCAAGATCCCGGCGGCGGACGATCTTCCCGGACGCACCGTGCGCCTCACGGGTCACCAGCGGGGATTCCCGGCAACCGGACCGTCGCAACAATGGTTCCGGAGGGCCCCGGGCCGGAACGGAGGATGGCCGAAAGCCGACCGTCGATCAAGTTCTCACCCGCACACACCTGGTGGGCCACCTATCGTGTGTGCGCCATGTATCGATCACGGGGGCGGCGCACCGGCTGATAGGCATCGCTGCCCCCACCCGTCCCCGTCCGTGACGGGGGAGAGGGGCCGCCACCATGCCGGAGGACGTACCGTCGCGGGCACTGCTGCCCGGGCACTGGCTGAGCCCCGGCGACGCCGGGTACGACGAGGCCCGCGCGGTGTGGAACGGCATGCACGACCGCCGCCCCGCCCACATCGCCCGCTGCCGCAGTGCCGCGGACGTGAGCGAGGCGCTGCGCCACGCGGCGGCCCACGGCCTCGACGTCACAGTCCGCGGCGGCGGCCACAACGTCGGCGGCAGCGCCGTCGCCGACGGGGCGCTCATGATCGACCTGTCGCCGATGCGCGCCGTCACCGTCGACCCGCAGGCACGGACCGCCGAAGCCCAGGGCGGCTGCCTGCTGCGCGACCTCGACCAGGCCACGGCGCCGCACGGCCTGGCCTGCCCCGCGGGCGTCATCTCCCACACCGGCCTGGGCGGACTGGCCCTCGGCGGCGGATACGGCTGGCTCGCCCGCCGCTGGGGCCTGACCTGCGACCACATCCTCGCCGCCGAGGTCGTTCTCGCCGACGGCACGGTCGTCGAGGCGACCGAGGAGAGCCACCCCGAACTGCTGTGGGCGCTGCGCGGCGGCGGCGGGAACTTCGGCGTCGTCACCCGCTTCACGCTGCGGCTGCGCCCGGTCGGGCCGGCCCTCTTCAGCATGGGCGTCCACGCCCTGGACGACGTCCCGGACGCCCTGGCCGCCTACCGGAAGTACACCGAGCGGCAGCCGGTCGGCCTGCACACCGTCGGCGGCCTGAAGCGCCTGGGCGAGCAGGAGTGGATACCGGAGCACCTGCGGGGGCGGCTCGGGCTGCTGTTCCTGGCGGTGTGGACCGGCGACCCGGACGAGGGCCGGGCGCAGACCGAGGCGTTCTACCAGGAGGTCGGGACCGCGGCCCGCGTCAGCATCCCGATGTCGTACCCGCAGCTGCAAGCGCTCGGCGACAGCAGCGAGCCCAAGGGCGACCGCTACTTCGTCAAGTCCTGCTACGTCGAGGACCTCTCGCCCGGAGCCGTCGCCCGGCTCGTCGAGGCGACCACGGCCAACCCCTCCGCGCTCTGCTCGATCGACTTCGAGTTCCTGCGCGGGGCCATCGCCGATGTTCCCGAGGAGGACTCCGCCTTCCCCGGCCGCGCCGCGGCCTTCCAGGTCACGGCGGAGGCGCACTGGACCGACCCGGAGCGGGACGCGGAGCACATCGCCTGGTCGCGGGGGACGGTGGAAGCCCTGCGGCCCTTCGGGACCGGCGGGGCGTACGCCAACTACGTCCAGGGCGAGGGCGACCGGAAGGCCCGGGAGATCTACGGCCCGGAGCGCTACGCCCGGCTCGCGGCCGTGAAGCAGGCGTACGACCCCGCGAACGTCCTGCGCGGCAACCTGAACATCCGGCCTGCGGGCGCGCAGGAGTAGCACGGGAACGGGCGGCGCTCCTCCGGGACCGGGCTCAGTGCGGCGAGGAACCGGCCGGCCCGGCGACCAGCCAGTGCGCGGGCAGCTCGATCCGGGCGCCGCCGGGCGCCGACTCCGTGGTGGCCAACGGCAGTTCGCCGGTGGCGAGGACGTCGAGGCCGGCCGCGCGGAACAGCTCGGGGAACGCCGCGTCGGCGACCTCGGCGGGCGCGAGCCCGTGGGCGAACACCGGGAGCAGTTTCGGGGGTGGGCCGGCCGGTCCACGGACGAGCTCCCCCAGCACGCCCTTGGCCGCCTCGGCGAGCTCGAACACGAAGGCCCGGCCGCGTGCGCCGAGCAGGGTGGCGATGGCGTCGGCCACCCGTCGGCGGTCGGCCGGGTCGCTCTGGTGGATCACTCCGCGCACGTACACGTTGGCGTCGCCGAGGCGGTGGTGGAGCGTCCGGACGGCCTCGGCGTCGGTGGCGTCCAGACGGGTGAACTCGGCCCGTCCGGCCGGGTCGCCGCGCCGGGCGCGGTCCAGCGCGGCGGCGGACAGGTCGACCCCGACGGCGAGCGGGAAGCGCTCGGCGAGGAAGCGGGTCTGGGTGCCGTTGCCGCAACCCAGGTCGACGACGGGCAGCGTGGGATCGGCCAGGTGGGCGGAGCCCCTCCACGTGCCGCTCCCCGGCCACGGCGGGCGTGTCCTGCGCCTGCCGGACCTTCTCGACCTCGCTCACCGTCTCGCCGTCTGAACAGCCGTGCTCCCACCCGGGTAGCGGTTAGGTGGTGAGGAAGTCCCAGTCGGCGTCCGGGCGGTCACTGGTGGCCATGTCCACCGCCAGGTCCCAGAAGGACGGGTCGCGGAAGACGCCCGGGTTCCCTCGAAGGCAACGCCCGACCACGACCACCGGGAGACGTCCGTGAGCACCCGTCAGCGCCCCGTCCAGCCCGACGACAATGACGACCAGGCCGACGCCGTCGTCCCGGCCGAGCCGTCCCGGCCGGGACGGGACGGACCGCGTACCGGCGCGGGTCTGCGAACCCGAACGGCTCGACCACCGCGCTGCGTGCCGATGTCCTCGGCGCGCTCGGCGTCCTCAAGGTCGCCACCGCCGACCAGCTCCAGCGCCTGCTGCGCCCCGGGGCGGCGTCGAACAAGGTGGTCCGGCAGGCGCTCGGCGACCTCGCGCTGCACGGCCTGGTCGCCTCCGACGGCAACACCCGGGACCGGCACAAGACGTGGCGGCTGGAGGGCGCGGCCGGACTGGAGGCGGCCGGGCAGGTGCTCGGCCTGCCCGGCTCCGACATGGGATCGACGGCCCGGGGCGCCGGGCGCTCCGGTGCCCAGCACGCGATGGCGGTCAACGAGACGATCGCCGCGTTCGTCCTGGGCGGCAGCGCGCCCGGGGCCGCGGGCGGGGTGGGCACGGTGCGCTCGTGGTCGACCGAGGTGGAGTTCCTGCTGCCGGGCGGCAAGCGCAAGGTGCGCCCGGACGGCGTGTGGCAGGCCCCGGAGATCGGGGTGCCGGTCCTGATGGTCGAGGTCGACCGCTCCACCATGGCCCCGGCCGACGTCGCCGCGAAGTTCCCCCGGTACCGCGAGTTGTTCCGCACCAAGGTCCGCGACAACGACCCGGCCCTCGCCGACCAGGAACCGGCCGACCGCACGGTGTACTGGTGGCGCCGTACCTGGCCCGGTCACACCCGCGCCGGGTACCCGCCCGTCGCGCTGGTCGTCACCGACGCCGGACCGGTCGCGCTGGCCAACCGGCAGCAGGCCGTCGCGGACCTGTCCGCCGACTGCTGGCGCGGCCGGTGGTGCAGGGAGGTCCGCGACTACAACGACGACGGCTGGCGCGAGTACGACGACGCCGTGCCCATCGTCGCGACCACGCTGGAGCTGCTGGTCGAGCACGGGCCGCTCGGGCCGGTGTGGTGGCGTTATGGCCGCCCCGGCCGGCGCTCCCTGCTGGACGCGCTGGACAGCCCGGACAACCGTGCCGCCCACGACCGGCGCCGTCAGCGGGTACGTTGGCCTCTCGATGATCTCGGGGGGCCGTGTTGATCGTGTTCGTGGGCGGGATTCTGGTCGGGCTGCTGCTGGCGGCCGGCAGCGTGACGGGCTACGTGCTCGGCCTGCGCCGGGCCGCCAGGGCCCTGGGACCGGTGCGGGAAGTGGGCCCGATCCCGGGACCGGTGAAGCGCCCGGTGCTCGAACCGGCAGTGGAAGCGGTGGTGGCACCGGTGGCCGACGCGGCAACCGGGCCGGTCGCCGGCACCCCGGCCGTCCTGCCGCCCGCGACCCGCACCCCGCGCACGGGGCGGACGGCGCGGGCACTGGCGGACGAGGACCTGCTGGCGATCGAGACGCTGCGGCTGGACCTGGACGCCGCGGTGGCCGCCCGCACCACCGACGCCATCGATGCCGACCCGGCCGAACGCACCGCCCAGCGCCGGGCGGAGGCGGCGCTGGCCTCCGCGGAGCGGATCCGGGACGGCGCGGGCCGCACGGAGTCGTTGAGCGCGGTGCTGCGCCAGGGCCGCACCGCCCTGGAGGAGATGCTGGCCAGCCGCGCGGAGCGCCGCGACGCCACCGCGATGATCGCCGAACTGCGCGAGCGCCTGGAACTGCTGCCGCCTCAGGACATCACCGACGCGCCGGACGGAGCGGCGGCGCGGCACGGCACCGACGCCCGGGACGACGCCGGCGCGCAGTACGACGCCGCCGAAGCACTGCGCGACCGCCGCGCCGCCGAGGCCGCGCTGGACCGGGCCGAGCAGGCGGCCCGCGGCCTGGAGACAGACCGCTTCAAGCGGGTGCTCGGCGCGGTCGGCAGCGGGCGGGTGGCACTGCTGCGTCTGGAGGCGCGGCTGGCCGGGCGCCGGGTCCCGCTGGAGCTGGTCTCACCGGAGGAACTGGCGAAGGCCGAGTGGGAGCTGCGGGCCGGCGTGACCCCGGACCCGTACTGGTTCGAGGGACACGGATCGACCGAGATCCCGATCGACCGCCCCGAGCCCGGGCGGGTGGCGCTGCTCGACATCGCCTGCGAGGGCGAGGGCTACCACCACCTCCACCTGCTCACCCGGACCCGGTCCAGCACCGCCCAGTCCCCCTTCCACCAGGACACCGCCCCCTACCGCGGCCAGGTGCTGGTGCCGGTCGAACGGACGCACGTCCGGATCGAGGTCGACCGCGAGGCCCGCTGGTCGCTGCGCCTGCGGCCGCTGTCCGACGCCCGCGAGCTGACCGGCGCGCTGACCGGCCGCGGCCCCGAGGTGCTGTTGCTGCCCGCCGAGGGCGACCTGCGCCTGTCCATGCACCTCCAGCAACCGGGGGCGAATGGCAGCGTGTGCCTGGTCTCCGCGCAGGAGGTGGCGGACGGGGTCCGCGTCGACAAGTACGACAGCTACGGACGCACCGTAGCCCACGACTTGGGCACCTTCCGCCGCACCGCCGCGATCACCGGCCCGGGACTGCTGGTGGTGGACACCCCGGGCACCTGGGAGCTGGCACTCACCTCGGCGCCGGCCCCGCGCAGGAAGCACTGACGGGTGTCGGGACTCGGACGCCGGACGGTCCCCTCATCCACGGCCCGTCCGGAGTTACCGCGCGGGACGGGTTTCCGCTTGGTGGTCCACTTCCGATGCGCCCGGCGGTGCGCTGGTGGAGGTAGCGGGTGTGGCGGGGCAGGGTGCCGCCAGCGCCCGTCCCGCCCGCCGCCGTGCGGCCGCTCGCTGGTGGGGCGCGGGTCAGGGCGCGCGGGCGACCCGGGGAAGGCCACCGGGTCGCGGGTCGCCGTCCCGGCTCGCTGTCGCGGTTCCGGCCGTTCGCTCGCCGCGGCCTGTCCCGCTCGCTCGCCGCTCGCGCCGTCCGGCCGCCCGGCTGCTGCCGTACGGTCCCGTCGACGTCGGTGTCGGCGGGCGCCTGCTCCGCCATCTGTTCCGGCCCGCACCGGAGGATCGGTGCCGTCCTGCTCCGCCTCGCGCCCATCCTCTCTGATAGCTCACAACGGAGCGGCAGAGAAGTCGAAACGGTTCAGCCCAAGAGGCCCAGAGGTTTCGGCCTGTTCAGTGCAGCGCTGGTCAGCGGCGGGGTAGCACGCCCAGGAGGGTTGCGGTCAAGGCCTGCTTCAAGTAGTCCTTCAGATCCAAGTGGAAGCGGGCCAGGTCGGGCTCGGCCTCGTAGGCCGCCTGCAGGCTGGGTGGGGGCGTGCTGAATGCCGACAGTGCGCCGGCCATGACCATCGTCTGCAGGCTGAACAGTGTTGCGTTCTCACCCAGCTCCGGCAGGTACTTCCGGAGCAGGGCGGTCATGGTTGTCAGGCGGTCCAGGGAGGCGCGCTTGTAGCGTGCTACGACCTCGACGGAGACGTTGTGTTCCAGGACGCTGCCCTGTGCGCCGAAGAGCTCGCACAGCACCGTTCGGCCGGACAGCGAGCGACTGAGGATCTCGGCCACCGCTGCCGCTCGCTCGGGCATGGGGAGATCTTCGTCGATGCCGGCGGCCAACTCCCCTGCCAGTTCCGTCAGCCACTCCCGCAGAAAGCGGTCAAGCAGCTCCAGTAGCACCGCCTCGCGAGACTCGAAGTAGCGCAGCACGTTCGGCTTCGCCAGGCCTACCCGGCGGCTGAGCTCGTTCAGGGTGACCGCGGCCACAGGCATCTCGTCGAGCATCGCCGACGCCATGTCGAGGATCGCCCGTCGGCGGATCTCCCGCTGCTCTTCAGTTCGCGCCCGCTGGAAAGTCACGATCGCCAGTCTAGATTAGGTACCTTCGGTACGTTGACAACATACCGAAGGTACTTTAATGTCGACAACACAAGATACCTTCGGTACGTTATCTGGCTGGGAGCCTGACATGGGCGAGAAGTGGACGACAGTGAACATTCCGGACCAGCGCGGGCGGGTGGCCGTGGTGACCGGGGCCAACACCGGACTGGGGTACGAGACCGCCAAGGCCCTCGCCGAGCACGGGGCGTCCGTGGTGCTCGCCGTGCGCAACGTCGAGAAGGGCCAGCAGGCCGCGGCCCGCATGACCGGCGAGGTGGCTGTGCAGGCGCTGGACCTGACCTCGCTCGACTCCGTGCGGACCGCGGCGGCGGCGCTGCGGTCCCGGCTCGACCGGATCGACCTGCTGATCAACAACGCCGGCGTGATGTACACCCCGAAGCAGACCACCGCCGACGGCTTCGAGATGCAGTTCGGCACCAACCACCTCGGCCACTTCGCGCTCACCGGACTGCTGCTAGACCTGATGCTGCCGGTGCCCGGCTCGCGCGTGGTGACGATCAGCAGCACCGGCCACCGCATCCGGGCCGCGATCCACTTCGACGACCTGCAGTGGGAGCGGTCGTACAGCCGGGCCGCCGCCTACGGTCAGTCCAAGCTGGCCAACCTGATGTTCACGTACGAGCTGCAGCGCCGGCTCGCCGCGCACGGCACCACCATCGCGGTCGCCGCCCATCCCGGCGTGTCCAACACCGACCTCATCCGCAACACCCCCGCCGCGCTCCGCCTGCCCGTCACCTGGCTCGCGCCTCTGATCACCCAGACGCCGGCCATGGGCGCCCTGCCCACCCTGCGCGCCGCCACCGACCCCGGCGCGCTCGGCGGCCAGTACTACGGTCCCGGCGGGCGCAACGAGGTCAAGGGCCACCCCCGACTGGTCACCTCCAGCTCGGAGTCGTACGTGGTAGCCGTCCAACAGCGGCTGTGGGCCGTCTCCGAAGGCCTCACCGGCGTGAAGTTCCCCGCCGTTCAGTCCCAGCAGAACTCGTTTCCCTCCGGATCGGCAATCACGATGTAGCCCGCGCTGGTAGGAGGCGCCAGCTCGTTCGGTGCTCCGCCGCCCGACGGTCGCGCGATCGAGAAGAGCCGCTACCGGAACATGCGGGAACTGCGTGCCTCACCCCGCTCGGCCTGCTCGCCGCCGCCGAAGCCCTTGACGACGACCGCGACATGGGCGGCCACGCCCGCGGCGGCAGCGGCGCCCGCCACGCCATGCTCGTCAACGAGATCATCATCAGCGCCGTCACCGGCACCACCACCCACGGCGCCCCACCACGCGCGCATGACCGCGACGCCCTGCCCCGGCGCGCCCTGCCCTGCGGCCCGCTGCCCGGCGGCCTCGACGACTGGGCCACCGAAGTCGCCCACACCATCACCGGCAAACAGACCGTCATCCCCGACGCAGTGCTGCGCGCGCCGGACCTCGGCATCCCGGTCCTGTTCCTGGAACTGGACCGGGGCACGAAGACGGACGTGCGCCAGGTCGCCGCCAAGCTCGACAACTACAAGCGCTGGTTCGACAAGACCGTCCAGGACAGCGGCCACGAGCGGCCCCAGTTCGAGGTGACGTACGGCTCGCTCCAACCGCCTGCCTACGGAGCGCCTACTACGCACTGCGTCACACCGTCCTCGACGGACGCGTCTTGCGCTCGGGCGACCCGGTCGGCGTCGAGCAGGAGATGTGGGCCCTGCTGGTCCTCTACCAGCTTCTGCGCCGGGCCATGGTCGAGGCGGCGGAGTCCCGGCCGGGCACCGATCCCGACCGCTGCGGCTTCACTATCGCCTACCAGACTGCCCGCGACCTGCTGATCCGCGCGGAGGGAGTCCTCGAGCAGGGCATGGGGGCGATCGGCCGCCGCGTCCTGTCGGCGCTGCTGCCGGCGCGTCGGCCGCGCATCAGCACCCGCAAGGTCAAGTCGCCCATCTCCCGGTATGCGGAACGGAAACCGGACGGCCGTCCCGACACCAGCCAGACGGTGGTCTCCGTGACGATCACCCTCCTGCCGGCCCCGCCACCCCGCCCCGAGCTGCCGGCGACCACCGTCCCCCAGTACGTCGGCCCCGGCAAGACCAGCAACCGCATGGCACGAGTCCTCGCCGTCCTACAGCAAGAACCCGAGCGGCACTGGCAGGCCAGCGAGATCGCCGAACTCCTCGGCGACGTCACCCTCGTCACCACCTATCGGCAGCTCACCCGCTGGGCTGAGAAAGGGCTGATCAAGAAGGTCCGCAGGGGCCGCTACACGGCAGCCGGAACACCAGCGGCCCCCACCTTGCACCCCGGCCGAAATCCTTAACTACCCGGCCTTGGTGGAACTTCACTTCACACGACACGCGGTGCGCGGGCAGGGCCCGGGATCCCCCCTCGCTCGTGCGTTCCCCACCAGGCGCACGCGGTCCGGACCCGCCCTTGCCGGGAGGGCGGGACCGGTGAACGCGCGAGCGGCGGCTTCGCTCCGTTCGTCACCACCCGCCCGGGTGTGCCGGCCGGTCGAGCGGGTGCCGGGTGAAGAACTCCCACATGACCGCGGTCGCCGAGATCGTCTGCGTGGTGTGCCCCGGGCCGCTGGGCGCCACCGCTCCGGGCCAGGTGTGGCCGCCGCCGATGACCTGGTAGTGGGTGACTTCGGTGCCCCGGACGCACGGCGTCCAGTCGAACTCGACCACGTCCGAGCCGATGCTGCGCCGGCTTTCCGCCGAACACCGGTCCTTGTCGGTCCAGGTGCTCAGCCACTGGGCGATCGAAGGGTACTGCTCGCCGTGGCTGGTTCCCCCGTCGTAGTGGATGACCGGGTCCGCGGTGCCGTGGAACTCGAGCATCGGCACGGGCGGGCTCGTCCGGCAGCCTTGCGTCGTCTCCGGGTAGTAGGCGCCCGCGACGGGTGCGAAGGCGGCGATCCGGCGCGGCAGCCGGCAGGCGAGCAGGGCGGTGAAGCCGCCGCCGTTCGACTTGCCGGTCGCGTAGATCCGGCCCTGGTCCACGCAGAACTGCTGCTGCGTCCGGGCGAGCAGGTCCTGGACGAACCGTACGTCGTCGACGCCCGACGAGTAGGGCGCGCCTTCCCAGGACGTCTCGCCGTTGGTTCCGATGGTCCCCTCGGGGTACAGCACGATGGCGTCCAGGGCCGACAGACCGCTGTACGACTCGATCCGCGTGTCGCTCTCACCGGAACCGTGGAAGGCCAGGACCAACGGTGTCCGATCGGCGCTCCGGTAGCCGGCGGGTACGTGGACGAGGTAGCTCCGCTGCTGCCCGCCGGACGTCAGCGTCAGCGTCGCGGTCTCACCCGGAGCGACCGGCGGCGGGGTCAGACAGCCGGCCGAGGCGGGGGAAGCCGTCTGATCGACGGCCGTTCCCGGTTGTGGCACGCCGGCGGCCGCGCCGCAACAGGCGAGGCTCAGCAGCGCGGCGAGGACAGGGAGTCGCAACATGATCGGCATCTCCGTCTGTGGACTGGTCGGTACAGGTCAGTAGGCATCGCCCGCAACAGCATCCGCCGAGCCCCGGAGCAGACGACGTATTGCCCGACCCGCACTCAGCGGGTGTCGGGCATGGGCCCGGTCTCCCCGCTCGGCCGACTGGTCGACCGGATCCGTTTCTCAACCGACCACCTGTTCGTCTACCGCGAGGCAGGCTCCCAGGACCTGGCCGCCCGGCGCAGCGACATGATCCAGGTTGTTGGGTTCGTGGACCGCCGGGTCCAGTCGTGGTTCGCCTCGGTTGAGCGGGTCCACGAAGTGGTGAAGGTTCGGCCGTAGCCCGATGTGCCCGCGTGTTGAGGCGAGGGCGAAGCGGGGCCTACTGGCCGGTGAGCGGACCTTCCTGACGGCTGGTGACCAGGGCCCGCCACCTGGTGCGCACCGTCTCCTCGCTGTCGAGCCAGCGGACGCCCGAGGGGGCGTCAGGGTGCTGGCCGGCCATGTGGTGGGGCGGGTGACCTCTACAGCCTCGACATGATGCTGATGAACCAGGGCTTCGCCGGGCTGATCGCCGGAGAGCTCCGCGAGTCCGAGCAACGGTTCACCGAGGCACTGCGAATCGCCCGTCAACTCGACGACCGCGTCGCCCAGTGCTACCTGATCGGCGCGCTGGGATGCAGTGCGGCCGCCACTGGCCGGCCACAGCTCGCGGCGCAACTGCTGGGCGCGATGGAGCGCATGCGAGGCGACGTGGGCGCCAGCGTCCACCCGGGAATCGCACCCTCACTGGCGCACGCCACCACGTCGGTCACGACTGCCCTCGGCTCCGCCAAATTCGACATGCAGTTCCATGCAGGGCAGCAGCTGAGTCGCGAAGCCGCCGTTCGGCTCGCACTTCGCGAGGACTCCCGCCGAGCCCCGGCAGCCCCACACCACAACAGTACAGAAATCCTCGGGAAGCGCGAAGCCGCCGTCGCGCGACTGGTGGTCGACGGTCTGAGCAACAAGGACATCGGCTCACGCCTGTTCATATCCGAGCGCACCGTCGAAACCCACATCCGCAACATCCTCAACAAACTCGACTTCACCTCACGAACCCAGATCGCCGTCTGGATGACTACACAAGACCACCACGAAGACCTGCCAGTCTGACCACGCCAGGTCGAGAGCCTGCGCCTGAGGAGCCGGGGGACCGGACCGAGGAAGGCGAGAAGCCGCACCTCCAACAGATCGTTCCCGCAGAGCGGCGGGCGGCGGGGCTGCTCGAACTCGAACATCAATGCCTCCACCAGTTCAAGGAACTGCAGATCCGATAAGAGCTATGCACCGGCCTTCGCCCCAAGCTGCTCCAGGCGGCATGCTCCGCCTGCGCAAGCTTCGGACCTCATTCTGAAACGACCAGTTACACCGACCGCCAGGCCATCACCCGATCGGTGCCTGGCTTGAAGAGGCTCAGTGACCGCAGTCGGCCGCGCTTGCGACCTGGAACCGGTCCGCCGCCAGCACCAGGCAGCATGTCAGCGCCGCGGCGGAGGACAGCGCCGACGCAGACGCGGCAGCCGCACTCCATCAGCAGCTCAAGCAGACCCTGCGTGAGGACGCCGAACTGCGCCATGAACTGGCCGAGTTGCTGCCCGCCCCGACCGCGACGATCAACATCACCGCGTCTGCCCCCCGGTCCATCGCCGTTCATACCATCGGCACTGGCCTGGGACAGGCCTGGGACAGCCCGCGGCGCCCTGTCCCAGCAACCGCCTCACGCTGCCCCGGTATGTCCGTTTCGCTGGGACGGTCCTGGGAAGTAGCAATCCCGCCCTCGACCAGCGCGAGCACTCCACCCCCAGCCTCCGCCAGAGATATGACCTGCAAGTTCGGGAGGGAATCAGGTCAATGATGCCGTCGGTGCGCCCGGGTCCACGTGGCTCTGGCCGCCGTCCATCGGCGATCAGCAGAAGCAGCGGTGTCACGGCGCGGCAGACGGAGGGGCCTCACCAACTACGGGCATGTGATGCCGTGTCCGAAAACGCTGCCACATGGAAGATGACGCGAAATTACAATGCCTGATCATCAGCTTTACTCGTCCAGCGGCCCCGAGGTTCCCGTGACCACGCCTCCTGCACAGTCGAAACCGACCGGCCCCGGCCAGCAGCCCAAGCTGTGGGAAGGCTGCGGATGCCTCCTGACCCTCATCCTCTCCGGCCTCCTGGTGGTGGGACTGGTCGTCGCCGCCTTCGCCTTCGGCTGGTTCTCGGGAGCGCCCGCCAGCGCCAAGGTCGGTGACTGCGTGCAGAACAAAGGCACGGACAGAGACCCCGACGTCCGCGTCCTCGCCTGTTCGGATCCGAACGCGCAGTACAAGGTGCTGAAGAGCGAGCCCTATGGCAAGCCGATCGCTTGCTTCGGCGTCCCAGGTGTGGTCGCCAACTACTACGAGACCGGCACCGAGCACGTGCTGCTCTGCCTGGGCGAGAACGGCTGAGACCTTGGCAAGCGCCGATCCAGTAGACCTCGCGCCGGTCGGCGGGCTTGCCCTCGTCCCGGTCCGGGACGTAGTCCACCACCTGCGCGTCTTCGAGGTTCAGGCCGGCGTAGACCTCGTCGGGGACCTTGGCGGCCGGGGCGGGGGCGATGAAGGCGACCTTCGCGTCCAGCAGAGCGGTGACGTTGGGGTGGGACACCAGTTTGGAGTCCGCGACCAGCAGGAAGTCCTTGCGGTCGGCCATCTTCGCAGGGCGTTCATCGCGCCGACGACCTGGGCGACCTCGCCCGCGCCACCGTCGTAGACACGGTGGAAGAGCGGAATCCCGCCGTCACCGCTGACCGCGAGGCCGGCCTGGATCTGCTTCAGATCGACCCTGCGGTCCTTGGGGTGGCCGTACTTGACCTGCGGGAATGCCTCGTTCTGGGCCTCGTAGGCACCGAAGAGGGAAATCGAGGTCATGTCCCAGTAGATCCGGGACACGTCGATTCCGAACTCCGCGATCGCCTGCGCGCCGACCGTGCCCACCAGTTCCTCAAGGGGCGGCGCGATCGCGTCCAGGGCGCGGGCGAGCCGGTCGTCACCCAGCAGGTCCGGCTCGATGCCGAAGACCTCCTCCACCGCCCACTCCCGGGCCCAGTCGCCCACCCGGACCAGCGGTGCCGGGGCGGACAGCCGGTTGGCGACCAGCACTTCGATCACCTGGCCGTGGGTGAGGTGTGCGACCTCGCGGATCGGGCACAGCTCGTCGACGATCCCGGCCACGTCCAGCCGGCGCAGAAACTCGGCAGAGGCAGGCAGAGCGTCCAGACGCCTCTCCACCACGGGTGTCAACTCCACGGCGAAGCGCGGACGGTGGACCCGTGAGCGACATGAACGAGATATCGGCACGTCAGGTTCAACGACCGGCACCCCGCCGGGATACCGGCCGCATCACCACATCATCCGAACTCGTTATGTGCGAAGTGCGGGGCTAGCAGACCTTCACGAACCAGACCGGTCCCCAGTCCGCGTACGCGTCGAACGAGGCCCACGGAGAGTCCTGGTTCGCCGGCGGCGTGCTGTAGACCAGGTTCTTGGTCTTGCCGTACATCCGGGCCACGGTGCCCGTCGACTGGTGGTTGAACCAGGAGCCGCCGCTGTTCCAGCCGTTCGGGATCTCCCAGTAGACGCCGCAGCTGGAGTGCTTCCAGATGGTTCCCTGGAACTCCGCCGACTGCCACCCGCAGAACCAGGTGTACGGGCACTCGCTCCAGTCCGCCGGTGCCCTGGTGGTGACCAGGTCGCGGGCGTACTTCTCGCCCGGCACGACGACCAGCAACTGGCTCCCGTCCGGCCGCACGATCTGGTTGGCGGACACCTGCGTGCCGCCCTGTGCGAGGTAGTGATCGACGTCCCGCTGCAGCTGCGCCGCCTGCGCCCCGGTCAGGCCGGCGTGCAGCGTCTGCGCCGCCCACTTCGCGGCGGCCGGCTCGGTGCCCGCCGTCGCGGCGGTGGCGCGGTGCGAGACGCCGGCCGACGCGACGAGCGCCAGCAGGAGTGCGGTGAGCACGACGAGGATCCGCCTCGCCGCTCCGCGCGACCCGCTGGATAACCGATGGTTCGTCATGTGGGGTTCCTGCCTTTCCCTGTTCGGCGGCCGCTCATGGCGGCAATGCCATGAACATGCCCACCGCTCGAGTCCGCCAGTCATCGGATGCCCGGGAACACCTATCGGCCGCCCGGCGAGAGGCCGTCGACGCCTGCGGGCGCTACCTGACCGGCCACCTGGACCAGCTCCGATACGACACGGCACTCGAAAACGGCCGGCCGATCGCCACCGGCGCCATCGAGGGCGCCTGCCGCCACCTGATCGCCGACCGCCTCGACATCACCGGCGCCCGCTGAGGCCTGCACGGAGCGGAAGCCGTCCTACGACTGCGCGCCCTCGTCTCCAACGGCGACCTCGACCCTTACTGGCGCTTCCATGCCACCCGCGAGCACGAACGTCTCTACCTCGCGCCTGACCAGCACAACTACACCCTCACCGTCTGATCGCGGCCGTCACTCGAAACGAACCGCACCCATCAGAGAATCGGCTCGCAGCCGATTGCCTTGCCCCCGGCGGCGAGGAACTTCCGTACCAGGTCGTCGTTGTCGGGGAACAGAGCAGGTCCTTCGTAGCCGCCGCTGAGGCTGAAGAAGACGTCCTTTCCCTGGCAGGTGACGACGAGTGTCCCGCCGGCGACCCACCGAGCCCGCCCGGGCCCGGCCGGGTCCTTGCCGTCCTTCTGGGTCAGGGCGGTGGTCCGCGGATCGGTTGTGATCGCGAAGACCTTCGTCCGACCGTCGTGCGTCGGGTTCGTGCCGATTGTGCAGGACCAGATAGGGGCGAACCCGGTGGTGACCTGCTGCGACACGTCCAGCCGCGCCTCGGGGTTCGTCGCGGGTGCGAACCCGGGCAGGCCGCAGAGGTTGGCCCAGTCCGGTTGTCTCTCGACCCCCTTCGTCGGCAGGTTCTTCGGTAGCGGCAGCTTTCGGTCGGCGCACGAGCGCGCCGGCAGCCACCACCGGCCGCCCGCCCCGACGTCCAACTCCGGCGCCCACCACGAACCCCCGCCCTCGCCGCGCGCGTGTGTATCGGCGCCGACCACCACCGGCCGCCCACCACGCCGCTGCTCCGCCGCGGCAGGTACGCGGGCATCACCGCGACCAGAGCGATGCCGGTGAACAGGACCAGACGTATCCCGTCCGCGCCGTCCCACGCCCGGCCGAGCGTCGCCAGCGATGGACGGAAGCCGTTCAGGAGCAGCCAGGCGCCGAGCTGCATCGCTGCCGCCGAAGATCGACGAGGCGAGCTGGGTGATCACTCTCAGCTGGGTGAACGTCCCGCAGCCACGGCTGATCCGGTGGGCTGGCAGGCGTTGTCGACGTAGTGGACCTTCGCAATCACCGCCAGAGCGGTGACGCCGACGAACATCGTGATCGCGGTCAGCCCCGTCACCGCCATCGTGCTGGCCGCATCCTTCGCCTTGGGCTCGCGGAACGCCGACACACCCTTGGAGATCGCCTCCACACCGGTCAGCGCCGTACAGCAGAAGGGTGACCGCTCCGTGGATGCTGTCGAGGTTGGCCACCCTCGGCCTCTTCATCGAGTGGCCGGCGCGGAGCCGACCACTCGACGGACGCGATCAGAGGATCGGCTCGCAGCCGATCGCCTTGCCGCCAGCGGTGAGGAACTGCTTCCAGGCCTCGTCGGTGTCGGGGAAAAGCCCCTGGAGGATGTCGGTGTCCATCCGGAAGTAGGTGGGTTTGTCGTGGCAGGTCGCCACGACCTCCTGCTTCGGGATGGGGGAGCCCGCCCAGCGGGACCGGCCGAATGCGGGTGTGGCGTCCTTCTCGGCCAACGGCCCCCGAACCCTGGGCTCGGTCCCGATACTGAAGGACCAGGCGATGGGGTTCTGGCCGGTGGCGATCCGGCACACCCACACTGGGTCGAACGCGGTGGTCACGCTCTCCCGGTAGCCCTTGCTGCCGGCGCTGGCCGCAGTGAACCCGGGCAGGCCACAGACCGAGGCGTTGTTCAGGTCGTGCTCCTGACCGGCCTGTGACAGTTCGTGCGGTGCGGAAAGCGGCGTCTTCCCGCACCCCTTGCCCGCCGCGACGCCGTTCGCCGCCGAAACGGCGAGACGGGCGAGGTTCTCCGCGCCGGGTCCGTCATCGCCGTTCGACTTGACCTCCACTCGAAGGCCGTTGCCGCACTCTCCGGGCAGCAGCGCCCACGCCCAGTCGCTGCGGGCCGCTCCGCTCGCGCCGCCGTTCGCCGAGGCGGCGAACAGCTGGCTGTTCGAGTTGGCCGGGTAGGGGGCGAGGTCGTCGGCCTGGAGGACCTGCACGAAGACGGACCGGCTGTTGCCGAAGAATCCGTAGCTCACCTCCGCCGTGCAGAACGCTCCGCCGCTCGGCGACTGCCAGACACCGTTCTTCTTGCTGCTGACCTTGCCCGGCCCGAGCGCGTCGTTCAGTGTGGCCGCGCTCACCGCGCCGTCGCACACGGCGTCCGGCCCGAAGGCGTTGCTCAGGTTATTGGCGAGGAACGCCCCCACCCCGGCCACGACCGCCGTCACCGTCACCGCGCCGACCACCGCCCGCACCCGCAACGGCCAGGTGGTGAACCCGCGCCGGTCGAGGGCGGCATCGACCTCGGAGATCTTGGACTGTCGTTCCGGCATCGGATCATCCCTTCCCGAAGGCGGCGTTGTGGGCCTGGACGATCGATGTGTAGTAGTGAACGTTGGCCGAGTCGGTCAGCTGGCCGAGCAGGATGTCCCGACCTGGCACGCCGAACTGATCGGCCTTCGCCTTGAGCATGACCTGCATCTGCGACTGTCCCGTCGTGTACAGGCTGCTGAGGTCGCCCTGCGCCTTGGTGTCGATCGCCGCGTTGACCTTGTTCGCCCAGTCAGACGTGGCGACGTCGACGTAGCGTTGGGCGATGTCCCCCACCGGCAGCCAGTCCTTGCCCGGAATCATGTTCGCGAGCGTGCCGATGTAGTGGTAGTCCATCTTGGCTTTCCAGTTGACCTTGAACTGCTCATCGGACTTGTGGTCCGTGATCGTGTCCGCCTGAACGGCGTCGAGCGCGCCCAAGGCCTTGCCGGCCTCGTTGACGAATCCCTCGAACTTCGGGTCCGGGCGCCCGTTGACGTCCCTGAACGCCTCGGGGCCGAACTCGGCCATCCGCCGGGCCACCTCCTGTGTCTCGGCCAGGTGGATCAGGGAGTACGCCTCAGGGTCTTCGGCGGTGCCCCGGATCACCCGGAGGAGCTGCTCGCGGGTGGCGTTCAATCCGCCGGGTTCGGAGGGGCCGGGAAGGTCCTTGCTGAGGATGTCATGGGTGTCTGCCACGTAATCGGCGACCATGTCGGCCATCGGACGGCGAAGAGCGACGGCGAGGTTGTTCTGGTCGCCCGCCTTGTCGCCGCCGAGCGTCGAGAGCGCGGTGTCCATGATCCGGTTCATCGTCGCGTCGTGCGGTCGTACGGGCGGCTGCGAGCTGTTGGGGTCGCGGCCGGTCGCGCCGGCTTCCAGGACCTGACCGAACATCCCGTGAGAGCTGTTGCGCAGCTCGTCGGGGGACAGCTTGCCCTCCAGGTCCTGGTTGGGCCACGAGCGGTCCTTGAGTAGGTAGGTGAGGTTCTTGTTGCGGCTCGGGTCGAGGAATTCCTCGGCCGCCGCCGGGTCGCTCCTCATCTGCTTCATCAGGGGGCCCAGCGGATCGCCTGCACCGGCCCTGAGGGACCAGTTCGGACCCCACAGGTCCTCGCCCTTGGTCTTGCTGTTCCGCTCGTAGTCGACCAGGTCGTTTCCGGCCTTGAGGAGGAACGACTTGTCGAACTTCCCGCCCGCACCCATCAGCGAGGTGAGCGCCGGGTAGTTGTCGTTCCAGCCGGCCGCCGAATCTCCGGGCCGGCGTGCGGCCTTCAGGAGGCCGTCCTCCCAGTCCTTGCCCATGCCGCCGTCGCGGGTGGCCGTGGCGAGGACCGTCGACAGGTTGCCGTAGACGTCCTGGTAGCCCTTGGCGTTGTGGTTGCCGTGGGCGAGGTCGCCGTAGACCTTGGAGTACTCCAGCAGCGCGTCGGGGCCGGTCTTGCCGCCGCAGTCGAGGCCGTTGAGGAGGGTGGTGGAGAAGTCCTTGTTGCCCGCGTTGGCGGCCATGATGTCCTGCAGCTGCTTCAGCTCCGGATCGCTGAGGCTGCCGGCCTTGGACATCAG
>NZ_JBIWPN010000072.1:0-26397 GCF_044768305.1 Kitasatospora sp. NPDC101155 | reverse complement strand
CGACACCCAGTCCCACCCTCGATCGACGAACAGGCCGATCATGGCAGCCCGGACAACTGTTCATCAGCGGTTTGCGAATTTCCCAACGGAGTCCTCCAGCCCCGTGCCACCGCAGCTGCGCCCGCGCACCGACCCGGCCCGGCCAGGCGGGCACGGCCTGCATGTGGTGTACTGGCTCGCCCGCGCCTGGGGCTCGCTGCCAGAGGGGGACGGGAAGTCGGTCTGGCTGGAGGTTCCGTCCCCACTGGACAGTCCCGTCCGCCGGGACTGACGGCCGGCCGCGTCACTGCCGTCCGAGGTGCGGCTTCGAAGGCGGCGCCGGATCGGGATCCGGGTACGGCTCTGAAGACGGGAACGGAGGAATGGGCGGCGGTGCAGGGTTGGGTTCGCCCGGCTGCGGTGCGGGATCGGGGTGCGGGATCGGGGTGCGGGATCGGCCTGGTGTTCGGGGTGGGGATGTCGGAATCGTCATGGGGGCACCTTCATCGGGGGTGCGGAGAGCACGCTCAGCGACCGATCGCATTCACCAGCTCGCGCTCGTTCATTTTCGAACAGCCCGTGATATTGCGGCAATTGTCCTCTGTGCAGCTGGTCGCGGATCGCTCCCTGGGCGCCCTGGCACGAGCGCTGTCCGCCGTGCCGACCAGAGGACACCCTGTCCTTCATCGACGTGTGGCTCGTGGTCTTCGACTCGCCGTACCGGGCACGTTCCCTCACCGTCCGGGCGGCGATCTCCTTGGCCGGCTTCTCGTCTTCCCTGGTGGAGCGCGCTCTGCTTGATTTGCTCGTACTGACGCTCCCGCTTGGGGCTGGATCCCACCGCTCCTCCCTCCTCTAACGGAGGCCGTTGCACGGGCGCGCATACCCGGCGAAAACTACTAAATCACCCGAAATATGATTCATGTATCGGATGACGGGTAAAACCTCGATCGGAGCGGCTGTTTTCGACAGGCTGCTTCCGCACTCATCGAGTGCCACGGGACAGTCGCTTGAAGAAGCCGGCACAGGTCCCAGGGGAAGAAGCCGGCGACGCACGATGACGCCGGGCGTTCACCCGAGCCCAGGAGAAGCAAGTGTCCACCCCACTCGAAACCGTCGGCCGTGCCGAGCACACGGTCGGCCCGCCCTCCGGCCTCCCGTCCGATCTCCCGCCGCGCCTCACCGAAGCCGAACTGCGGGCGATGGGCAAGACCGAGGCACGTGAACTCAGCGACGCGCTGTTCGAGCGCCTGGCCGGGCTCACCCGGGAGACGCACGCCTACAGCTACGTGCGCGGCACGATCATCGAACTCAACATGCCCCTGGTCCGGTTCATCGCGGCCCGCTTCCGGCACCGCGCCGAGGACATGGACGACATCCTGCAGGTCGGTACGATCGGCCTGATCAAGGCCGTCGACGGCTACGACCCAGGCCGCGGCGTCGAGTTCGTCACCTACGCCATCCCCACCATCGTCGGCGAGATCAAGCGCTTCTTCCGCGACACCTCCTGGCCGGTGCGGGTACCGCGCAGCATGCAGGAGCTCTACCTGACGGTGGCCCGCGGCTCCGACCGGCTGGAGCAGGAACTCGGCCGCCTTCCACACCCCGAGGAGATCGCCGAGGACCTCCATCTCACCGTCGAGCAGGCCACCGAGGGACTGGTCGCCGGCCGCGTCTACCGGCCCAACTCGCTGGACGCGCTGCGCGACCAGGAGACCGATCAGACCGGCAGTGCGCTGCTCGACCGCCTCGGCGGCTGCGATCCCGGCATCGAGCTGGCCGACTTCCGCATCGCCGTCCGCCCGCTCCTCGCCGAACTACCGGAGCGTGAGCAGACCGTGCTCAAACTCCGCTTCTGGGACGGTCGGACGCAGTCCGAGATCGCCGCGCGGATCGGCGTCTCCCAAATGCACGTCTCCCGCCTGCTCAGCGCCATTCTGGCCCGGCTGCGCGAGCGACTGGAGGACCGCGAGGCCGGCGGCTGGCACGACGACGGTCCAGAGGGATCGAGCTGACACGCGGCAGGGCCGCCGAGCCGCGGCCCTGCCAGATCGGCCGGAAACACCGCCCGGCCATGACGGGAACGGCCTTCTCGCAGGGCGCCCGCCCGGCCTTCCTTTAGAGCGGCGCGACCGTGCCGGGCCTGGCCGGCCTGCACCGGGATGGTGCTGACCGTCCAGTCCTGGCTGATCGGCGTCGGCTACACCGTGGGGACTCGTCGACGTCGGCGCCCCGTTTTCCGCGCCGCAGCGGCCGACCCCACGCTCGATGCTCCCGTGCGCCGGGCCGGCCGCTGCGCCCGCTGTATTGCTGTGCAGGGCAAGGTCGGGGCGGAGGGATTGGTCGACCGGGCCGCCTGGCCTGCCCTTCAAGCATTCACCCCCCCCGATCGATCTGTGTCAACGGTTACACGGGTTGCTTTTCGTGTTTACGGCGTCGTGAATCGGCGGTCATAAACTGATGTCATGGACGATGGCTCCCCGACGGCGCGGCAGTGGACCTTCTTGACCAATCACGCCCGCGTCCTGGTCCAGATCGCGCGTGATCCCGGCATCAGGGTGCGTGACATCGCGGCGCGCTGCCTGCTGACCGAGCGGGCCGTCCAACGGATCATCGTGGACCTCGAAGAGGCCGGCTACCTGACCCACGAACGCACCGGGCGCAGCAACCACTACCACGTCCAGGCCGCCAAGCAACTGCGCCACCCGGCCGATGCCGGCCCGAGTCTCGCCGAACTCCTGTCCGTTCTTCTGCGCCGAACCACCTGACCGCGTGCCCATGTGGCGCACCGTGCGTGCGAATCAGGGGCGGTGACCGTTCGGGGCGGCCCCGAAGCACGCCGTGGTCCGTGTGAGGCCCACGGCCGAGCCTCGGCCTGTTCAAGCCCGCCGTATGGCCACGCCATGCTCTGCAGGATGACCCGCGACCGTCCGCTCCTGTCCGCGGGCGCGAGAGAGCGGGAATTCAGCGGGACGTGTCGCCGTCGTCTCCGGAATGAGGTGCACAGCCGTTTCCTCCACGTTCGCGGCACCGCCGTCGACGCACTTCGATACGGAGTACGGCCTCACCGCGTGCTGCGTGTGCGTGCGCGACGTGGCCCAGCCGGTCATCGGCCGCGGGTTCAAGGTCTACCGGCTGCACGGAACGGACGAACGGTCCGGCGGCGGAAAGCGTTAGGGGCAGACCGGTCCGGGTACGCGCGAGGCGGCGGGGGTGACTGAATCGGAACGGAAAGGACTCCACCATGTTGCTGCTAGGACTCTTGCTGATGGCGGCATCCGGGGCCTTCGTCGGGCTGCTGATCGCGGACAACCTCGCCGGCGGGCCCGAGTACCAGGTGACGATCCTGGGCAACCACCTGGTGACCCTCAACACCCTGGGCGTCTTCCTGTCCGGTGTGGCACTTGCGCTGATCTTCTGCCTGGGCGTGGCACTGGTGTCGCTGGCCCGGCAGGCCCGGCTCGTGGGCACGCGACCGACGGTCTACCGCAGAGCCGGGACCGTGCCGCCGCCGGTGTCCGCACGACCCGCCGCGCCGGAGGAACGGGCCGCCCAACAAGGCGATCGGGACGTCGGCGCACCGGTCCAGCCCCCGCGGGGCGGCCGGATCCGGCACCTGTTCGGACACTGATGGCGCCACGCGCGGGCCATAGGACGATCATGAACACCAAAGAGGGGAGGGATGCACGAACACATGGCCGGGGCCAGTGCGCAGATCAGCTGGCTGTACGTCCACACCCGTTCTCCAACTCCCAGATGCAGGAGTCGGGTTCGCGTCACCGCTGGGGGATCGCGGCCCGTACCGCATCCCTGGATTGCGGCCAGCCGATCGCGCCGCGCGGTGGCCGCGACTCTACGCGAGGCCGCTGAGATGCTGGAGGCCGCCGACGACACAGCCGACAAAGCATGAGAGTCACCGACAGAAGGGGCTCGCGCCCCCTTCTGTCTCGGAGATCCGGTTCAGTCCGGGGGCTCCAGCGGCCGGGGCCACCCAGGCTCGGGTGGCTCGGACTCCGGGCGGGGTTCGCCCGGCGGGGGCGGGGGCGTGGGCGGGTTCGGGCGGCTCGACGGGCTCCGGCGGCCCCGGGGGCGTGGGTGGCTCGGGCGGAGGGACCGGGGTGACGTCGGGGTCGGGCAGCACGGGAACGGTGCCCACGGTTGGGCCTCCTATCGGCCGAGTGCGTGTTCGAGTTCCTTCTTGTTCATCTTCGAGCGGCCGTGGACGTCGCGCTTCTTGGCTTCGTTGTAGAGCTGTTCCTTGGTGGGGCCCTGGGAGCCGCTGTGGGAGCGCTGCCCGCCGCGCTTGGAGGAGGAGATGTCCTCGATGGAGCTGCGGCTGGCGGTCTTCGACTCCCCGTGCCGGGCCCGTTCCTTGTTCACCGTGCGGGCGGCGATCTCCTTGGCCCGCTTCTCGCTCTCACCGCGCTCCAGCGCGCTGTCCTTGATGTGTTCGTACTGCCGTTCCCGCTTCGGGCTTGATCCGCGAGGCATGGTCATCACTCCTGTCGCTGTGATCGCGGGACGCGTGTGCCCCGCATCCGTGAAACGAACCCGGCCGAGGCGGTGGGCAAACCTGCCCTCACCCGTCCGGCTGCCCGCCGCATTCCGACCGCGAGGATGCCGAGGCCTTGGGCGGCCTGCTGCTGGAAACTGCGGGTACGGGCCCGATCGTCGAACCGGCCGTGTGCCCCGAAGTCCTTGGCATCGCGCTCGACAGCAGGAGATCCGGGGTCGCGCGGGGTCTCAGCGACCGGCGGCGCGTGCAGGCGTCCTTCGGGCGGTCCGGGATTGGCCGTCATCTGAGCGCTCTCCGTCCTGGGACCGGCTCAGGCAGCCGAGAACTGTTCGCCCGGCGGGGGACGCAGACGCGGCTGCCCGCCGGGCGAACAGGGCAAACCGGCACGGCCACCCGGCTCGGAGCCTAGGTGGGTCCTGCCGGGCCCGCAGCCCGGGACCGCCGACCCCATGGATCCCGCCCCGGACCGGACGCTGCGGGCCCGCCGAAGCCGGCGGGCACAAGGGCTCCCACTCACACCCGGCCGCTGTGCCGTGCGCGGCAGGGCCGATCGGGTGAGGCCACAGCGGGCTCGGCAGGCGCCGTGCGCCAGACAGGGATATCCCTGGGCTGGGCGGGATGGACCCGACCCGGCAGGACGAGAGGCGGATGTGCGATGGGGCACGGCCGGAACGTGATCGACGAGCTGATGACTGACCACCGCGAGGTGGAGGAGATGTTCGCCCGTATCCAGGCGATGACCGCAGGCGGCCAGCAGCTGCGTGACATGGTGGACGAGGTCACCATCGAGCTGGTGAGGCATTCGGTCGCCGAGGAGCAGCACCTGTACCCGGCGGTGCGCGAGCACATCCAGGGCGGTGACCGGCTCGCGGACAAGGAGATCGCCGACCACGGCCGGATCGAGAAGATCCTCAAGCAGCTGGAGAAGACGGACACCGACACTGCGCAGATGAGCCCGCTGCTGCAGCAGCTCATGGACGAGGTCGCCGCCCACGTCCAGGACGAGGAGAAGAACCTCTTCCCCGTGCTGCGCCAGGCCTGCACCCCGCAGCAGCTGGACGACCTCGGCGACAAGATCCGCCGTGCCAAGTCCATGGCCCCCACCCGCCCGCACCCTGCCGCGCCCAGCACTCCGACGGCCAGCAAGCTCCTCGCTCCGGGCGTCGGCCTGGTCGACCGGGCCCGCGACTTCGTCACCGGCCGCGGCAAGTCCTGAACCTCCTCGCCGAGCAGTACCGGACAGGGCCGCGGTCCTGCCCGGTCCTGCTCGGACACAGAGCGCGCAGGCCGATCGGAGGCCAGCCCGCACGGACCGGGCGTGACGCCGGTCATGCCGATCCCTGCCAGGCCCGGCCTACACTGGTCGTCCACGAAGCGGTGGCAGTGTCGCCCCCGCGTATCAGCTCGCGCCCCCGATCACCGGGCAGGCGAGCACGATTCCGAGGGACCGACCGCCGTGCCCGCCGATCTGACACCCGTCATAGCCGCCTGCACCCGCTGGCTCCTGGCCGCCTACCCGCCGCCCCCGGGCGCACTCAACTACGCGCTGGCCGAGGCCCAGGCGCGCCAAGCCGCCACCCTCGCCGCCCACCTGCGCCACCCCACCGCCCTGGACGTTCAGCTGCTCCACCTCCTCGGCCCGGGCGGCACCGGCCGGCTCGACTGGCTCACCGCGGCTGACCTCGGTGACGACGACGGCATGGCGTGGCGTACCTGGGTCGACGAGACCGTGGTCAGCTGGGCGGCGTGCCTCCTGGCCGACCCCGCCCTGAGTGGTCGCGCCCGCCAGGCGCTCGAGCACACCGAGCACCGCGACGAGGCCGGCGGCCTACGCCGCCTGACCGTTCCCGGCCCCCGCGACAGCGAAGCCGCCGCCCTGCTGCGCCATCCCGACCTCCTCGAAGGCATCGCCGACCTCCACCGGGACACACTCCTCGCGCTCCTGGACCCCGACAGCGCCGCCTTGCCCTGACACACCCCTGCCGTCCGCGATACGCCATCCATCTGGCCGGTCCTGCCGCGCCCTGGTTCGCCGACGGACCCAGGTGCGGCTCCGGCTCGACGGCCGCACACACCTCGCGGAACATCCAGGCGGGTGCCGCTGGCCGGCGTCCTCAGGTGTCGCCGGACAGCAGGCGACAGGTGCGGGTCAGGGCGAGGAGCCGGGCGACGCGTGGCACGGCGGTGTCGGTACGGACCACCAGGCCCGAGGCGCTGTGGCGGGTCCTCTGGCAGGCGTGAATCAGCGCGGCCAGGCCGGTGCAGTCACAGAACGCCACCTCGGACAGGTCGACCTCGACCCCGGCCGGGAAACCACGGGCGGTGCGTACAAGCGTGTTGGTCAGTTCGGCGGCCACGCTCATGTCGATCTCCCCGGCCAGGCGGACCGTAGCGTGCCCGTCGGGCCGCGGCTCGCAGCGGACCGTGAGCTGGCCCGCGGCCAGCGACATGCCGCCCACGGCCGCGGGCGTGCGGCGCTGTCGATTCGCTCGCTGATGTCGTCGCATCGCAGGCCCCCTCCCGCCAGTCGAGAAAGGTCACCTCATCATCGTCCCGCGGCACAGGCCAGCGCAACGCCCGACCACGACATGCCGTCGCTGATCCGCCACGGCGTTCGCTGCCGTTTCTGGCCAGAGGCTCGGGGCGGGCAGCGCTGCCCTGAGGCGTCAGGCGCAGGCGCCGAGCCCCCACTGCGGGCAAGTCGGACGATGATCACGGTCCCGGTGGCACCAACAGTCACTGCACGCCTGGCAGCAGGCCATTCGCCGCGGCGGCGCGGGCGGGTCGACGTCAGCCGCGCTCACCGAAGTGGCGGCACGGCGCCGCTCCTCCAGTTCCCGCCCTGGCCCACTCGGCCTCGGTGGATCGCCACAGCACTCCGGCCGGCTCGGGGCTCGGCAGCGGCCGGTCGGAGACCTCCAGTACCAGGTCGCGAGACCGGCCGGCCTCCAAACGCACACCGCTGCGCAGCAGCGAGCCGTCGGCCCGGGCCGCAGGGCAACCCCGCAGGCGCACGTGCAGATCGCCCGCCCGCGCCGTCCAGTCACCGGCCCCGTCGCGCCTGATCTTCCGCAGCGGGTGCGCGCCGAAGCCCGCGGCGGGGTTCAGCTGCACGTCGAGGTCGGCGTCGCCGTCGACGGCCATGATCCTGCGCAGCACCACCGCCCGGTGCGCGTCCCCGGGGTACGCGAGGGTCTCGCGGCACTCGACGATGCCGCCGGTGGTGGTCCACCGGCTGCGCCAGATCAGGCTGCCCGGTTCGTAGTAGCCGCCCCACACGTACGACTGAGTGGGGGTGACGGTGTACCAGCCGTCACCGCCGATCAGGGCGGCGAAGACGGCGTCGCTGTCCCAGCCGGGTACGCACATCCACGCGATGTCGCCCCGCGGCCCCACCAGGGCTCCGCGCCGGCCGTCGGCGAGCAGTGCGTAGTCGCGCAGGACATGGGGAGCGGGCGGCCTGCTGTGGGGGCGGTCAACGGCTCATCTCCCTTGTCGGCGACGGACGGTCGGTGGCAGGCATGGAAGTGGTCCTGGTGGGCACACGCCGGATGGTCAAGGAGGTGACGGAGATGACTGGGATCAGTGTGGTCAAGCGTCCCGCCCCGCAGCGCCCGCGGCCTCCGCTCGACCTGCGGACCCCCTCGGGCCGTCCGATGCCGTACTGAGCGAGCCCGCTCCGGGACACGCCGGTCCGCGTCAGCCCGGGGCACCGAACCGTTCGGCAACCTCGCTGCACAGGCTCAGCCCGAGGCCGGGCCGGCCCTCCTGTCCCGGGCACAGGATGCCTCCGTCGGGGCTGAGGGCGCCGTCGAACAGCAGGTACTCGATGCGGACGTGGTCGTGGAACCACTTCAGGTGCCGCAGATTGGGGATCGAGGCCGCAGCGTGGGCGTGGACGTGCGGAGCGCAGTGCCCCGACAGGTCCAGGCCGTGGGCCTGGGCGAGGGCGGCTGCGCGCAGCCACACGGTGATGCCGCCGCAGCGGGTGGCGTCGGCCTGCAGGCAGTCCACGACCGGGGCCATGCGGGCGAAGTAGGGCAGGTCGTAGCCGTACTCGTCGGCCGCGACGTCGGCGGTGACCGCGTCGCGGACGAGGGCGAGACCGGCCAGGTCGTCGGAGGAGACGGGCTCCTCGAACCAGCGCATGTCGAGGAGGCGAGCCTTGAGGTCCCACAGGGCGATGTCGACGGCGGAGATGGCGCCGGCGACCAGGCCGGGGCGGCCGGTGTTGCGTACGGCGCGGCTCATCGCCTCGTTGGCGGCCGGGATGTCGAAGGCCGGACGGCCGACGACAAGGTCGCGCAGCTGACCGGTGATCACCTGGGCGGTGGCGGGCGCGCCGTAGGTCCGGCCCAGGCCGGCGGTGTCCCCACTGCGGGCGTGGACCAGGACCATGGTGGTCGATTCCCAGGCGAAGGTGCCCTCGGCCTCCGGGGCGTCGGTGGGGAATTCGAGGACCTGCGCGCGCAGGTCCTCGGCGGTCGCGGCGGCATCGGTGGTCATGACGCGTCGTCGGCTGCGTGTTGGGCCGCCGTGTGGGCGAAGTGTAGGAAGTCGGCTGCTGCCAGGGCGGCGAGTGTGGCGGTGAGGAGTCTGGTGGCGTGCGGCGCGAAGATCGACCCGGCGGTGCAGGCGGTGGCGACCCACAGGCCGGTGCAGAACGGGCAGGTCACCAGCTCGCCGACCGCTTTGCGGGCGCCGGTGCCGCGCACGTCCTCCGCCAGTTCGGCCGGTCCGGTGGTGCCTTCGAAACGGGTGAACGGTGCGCGCAGCGGGCTGGTGACCGGATCCTTGGCGATCAGGCGGGACAGCTGGTGCGTGGCCAGCGCGGTGAGCGTGACGTCCCACGGGGTCGGATCGGGCAGTGCACGGCCGGTGGCCCGGGCGGCAGCGGCAACGGTGGCGGTGGCGGTGGCGTAGAGGCCCATCAGACCTGCGTAGGAGGCGAGGGGGCGGTCGTCATCGCCGCTGTAGGCACGGGCCTCGCGGTGCAGCCGCTTGTGCAGGGAATTCATCGTGTCGCCCTCCGGGTGTGGCGGCGGTGGCGGGCCGCGAGCACTCCACCCGCGGCCAGGCCGACCGTGGCGCCGGCGACGGCTGCGCTCAGCAGGCGGGCTGCTGTGGGATGAGGCTGCGGGCGGGGGACGGATTGTTCGGGGTGGTCGCCGGGCGGCTCTCCGTCCAGGGCCAGGGCGAGGGCTTCGGCGAGATGCAGGGCCTGCCGTCCGGTGCGGGCCTGGTCGATCTGGGTGCGGCAGCTGAAGCCGTCGGCCAGGACGAGGGCGTCGGGGGCGGTGTCGCGCACTGCGGGAAGGACGCCCTGTTCGGCGATGGCCTGGGAGTGGTCGTAGTGTCCTTGTTCGAAGCCGAAGTTCCCGGCCAGGCCGCAGCAGCCCTCGTCGAGGACGTTCGCGGCGATGCCGGCGCGGCGCATCAGTTCGCGGTCCGCATCGGTGCCGAGGACGGCGTGCTGGTGGCAGTGCGTTTGGACGGTTGCCGCCCGGCCGGCTTGCGGGGGATGCCAGCCGTCCGGGGCATGGTGGACGAGGTGTTCGGCGAAGGTGCGGGTCTGCGCGGCCGGGCGCCGGATGTCCTGGTCGCCGGCGAGCAGGTCGGGGGCGTCGTCGCGGAAGACCACGGTGCACGAGGGTTCGAGGCCGATGATCGGCGTGCCGGCTTCCAGCCACGGTCGCAGGACCCGGGTGGTGCGTTTCAGGACACGGCGGGCGGTGGCGAGCTGGCCGGTGGAGATCCAGGTCAGGCCGCAGCACACCGGCCCGTCCGGCACGGCGACCTGGAAGCCGGCGTCCTCCAGCACCCGGACGGCGGCGTCGGCGATGTGCGGGTGGAAGTTGTTGGTGAAGCTGTCCGGCCACAGCAGTACGGTGCGTGGATCGCGCGGATCGGGTTGCGGCCTGCCCGAGCGGCGCCGGTCCTGCTGGAACGACCGGTCGGCGAACAGCGGTGCGGTGCGGCGAGGGTCGACGCCGGCGAGCATCTTCCCGACACGCCCCAGGCCGGGGGCCTGTAGGGCGGCATTCGCCAGGCCCGGCGCCGTGCGCGCCGGTCGTGCCCACAGGGGAAGCCAGCCCATCGCGTAGTGGGCGGCCGGTCGCAGCCGGCCCTCGTAGTGGTGGGCGAGGAATTCGGCCTTGTAGGCGGCCATGTCGACGCCGACCGGGCAGTCGGACTTGCAGCCCTTGCAGCCCTTGCAGGCCAGGCACAGGTCGAGGGCGTCGCGGACCTCGGGGGAGCGCCACCCGGCGGTGACCGGGGAGTCGTCGTGGCCGCCGAGCATCTCGAACAGCAGCCGGGCCCGGCCGCTTGGCCGAAGTCGTGGTCGTCGTCGGCGAAGGCGAAGTGCGTCTGCTGGGGCTGTGTCGACGGTCAGGTAATTCCGGCTCCTCGAGACTTTCCGTGAAATCCCAGGTCAGCGGCATACATGCAGGATCGTTTCGCTGCGGGATGACCTTCGCGTGGTTCTCCGCTCGATCGAAGATGTGCTGTTCCCCGGAGTCGATGTTGAACTGGAACGGCTGACCGCTGGCTCAGAGGTCGTGCTGGTGGAGGTGGCCGCATGCGGCCCGCAGACCCGTTGCCCGGGCTACAAAAGCGCAGGGCGAATGAGGCACTCCTCCTACTGGCGATCGCTGGCCCAACGGCCGTTTGCTGGGAGGAAGTTGGCAACACTTCTGCGTGTTCGCCGCTCCTTCTGCGACCGCGCCAGGTGCCGGCGGACGACGTTCGTCGAGCAGGTCCCCGGGCTGAGCGAGCGCCACGTACGTTCCAGCGTAGGGTTGAAGAAGTGGTTGCGGGCCGTCGCCACCGAGCTGGGAGGCCGAGCCGGCGAGCGACTGTGCCACAAGCTCAGCATCACCGCAGGCCGGACCCGCCTGCTCGGGCTGCTGGAAGCGCCCGAGGTACCGGAGCGGGCGCCGCGGGTGCTCGGAGTCGACGAGTTCGCCTTCCGCAAGGGCCGCACCTACGGGACCGTCCTCGTCGACGTCGAGACCGGCCGCGTCGTGGACGTGCTCCCGGACCGCACCTCGGAGACCTTCGCCGCCTGGCTCCGTGAGCACCCCGGTGCGGAGATCATCTGCCGGGCGCAACCGTGATCAGCATGGACGGGAGCGCCTTGCGAAGATCAACAACCGGGTGGAATGCTCGAAGCATGCCAACTTTCTCCTCCTACGACGGTACCGAACTGGCCTACCACCTCATCGGCGAGGGCGAGCCGCTGATCTGCCTGCCCGGCGGCGCGATGCGCGCCTCGGAGTACCTCGGCGACTACGGCGGGCTGTCCGCCCACCGGCAGCTGGTCCTGCTCGACCACCGCGGCACCGGCGATTCCCCCGAGCCCGCCGAGGTCGAGAGCTACCGCTGCGACCGTGTCGTCGCGGACGTCGAGGCCCTGCGCGCGCACCTCGGGCTGGAGAAGGTCGACCTGCTCACCCACTCGGCCGGGGCGAACCTCGGTGTCCTCTACACGCAGCGCCACCCCGAGCGCGTCGCGCGCCTCGCGCTGATCACGCCGGGGATGCGGGCCGTCGGGATCAGGATCGACGAGGGCAGCCGCGAGGCGGCGACCTCGCTGCGGAAGGACGAGCCCTGGTACGACGAGGCGATTGACGCGTTCCGCAGGGATTGGACCGGTGAGGGGTCCGACGAGGACGCCGCCCTGGCGGGCCCGTTCTGGTACGGCCGGTGGGACGAGATCGCGCAGGAGCACCATGCCACGTGCGCCACGCAGCTCAACCGTGACGCCCGCGCGGCGCACTACGCCGAGGGCGCGTTCGACCCCGAGGCGACGAAGGCCGCGATCGCGGGGCTCGAGATCCCGGTCCTGATCCTGGCCGGGGAGCTCGACTTCAGTCCCAGCCCGGTGCTCGCGACACAGCTCAGCGAGCTGTTCACGGACGGCTGGGTGCAGCTCGTCGTGCAGCCCGGGGCTGGGCACTACCCCTGGCTGGACGACGCAGCCTGGTTCGGCGGCGTCGTCACGCGCTGGCTCGCCGAGAGCTGACCAGCCCTCCGGCGGATCCCGGTCCGCTACCGGCTCAGCCCTCGTCCAGCTCCGGCGGCGCGATCGACGCGAACGCCTCGCCGGGGCCCAGGTTCTCCGAATGCGCGAACAGATACTGAACCTGATGACTTTCACGGAACTTGAAACGACGGGCTCTGGGTAGCCCTCGATCGTGGGGGATCAAGCTCCTGAGCTGCTGAAAGTCCTATTTCCGCACCTGGATCAGGTCCTGGTCGACCGGATCGTCCGTGTCGGCAGGTCAGTTCGGATCGTTGCGCGATGCGTCGCCCCGACGGCGTGGTGCCCCGGATGCGGCACTGCCTCGTCCCGGGGCCACAGTCGCTATCGGCGCCGACTTGCCGACACGGCCGTCGGCGGCCAGACGACGGCCATCGACCTCACGGTGCGGCGCTTCTTCTGCGACACCGCAGAGTGCCCGAAACGGACGTTCGCCGAGCAGGTCGACCAGCTCACCTTTCGGCACGGCCGCCGCACCATGAGCCTGTAACGCGTCCTGGAGAAGGTTGCGCTGGCGCTCGGCGGGCAGGCGGGACAGCGCCTCGTGGAACATCTGGCGCACCCGGTCAGCGGCTCAACACTGCTGCGGCTGATCCGCCGGCTCGACCTCCCGCCGGTCGGCGACGTAGCGGTGCTGGGGGTGGACGAGTTCGCCTTCCGGCGCGGTCGGAGGTTCGGCACGATCTTGATCGATATGGAGACCCACCGCCCGTTGGACGTCCTGCCCGACCACACCGCGGACACCTTCGCCGCCTGGCTGCAGGACCGCCACCACGTCCAGGCGATCTGCCGGTACACGGGTTACGACCTCACAACCGTTCGCCGATACGCGCGCGCGACCTCCGCCGAGGAACTGATCCGGCCCCGCCTGCGCACCCGTACAGACCTCGACCCCCACAAAGCACATCTGGTCCAGCGGTGGGAGGAGGGATGCGACAACGCCGAGACACTGCGCAACGAACTCGCGAAACGCGGCTACACCGGCTCCCGCAGGACGGTCCGCCGCTTCCTCAACACCCTTGGCACCTCCGTCCTCCGGCAACCACCGCCCGCTCCAGCACCTGCCGTCCCCGACGTGGTGCGCTGGATCATCGGCCGCCCGGAGAACCAGAGCGAGCCAGCCGGCCAGCACCTCAAAGACCTCTGCACGCGCTGCACTCACATCGCCGCGACCTGCTGGCTCGCCCGAGGCTTCGCCTCACTCCTGAGACGCCGCGACGGCCACCGCCTCCAGGACTGGCTCGCCGAGGCCGAGCAGAGCGAGATCACCGAACTCCACTCCTTCGCGAAGGGCTTGCGCCAGGACCTCGCCGCCGTCACCGCCGGTCTCACCATGACCTGGAGCTCCGGCGCGGTCGAGGGACACGTGAACCGGATCAAGATGATCAAGCGCCAGCACTACGGTCGAGCCGGATTCGACCTCCTCAGGCGTCGCATCCTCCTCGCCTGATGACCACCCGTCACGGAAAGTGTCGAAGAGCCGTAATTCCCCATGGCTGTGGTCACGCAATTCCCCATGCCCTGCCCGCGGGCTTGAGCCAGCCACTTCGGTCCCTGCTGTCGGCTGATCGAGGAGGCCTACTGGGTCAGTCCCACCACAGCACGACGAGAAGGCCTCTCCGGGCCGCCTCCGCGTAGAACTCACGTAGCGCACCGAAGTGGCCCAGCAGGTACTCCGTTGGATCGCCGATGAACCCGTAGCCGAGCTTGGATCCCGCGCCGCTGTCCAGGACCGACTGGAGGATCGCCTGCATGTCGATCTCTCCGAGCAGTGCCGACACTCGGGCAACTGCGTCTGGACAGAGGGCCGTCGGAGTGGAGTTGCTGAAGAATGCGATCGCATGTGGGTTCGCGTTGAGGAAGTCCAGATCGATGCCGCTGTCGCCATCGGTCGCGCGCTTGAGCGCCTCCAGGTGGACAGCGTCGAGTCGCGTCAGTTCGCAGGCGCGCTCCAGCATGGCCGGTGCCCAGTCCAGATCCAGACAGTCCACGGACGGCGGATCCCAGTGATGATCTCCGTCGGGCGATTCTTCGGCTGACCGACGGCAGGCGGCGAGGTACTCCGCCGAGACTCGGGCAAGTTGCTGTGTGATGGCCATGACGGCAGTATCGCGACGCTGTCCACCGGATTTGCCGCTACTTCATCGGGGCCCGTCGGTCCTGTCGGTCGGGTTCTTGGGCCGCTTGTTGGGCCGGTAGCTGGGGCCGTTCATGATGACCTGGTGGCTGGTGTTGATCAGCCGGTCCAGGAGCGATTCGGCGACGACGGGTTTGGGAAGAGCGGATACCAGTCGCTGGGAGCCCGGTTGCTGGTGATGATCAGGGACCGGCCCTGCCGCTCGCTGACCAGCTCGCAGAGGTCGTCGGCTTGGGCTGCGGTGAGCCGGCACATCGCGAAGTCGTCGAGGATGAGGGCGTCGGGGCGGACCAGCTCGCGCATCCGCTTGTCCCAGGTGCGGTCGGCGTGGCCGCCGGCCAGCTCGGCCAGGACACGGCTGGTCTTGGTGAAGCGGACGTCCGCACCCTGGCGGATCGCGAGGTGGCCCAGGGCCTGGGCGACGTGTGTCGACGTCCGCTCCACCGCCACGATGGTCCAGGTTTTCCACGAGGGCGAGCTGGTCAAGACCCACGCCGCCCTCGAACAGGGCAAGCGCACCGACAGAGGCGACTAGCCGCCGGAGAAGATCGCCTTCCAGATGAAGACGCCGATCTGGTGCCGCACCCAGGCATCCGAGGTCGGCGACCCGTCCTACCGCACCATCAAGGGCATCCTGATCGCCGGCACCGAGACCGACCCCGAGCCGGAGACCGGCGACGCCGGAGCGGCGGCCTTCCTGCACGGGCCCCAGGGCCTGTTCGCCGCCACGATCCCCATGCAGACCACGGACGAACTCCACCGCGACCAGGACCGCGCCGACGCCGAGGAGACCGTGCGATGAGCGTGATGGACACCGCCCTGCGCGAATCGCTCAAGGCGCTTCGCCTCTCCGGCAGGCCGATCGAGCCGGTCACGTACGGCAAGGTGTCGGGCAGCGCATCCTTGCCGAGCAGTGCCTTCGCCACGCCGGCGCCCCAGGCGGCCTATCACTGGGTCCTTCAGCCCAACCGTCCCGCGCCGGTCAGCCGCACCCGGCTGCCGTCGCTTCGGGAGTCGGACCTGGCGGTGGAGGAACGGGCGGCCATTGAGGCGGCCCGCGACACCGGCCGGCCTCTGGCCGAACGCGCCTTTGCCCGTGGTGCCGCTCGGGCGATCGGCTGGGTCCTGGGGTTCGCTCCCCTCGACGACTGAATCTCCTCCCGTGCGCTACGGCCCGCAGGCGGTGCCAGGATCCGCCGGGGCTTGCGAGGCGGGCGCCGGACGACGGCCGGGTCGTCGACGCAGCCGCTACGCGGCACCCGCACACACCATCGCGTGAGCGACGATTTCCAGGCAAGGGGCGCAGTAGTGCTCCGGGACGGCTTCGCGACTGCCCAGCAGGGCCGGATCGAGGGGCAGCGGGTGGTACCCGCAGACCGCGACCAGCGCGCCACCGGTGCGGACCGCGTGCCAGCGCAGGACGGGCGCCCGGTCGTCGAACACGGGCTCGGCGTGCATCTCGTACATGACCAGCTCCCCCCTGCGGCCCGGCGGGCGGGCCCGGCCACCGCCTCCGGGCGGTGGGAAAGTCGGCTGTCGTTCCTTGAGCCTAAGCACGCGCGCGGCCGAGGCCCGAGTGGGATCGCCCGACCGGGTGAACGGTCGGCAGCTGCGGAAGCGTTTGATCCCACACCTTGTGCTTGCCGACCGGCCCCGGGCAGCGCCACGCCCGAGCGGGCACCCTCGCCACCGCCGCGCCAGGATCGGGACGCTCCCCTGGTGACGTGCGCCGGACCACCTCGCCGGGCCTCGGGAGCGATCCCGCTCGTCTGCGGTACCCGGGGTACGCGATGACCGCCGACGTGCCGCACTATGCGCCGGGCGGGTCCGCCTGGGCCACGTTCGTCGGCGGCAGGGCCGCGCTGGTTCTGCCCCGCCACGAGGCCCGTACCCTTGCCAGCTCCCGCCTGGCTGCGGAGATCATCTTCGACCGCGGGCTGGGCGACCTGCTCGTGGTCCGCACCGCCGGTCACAGCGCGGTCGCTGACTTCATCGACACCCGCGTACGGCACACCGTCGACCTTGCTGCTGGAGCGCTCCCGCGTTCTGGCCGCCGCCGCGGTGGTCGGTCTGTCCTACCGGCTCGCCGACGGCACCGCCCACCTGGTCGCCGACCGCGGCGTGGACCCGCCCGTCGCCGCCCCGGCCGTAGCGGCCACCCCGAGGACGTCATGCAGTCTGGGCGTGGCCACGCGGGCCCGCCGTGAGGTGCCCCATCCGCTTCGCCGACCGACAGTGCCGTCCGGGGCAGCGCGCACGCTGCCGTAGACAGTGAACACCTCGTTGGTGCCGGTGATCTCCAACAGTCGTCTGACCTGGGGCGAAAGGGCGGTCGGCACCCGCTCCGCACCGCACTCCGGCGTTCAGGCACGTGGAGTCGCAGAAGCCGGACCAGCCAAGTCGATCACCAGGCGCGGCGGACGGCGGGCCACCGCGCGCTCGAGCGCGCGTTCCAACCGGCGGCGCTGGTCCTGGTCGACCTTGCTGTCGAGGTGGGCCACCTTCGCGGCGCGCCGGGCAGCGTCGTGCTCGTGATCCGCAGGATCGGCACCTGAGGGCGATGTTCTCGAAACGGGAGACGTTTCGGGACATGAGCGGGCTCCCTTCCTTGTGGGGAAAAGCTGTCTGGCGCAACCAAATACGCGCCCTGATGTCACCGCTGCGGCTTCGACGGAACGGCAGGGCAGCCAGTCTTGATACCGCGACCGAGTTTTGAGTTGCCGATTCCGGGCACCCGCTGTGGCCATCAGAGCCTCAGGGAGGATCCGATGTCCACAGGAATGCTTATTGCGATCATCGTTCCCATTGCGGTTGTTCTCATTCTGTTGGCCGTTGCAACGTGGTATCTCATCCAGCGCCGCCGGCTCCAGGAACGCTTCGGACCCGAATACGATCGGACCGTCCAGCGCTCAAAGAGCAGGTTCGCCGCAGAGCGGGAGCTGCATTCCCGCGAGCAGCGCCACGACCAACTCGATATCAAGCCGCTTCCGGACGCGATGCGGGACCGGTATGTCAAGGACTGGACGCAGGTCCAGCGGCAGTTCGTGGACCGGCCAGGCGAAGCGGTGCAGCAGGCCGACAGGCTCGTGACCGTGCTCATGCATGAGCGCGGATACCCGACGGAGGGCTACGAGCAGAAGGTCCGGGACCTGTCCGTGGAGCATGGACGCACTTTGGAGCACTTCCGGGCGGCTCACGCGGTGAACGAGCACATCCGTGATCACGACGCGACCACTGAGGAGCTCCGCGGCGCGATGGTGCACTATCGCGAGCTCTTCGACGACTTGCTCGGTGACGGTCATCGCGGGTCCGCCAGCGGCCGGAGGTGAGACGGCGTCGGGAATGCGTAGAGCGGTAGTGCCCACCAATACGATGAAAGCGAATCAAGCAGATGAAGCACCACGGCAGCATCCGGAATGACGAAGAGCGCCTGACTACCGAGGATCTGGCCCGCTCCTCCGAGACGGGGCAGGAACCCGTGGGTCAGGACCGGCAGGAGACGGAAACGGCGGAGGACAGGCCGGTGTACCCGGGCGAGGCCACCGGTGGACTCGCCGATGAGGGCTCCGGGACAAGGGAGGAGGAAGCCGGGCCGGCGGAGTACGGGGAGGCTGAGGGCCGGGAAACCGCGGACGCGGGCGGAACCCCGGGGGAGCGGGAGACTGCGGAACAGCCGAGCGAGCGCACCCAGGGCGCTGGTGAGGAGCCGCTGTTCGCCTCGGAGGACGAGCATGAGTTCAGGTCCCGCTGGCAGGAGATCCAGAGCCAGTTCGTCGACGATCCCCAGGAGGCGGTGCGCTCGGCGGATGCACTGGTCGCCGATTTGATGCAGCGCCTGGCTGCCTCCTTCTCGGACCACAAGCGAGGCCTGGAGCAGCAGTGGAACCGTGGGGGCGAGGTGCAAACCGAAGACCTGCGGCTGGCACTCCAGCAGTATCGCTCCTTCTTCAACCGGCTGCTCAGCAGTTGAGCCCGGTCGCAGGTGCCCGGGACGAAAGCCCGCAACGTGCGTCCCGTGCTTTGCGGGCTCGCACGGAGTGGCGGGGTCGATCCAGCGGCCGCTCGTGCCACCGCCTGCAGGTGACGGTAAGCCGGTCCCAGCCGATGGTGAAGTCGGGAAATCCTCAAACGCCACCGGGAGGCTGCCGGCCGGCTGGCGGTCACGGCGCCTGGGTGTCGGCTGGCGGCGGCTCGGGGGTCTCGTCGTCCTCGGCGTTGGCCCGGACGTCCTTCGGTGTGGGGGCGACGATGTGGCGTTCCTCTGCGGACCGCTCTCGTGTCTTTTCGTCAGGCTGTGGAGTGTCGTTCTTCTTTCGAGTGTTCATGGCCTCGTCCTCTCGTGAGGTCTGGCGGATTTCGGTGCGCACATGATGTCGTGCGTCTGTTCGTCCGTGGGAAAACAATTCGCCGTCACGCCCGCGTCGGCGGGCGAGAAGGCAGCGGAGGGGCTCCTCTCCGTACAGGGCGGCGAGCACGGCGGTTCCGGCGCTGACGCCGGCGGGTTGCGGAGGACAGCGGCGATCAACGCGGGCAGCAGCCCGTGTCTGAGGTCGCGCGTGGTGGTATCCGCACGTCCCGTCCCGGGCCGGTCGGCTGCCACGGCGTGGCTGCCCTGGTCACCGGAAGCTATCGCCCGTACCCGGCGCAGTTGGCTGAGGCCCACATGGCCGCTTCCCTTCGTCGGGCTTTTGTTCGCGGATGCCCACCCGGGTGGGGCTTATGCGCCCCAGGACAACTGGGCCAATTGATTGACACCGGTAGCTCGGAGGGGGCGGGGTTGCCTAGGGGCCCCGGCAGCGGCGCGAAGACCAGCCGGGAGAAGCACCGCAGGCCGACCAGCGTGGCCGTGGTGAAGGCCGTGCCCGGCAGCAGGCCGCGCCACGGTACCCGCCCGCCGGGCAGGAGGTGCGGAAGCCACCAGAACAGCAGCAGGCCTCCGATCAGCGTCGCGAGGATCCTCAGGACGGGCTGGGCGGCCGTGTGACGCCACGGCACGTCGCTCCAGGCGGCGATGACGAGATACGCGGTCGCGCCGCCCAGCGCCGCCGCCTGCCGCCACGTCTGGTGCCACCCACCAGCGTGAAGCCGCCAGATCAGCTCGTAGACGGCCTGGATCGCGCCGGTGAGGGAGATCCCGAACGCGGCGACGGAGGCAAGGCCGAAGGCGGCGGTGATGCTGAGGATCTGCCCGTGAGAGCTGGACAGCGTACTGACCGTCCGGCTGCCGTGCGGCGACAGTCCAAGGCCATCGGTGATCCAGTCTGTGATGCCGTTGCCGCGGGAGGACGAGGCGATCACCATGACATGCGCAACGGCACCAGGGCCAGGAGGAACAGCGCGGCGACCGCCAGCGACCGGTGCAGCAACGAGATGTCCCGGCCGGGCTGCCAAGCCCTCCGGGACACCTTCCTCAGCCGATGGCCCCGCAGGAGAGGGGATCCACGCCGATCGCGCGGCCTTCGCCCCCGCGGTGTGTGGCTGTCATCGTCCCCAGGGGAAGGACTTTCGGGCGTCCGCCCGTGATCCACCACTCATCCCGGAGAGATCCGGCCGCGCCACCCGCCGCTCTCGAGGCCGCGCTCCTCGATGAATCCCTTGAAGCGCTTCAGGTCGCCCTTCACCCGCCGATCGAGCACACCGAGCGCGTCCGCACTCCTTTCCGCCATCCCCTCCGGTTCGAAGTCCATGGCCACCTTGACCCGCGTGTGATCCGCGTCCAGGCGCTGGAACGTCACCACGCCCATCTGCGTGACCTCACCGGAAACGGTGCGCCACGCCACTCGCTCGTCGGGCAACTGGTCGACGATCTCGGTGTCGAACTCGCGCTCCACACCGGCGATGCTCGTCTTCCAGTGGTTGTGTCGGTCGTCGATCTGACGGACCTCCTCGACGCCTTCCATGAACTGCGGGAACTCCTCGAACTGGGTCCACTGGTTGTACGCCGTGTGCAGCGGCACCTCGACGTCGATCGACTGCGTCACCATACTCATGGGACACCTCCGGGATATGGGGACCACCGCCTCGGCGGTCCGGTGGAAGCTGGCGCGGTCCGGCCCGAGCATCCCTGACGGGCGCTCGGATGAGCCGGGCCGCGCTGCTCGGTGTCAGTGCCTTGCGGCATCCTTGATCTTCTCCATCGCCTGCTTGGTGTCGGCCTAGGTCCGCTGGGTCTTCCCTTCGGCGGTCATCCGTCGGTCACCGACGGCCTTGCCGGCGGTCTCCTTTGCCTTCCCTTTCAGCGCTTCGGTGGCGTTCCGCCTTGTGTTTCGCGCCCAATGAGCACCGCCTTTCGCATCCTCGCGCAGCCGAACGGCTTGCAGGTCCCGGCGTGAACGCATCCAAGTCAACTAAGCCGCTTGTCATCAGCGGTACCCACGGCCGCCGAACCCGTGGAGAGCAAAGCCCAGGACACCCAGCACCAACACGGCGAGGGCGACCCACCACAGCAGATGGACCGCGAATCCCGCACCCCCGAGCACGAGAGCCAGCAGCAGGACCAGAACTAGGAGCAACATGATCCACAACCTCCTTCATCACCCACCGCGCCTGCCCAGTTCAACGGGGCCTACACCGCCCCGGCCGCACGGGGGGCGGTCTTTCCGACCGGGCGCTGGAAGGATCTCCCGAGCAGCTTCGCTGCGGAGATACATCAGTCAGTGGGACAGATCGCGAACCGCGCGAGGCAATGAGTCTCGCCGGAGTCCAACCGGGTGCTCGCAGGCAAAACAAGCCGGTCGGGGGCATGTCATTGACTGTCTTGGTGTCGAAGGTCGCGGTGGCGTCCACGATCGCGTCGGCGCGTACGGGGCCGTTGAGGGCGAGGAAGTTGTAGGTGTCGCAGGTGTAGAAGCGGCTTGGGCGGCCGGTGGCGATCCGGGGCTCGGGGACGGCTGCGAGCACGGTGGTGGCGACGGCTCGGTGTTCGGGGTGGACGTCGTTGAGCGGGTGGGTGATGACGATCTCCGGCTGCGTCTCCAGCAGCAGTTGCTGCACGGTGGCGTGGTCGAGCCGGGGGACCTGGTGCAGGTCGGCGCCGAGGGGCGCGGCGCCCTTGCGGGCCTCGGCGTCGCGGATTTTGTCGCGGTGCGGGACGGCGATGGTGACGGCGGCAGATCGGGCGTGGAGCGCGAGGGTGGCGCCGGCCCACAGTTCTGCGTCGTCGGGGTGCGCGAAGGCGGCGAGTACCGAGCCCGGCACGGCACCGGTCACCACAGTCCCAGCTTCTCGACGACGTCGGCGGGCTTGGGCAGTTGGGGGCTCGCCTGGCCGCTGAGGGCGATGGGCACGTCCAGGTCGCGGCGCACCGTGATCACCTCCTCCCAGCGGAGCACGTCGGCCCAGGCGGTGGTGATCGCGGTGCCCTTGGCGCCGGTCAGCCGCCCGGAGCCGGGCAGGTCGCGCAGCCGCATGCCGTCGCGCAGCAGGGTGGCGGCGACCTTCGGGCCGATGCCTTTGACGCTGGGGATGTTGTCGGACTTGTCGCCGGTCAGGGCGCGGAAGGCCGGCCACTGGGCGGGGGTGACGCCGTACCGGGCGACGACCTCGGCGTCGGTGATGATCCGCTGGGACGACTCCCGGGAGCGGCTGAGGATCCGCACATGCTCGTCGAGGAGCTGGTAGAAGTCCATGTCCCGCGACATGATCAGGACCGGCCGGGAAGCGGCGGCCTGGGTGGCGAGGGTGGCGATGACGCCGTCGGCTTCGGCGTCGTCGACCTCGACCCACCGGATCCCGTGCGCGTCCAGGCCGTCCTTGACCGGGGCGAGGAACTGCAGCGGCTTGAGCGCCTCCGGTGTCGCCTCCCGGTTCGTCTTGTACTCCTGGTCGGTGGCCACGCGGTCGGCCGAGCCGTGCTCACCGTCGAAGACGACCAGGACCTCGGGCTGTGCGACGTCGAGGTCATCACGGATCGCGGCTCGCAGCAGGGCGAAGAACGCGAACAGGCCGGTCAACTCGCGGCTCTTGTCCCGGGAGAAGATCGGGGCGGGGAATCCGAAGGTGCCGGCCCACAGAAGGTTGAATCCGTCGACGAGCAGCAACGGCACAGGGGTTGCTGTGGTTTCGGGCATCACGACACCGCCTCCAGGAAGAAGCCAGCGATTCGGCGCGGCTGGAACTCGGCCGCTCTCCGATACACGGTCTGTGTAGTCGCGGCGTACAGTATGTCATCCTCCAGAAGGGTCTGTGCCGCCTGAAGACGGAACCGGCTACGGCCGGTGAACGGAAGCGGGTACGCAAGCCCGGCCGCACACCCAAGGCCGCCGCCGGGACCAAAACCACCTCCACCAAGCCCGCCACACCCCCCCCGCCAAGAAGCGGGTCACTGCGAACAAGGGGGACCTCGACCAGCTCACGAAGGCCGAGCTCTACCAGCGGGCGACCGAGCTGGACATCCCGCACCGCTCGACGATGAACCGCGACCAGCTCCAGGAAGCCGTCCAGAAGGGTGGGCGCAAGCGCCTGCGCGCCGCCTCCTGAGTCAGGGAGGCGAACACGATGGCACAGCCACCTGATCCCGTCACCCTGCTGGCCTTCGGGCACGGCCTCGCGACGCGTGACCAACTGGCCTCGCTCCTTCACCACGCGGGTGTGCAGGTCGTGGTAGGCGTACGGACCGCTCCCGGCAGCCGCCGCAACCCGGACGCGGGACGCGGGGCGCTCGCCTCGTGGCTGCCCCAGCACGGCATCGACTACCGGTGGGAGCCGCGATTGGGCGGCTTCCGCAAGGCGGCCCCGGAGTCCCCGGACACCTTCTGGGAGAACACCTCGTTCCGCGGATACGCGGGCTACAGCCGCCATCCCGACTTCATCGCCGCCATGGACGAGCTACTGACGAAGGCCTCTGTCACCCGCACCGCCGTCATGTGCGGCGAAACGCTCTGGTGGTGCTGCCATCGACGGATCATCGCCGACTTCGCCGTACTGGCCCGATGTGCCCGGGTACAGCATCTGGCGCACAACGGACGCCTGACGGAACGCCGACCAACGGGCGGAGCCCGCCTGCGCGACGACGGGCTGCTCGTCTTCGACGGCCAGCCAGGGCCCTCTTCAGGGGGTCTTTCCGAATAGCCCGCAGGCGGATGCGCGCACGCCAGGTCCGATCGGGTCAGCGACCGGCGAACCGCTGCTGACACCCGTATCGCCCGTGGATCGCACGGCGGGGCAATGGCCGCCGTTTGACGGATATGCAGGCCGGGCCGAATGTGAACAGGTACCGGGCGGGAAGCGATCCTGGCCGAGCGCGGGCCGACGCTGCGTTCCCTGACAGGAGAGGGACTGGTCGACGATGTCGGACAAGACAGCCAAGCAGATCGCCGAGTTCATCAGGCCGCTGCAGGTGAAGCCGGGGTCGGAGATCGATGTGGTCGAGGACTTCGATCCTCGGTACAGCGCCGGTATGAAGAAGCGCGATGGTGTCGAACTCCTGCGCACCGGCGTGGCGCTGCTGGCCGAGTACCAGAATCGGCTGGCCGCCGAGGCCAGGTACGGCGTCCTGCTCTGTCTGCAGCGGATCGACGCCGGAGGCAAGGACAGCACCATTCGTCACGTCATGAGCGGAGTGAATCCGCAGGGCGTCAGGGTGAGCAGTTTCAAGGTTCCTTCGGCCGAGGAGCTCGAGCATGACTACCTTTGGCGCTACTCCCAACGGCTGCCAGCCCGCGGGGAGATCGGGATCTTCAACCGCTCCCACTACGAGGAGGTCCTGGTGGTGCTGGTCCACCCCGAGTACCTGGACCAGCAGAAGCTCCCTGCCGAGGCGAAGAGCCCCGGGGTCTGGGAGCGCCGCTACCGGGAGACCAACGACTGGGAGCGCTACCTCACCGACAACGCCTTCAAGGGCTCCCTGGTACGTCGTCCCGGGCGACCGGAAGTGGTTCGCGCGCTTGTGCGCAGTGGGGATCCTCATCCGCGCCCTGATGGAAATCGACCCGCAATACCCCATGGTGGATGAGAAGGCCCGCAAGGAACTGCTCGCCGCCAAACGCCTGCTGGAGACGGAGGCTACCGAGGGCGCCGAACCTCGATGACACTCAGTGGGCGTCCCGTGGGATGCGGTGTCCCGTTCGATGTCTGTGTGGCGGTGCCGTTCTGAAACGGTCGGTCTCGCCTGCACCAGAGCTTGGCAACACCCACGAATGCGCGTCCTCCACCCAAGGCGGATCGTGGAGAGATGGACGAGATCCCTAAGCGCTGGGTGCTGACGTTTCCCGGGCCCCAAGGCGCGCACGGCGAGCAGACAGTCATCGCGGTGCACTTGCAGGCCGGTGAGATCGGTCCGCACGGCCACCTCCTATACGCGGACGACCGGGGGATCCTCGCGGAGATCACAGCGGACGGCGTGGTGTTCCTCATGGAGAGCGACGGCCTGCCCGAGCCAGGGACACCACCGCACGCACACCCGCTGCCCTGAACTGGTGGCCGCGCCCGGCCGCCCGAGGGGCTGGTGACTGCCGACCGGGTATTTACACATTGCATGGTCCAGTCCCGGCATCGCCGCCCCGCTGCTGCGGATCACCATCGCACGGACTCCTGGCGGGGCCGAGGTCGTCCGCCTCGATGACGAGGTGGATCAGGACCAGCGCGTCCGGCTGCAGCGCGCGCTCGAACGGGCGGTGGGCGTCGAGCTGGTGCTGGCCGGGCTGTCGTCCCAGGCCAGGCGGCTGCTGGAGATCACCGGTACCGACGAGATATTCACCGTTCGCGCCGCACTTGCCGGAAACGGTGAGGCCGTCGTGGACAGGCCCTCGCGCTATGCGCTGACCCTGCCCGGCACGCCCGGTGGGCACGGCCGCCCGAGGTCGTCGTCGTTCACTTCACCGGCGAGCTGACGGCCGATGGCGTGCCGATGCACGCGGACGACGCCGGCACCTTCCGGGTGGAGATCGACGGCGAGACGGCCCGGCCGCTCGCCGCCCCGGCCGGGCCGGGCGAGGCTGGAATACGTGCTTTCACGCCGTCCCCATGCATGCCGTCCCATGCCCTGACCGAGGAACCGGACGGGGGTCAGTCCCCGGCGAGGCCGATGAGCCGGGTGTACCGTTCGCAGTCCTCATATGCCGACGCCCACTCACGCGGTTCCGTTCCAGCGGGCGTATCCGCGAGGAGACGCACGAAGTACGACTCCTCGCCCACGGTCAGCACGCGCATCCGCCGACCGGGCGCCACGGTCTCTTGCAGGATGTCGCCCACGCAGTAGGCCGGGGAATCAATTCTCATCCCCTCATGGTGCCCCAGCGCCCGCGGCCCGGCAGGGCCCACGCCTACGGCAGGCGCCGTTCGCGTGAGCGTGCGCTATCAGCTCTCGCTGCTGACGGGGCCGCTCACCGTGTCGTCCTGGTCCGCCAGCACGACGTCCTGCGCCCGCCTCGCCCATTCGCGGTCACCCTTCCGGTTCAGGAAGTGGAGGGATGCCTGGCGGCTTTGCTCCGCGGCAGTGCGGGTCGGGGCACGGTTCGGGCTGCCACATGCTGGTGCGACGGTCGCCCAGGCCGACGACGTCGGCGAGAACCCAGCTGCGCGGATGACCGCAGGCCGGGCACGGCTGCGCGCGGGTGCGGGCCAAGTCCGCTCCGGGAACAGGTTCGGTGGTCACGGTGGGCCTCCTGACAAACCGGGAACCGCGGGTGTGTCGGCAACGGCCCAATTTGAGGCCGGTCTCAACGGTTCAATCGTCGGCCATCGTGCGCTCTCGCTGGCTCAGTCGTTGTCGGCGGCGGTGGG
>NZ_JBIWPN010000071.1:0-27045 GCF_044768305.1 Kitasatospora sp. NPDC101155 | reverse complement strand
AGGTCGTCATGTACCACTACCACCTCAACGGAGAGTATCCGTACTCCATCGGATGTTTCCGGGGAAAGCCGGTGACGGTACCCGGGTCCGGGCATGGCTGGCACTGAAGCCAACCCACCGTGCTCAGGAAGTGGACCGTGTGTGGCAGCGGCTCTTTCGGTGTGTGGAAAGCCGGCCTGTTGACGTCGTCGCGCAGTTCTTCGTCGTCGGCCAGGTGTGGCTGAAGGCGCTGGAGAACGGTGGTGATCGCTGTGGCCAGTCGTCGGCCGTCGCCGCGCGGCGGACCTCGGTGTGCGGGTGCCGTGCGAGCTGGGAGGCGAGGTCCCAGCTCAACCACCAAGGCCCCACGCCCGAGCAGGTCGACAACGAGCACCCGTGAGCCGTGAGACCTCACACCTCGGCATACCGGACAACCTCCAGGGCCTCCGTCAACTCGGCCGCCACGGCGTCCTCGCTGGTCAGGGCAGCGACGGAATCGCCGACCGCGTTGGACGTCGCCGCACGGACGCTGTCGGTCGCCGCGGCGGTGATGTCCGCGTGGACCTGGGCCGGCTGGCGGAAGCAGGTGAGCCCTGCTCCGGCCAGGATGACGAGGGTGCGGAGGTTGTAGGTGCTTGCGTCGGCGGTGTCGCCGACGGAGTCGGCGTCGATGGCGGCCGCGTTGCTGTCGAGGGCAGCCGTGAGATCGGCGGCACACGTCGACACCTGAAGCCTGGGGGCTTCCGCTGCCTGCGCCGCGGGAGCGAAGGCGAGGGCAGCGCCGGATGCGATGGCGACGGCGACGACACTGGCGGCAAGACGAGAACGGGTCATCCGAATCCCCTCCGAAAAGAAGCGTTCATGCTGGTGGGACGCCGGCATGAACGGAACGTAATTCACGGCCATGGGCAGGCGGCAGGGCGCACAGACCGGCAGAGTGACGCGAAGAATTGACGTTCCTGCAATCGAAGGCGAATTCAGTAGTCTTCATACAACTTTGCGCTACTCCATCCGAGTCACTACAGGGAAGACCGGCATCCGAGACTCGGAAGGGCAGGATGGGGAATTCGGTTAGCAATTTCCGGCGTTTCACTTGTCGCTGATCTGTGAAATTACCCGGCTCCGGTCAACCGCCGCCGACCACACGCAGGACGGAGCGCGGCCCTACGCGTCTTCAGGCCCAACCCGCTGAACCCCGTGCTGGACGTGCCCGTGTCCAGCGGAGGGACGCAGGTCGTTCGTTTGTGCGCGCTAGGGTGCGTATTCGGTCGTGATCAAGCGGTAGGTCTGGTGAGGTCTTTGATCCAGATCATTGCGCCGCGAAGGTGGAGGCCGGCGAGGTAGCTCTCGGGGGTCTTGTCATATCGAGTCGCGATGCCCCGCCAGGCCTTCAGCTTGTTGATCAGGCGCTCGACGGTGTTCCGGTCCTTGTAGAGCTCGGCGTCGTGGCCGACTGGCCGACCACCCCTGCCGCCCTTCTTCTTGCGGTTGGCGGCCTGGTCGATCTTCTCCGGGATGACGGCCTTGATGCCTGCGTTTGCGCAGGTAAGCGCGGTTTCCGCGCGACGAGTAGGCTTTGTCCCCGGCGACGGCGTCGGGCCGGGTGCGAGGACGGCCGATGGGCCCGCGGACCCTGACTTTCCGCAACACGGGGACGAACTGTGGGCTGTCGGCGGCCTGCCCCTCGGTCAGGACAAACGCGAGCGGGCGGCACTTTCGCTCGCCGGCGACATGGACCTTGCTGGTCTGCCCGCCTCTGGAGCGTCCGAGCAGGGCGGCCTTCAGGCGGAGCTTGCGGCGGCGCCGGAGGCGTCGCCGCTCTTCCCGTTCCGGGTCGTCCTGCCCGTCTTGTTCCTGCGGGCCTCCCCTTTTTGCCGGGCCTTCTCCGCCTCCTCGGCAGCTTTCTCCAATGCGGCCAAGGCATCGGGGTCCAGGTGCATCCCGGCAGCGTCGTGATGGGCCCGGACGGTGGTGGAGTCCACGCTGACCAGGGACAAGTCCACCTCGCCCCGCTTGGCGGCTTCCGCGATCGCGCCCTCCAGCAGGGCCTCGAAGACGCTGGCGTCCCTCCACTGCCGGAAGCGGTTGTGGACGGTCGACCAGGCACCGAACTCCCTGGGCATCTCCCGCCACTGGGCGCCCGTCTTGAACCTCCAGATCACGCCCTCGAACTGCTGGCGCAGCCGTTCGGGGTACGGGCCGTACTCGCCGATCGGCAGATACGGCTCGATGAACTCCCACTCGGCATCGGATAGTTGAACTCGTGTCACGGAACACGGTCTACCGGGTTAGGTCGCGACGCGAGGGCAACTTCCCAAAATGATCACAACCGAATACGCGCCCTGGTCGGCCAATTGCGGTGAGGTGGTGGCTCGGTCCGTACTCAGGAGTTGCAAGGGCTCCTTGCAAATGACCTTTGCAACTCCTAGTCTTCTGGCATGGCCGAACAACCGCCTGCTCAAGAGATCGCCGATGTCGAGGCACTGCGCGCCTTCGCGCACCCGATGCGGCAGAAGATCGAGCAATGCCTGCGCCGGGGACCGGCCAACTCTGCCGCGCTGGCACGCGAGTTGGGCGAGAGTACGGGGCTGGTCAGCTACCACCTGCGGCAGCTGGCCAAACACGGCTTCGTCGAGGAGGTCCCGGAGCTGGCGAAGGGGCGGGAGCGGTGGTGGCGGGCAGTGCCGGGGGACCGGCGGTTCCCGCCGCACAGCCGGCAGACGCCGGAGATGCGCGAGGCACTGACCGAGATGCATCGGCTCAACCTCGCCGAACTGATCGACTCCGCCCGGCGGTTCGAGGAGGCGCGCGACACGCTTGGCCCCTGGGCCGACGCGGCGCTCTTCTCGCGCGCCACACTCCGGGTCGACCCCGGCCAACTCCGCGCGTTCTTCGAGGAGTACATCGCGCTCCTCTACCGGTACTCGGCCCCGGAACGAGGGCACCCGCCCGAGGCACGGACCGTGCTCGTCCGGCTGCTCGGAATTCCCGAGACCGACTGACCGCGCGGCCCGACCGACAACGAAGGGGGGACACGCCGTGTTTCGCTCGGCTACGTCCGCATCACCGATACGCGCCGTACTGACCGTCCTATCCGCGACGTTGGTCGGCGCGCTCGTCCTGCTGACCGCGCCAAGGGCGCACGCCGACGAGGACGGGCTGGTCCGCCAGGAGGTCACCTTCCGGGGCGGCGGTGGGCTCGCCCTGCACGGCACCGTCCTCAGCAAGAGCGGAGCACTCGACGCGGGACCTGGCATCGTACTCGTCGGCGGCTCGGGCCCCGGGCCACGGGAGGAGTACCGGCAGGAGGCCGAGGCGTTCGCCCAGGCCGGGATCACCACGCTCGTCTACGACAAGCGGACCGTCGGCTACTCCCGGCTCCACACGGACTTCGGCCTGCTGGCCGACGACGCGCTCGCCGGAGTGCGGTTGTTGCAGTCCAGCAGCGGGGTGCATCCAGGGCAGGTAGGGCTGTGGGGATTCAGCGAGGGGGGCTGGGTGGCGCCGCTCGCCGCGTCGCGCTCGACCGACGTCGCTTTCGTCGTCACCATCGGCGGTCCCGGCTACGACCCGCTGCGTACCCAGGCCTGGAACCTCACCACACATCTGCAACACCAAGGGGTCGGGGGACCGTTCCGTCGCACCGTGGCCGGTCCCACCGCCCAGTTCATGGCCGCGACCGGTCGGTTCCCCGAGGCCGGCTACGACCCCCTGCCGGTGCTGGAACGGCTGCACCGGACACCGGTGCTGGCTCTGTGGGGCGATCACGACACGCAGGTGCCGCCCCAGGAGAGCGCACAGGTCTTCCGCGAGGCTCTGGCCCGTGCGGGCAACCCGCACGCCGTCATCGGCTTCGTCGCCGACGGTGCGCACAACGGGCACCGCACGTCAGACGGGTTCGACCGGATCGGCGGCCCACTCTTCCAGGGCAAGAAGCTCGGGGAGTTGGCCCCGCGCTATGCGCAGACCATGACCTCATGGGTGCAGGCCGTCGCCACCGGCCACCCACCGGCTTCGAGCGCCGCCCCCGCACCCGGGCAGACACTCGCCAGTACCCCCGTACCGGACCACACCTGGTACGCCGGGCTCGCCCCGGCGCTGCTGCTCCTCGGCTTCGCCGCCTATCCGATGAGTGCCCTCCTGCGCCGGGGACCGGTCCTTCGCCCGGTGCGGTGGTTGGCCGGGCTCGGCCTGCTGGCCGTCGTGGCGACGGTGACCTGTCCGATCGCCGTCTTCGCGGCGGGGACCGGTGCGGCGACGCCCGTTGTGTGGGGCCGTCCGGCTTCGTGGCTGGTGGTGCAGGCGCTCGCCGTCGCCGTGGTGGTGTCCGCCTGTGTCTCGGTAGTCGCACTCTGGCGCCGACGACTGACGCCGAGCTGGGCGGTCTGGCTGCGCCTGGCCCCGGTCGGGCTGGCCGCGGTCGGGTTCGTACCGTGGGCGGTGTGGTGGGGTGTTGCTGCGTGACGGCCATCGTCCCCTCTACGACTCCAGCGGCCTCCTGAACGCCCATTGATCACGACCGAAGACAGGCCCTAGCTCCCCTCGGAGGGTTCTCGCCGGTTCCGTGAGGACGAGCCCGTCGCCCTCGATCGGTTCCTTCCGGATCCGATCGAGAACGCCCTGCACCGCCAGGATCGGCCGGGGCACCCCGGCGAACCGTCAGCCTGTTGACCGGGCTCTAATCCGTCCTCCTGGCAGGCCTCCTGTCGGAGCGCTTGGGCCGCCGCGAGCGCTTCGGCGGACGGCGGATTGTACAGCTTGCTGTGGCAGGCCGGCCTCGGTACCGGGAGCGGGCGTTCGAGGCTGATCCCGTGCCGGTGGCCGATGACCGACAGGCTGGCACCGTCGGGCGCCAGTGAATGCTGAACGATCACCCTTCCACGAGGAGTTGCGATCGCCAGAAGCGGATCACCGAGCCTTCGGCGCACTTCCACGGTTTGACCGTGCAGATGCCGTGGAACCGCGTAGAGATTGCCCCGGTAGGACACCATGCTGTTGGCCGAGACCTCGCGAGCCACACTGATCTTGGCAGGGTACGGGTCGTGGGGAAGGTCGAGCAGGACCGTCGCAGCGGGCACGGTGTACCCGTCGTGGCCGCCGCTTGCCGCGGCCCGGCGAGCGTCCATGAGCCTGGCCAGCCTGTCGAGGCTCTCCTGCGCCTCCAGCAGGCCGGTGTCCGCGCCGATGGTCCGCCACCACAGAACGAGTGCTTGCCCGATCGCCTCGTCACCGGCGTCGTGCCGCGCCGGACTGAGATCCGCGACAACACCGTAGTGCTTCGCGACCTTGCCCAGCGCCGTGGTCAGTTTGCCACCTCCCGGGCAGTGGATCGGCTGCGTCCGGTCGAAGCGCCAGCGCCAGCCGGTTCCGCCGAACTGGCGCAGGATCCGGTCGACGGAGTCGACCAGGTGGCCGAGATCGATCTGCTCCGCGAGTACTGCCCTCCAGCGCTGGGAGTGGGTCAGGCGTCCCACCAGGACACAAGCATGAGTGCTGCCCCAGTCCGCAGGGGGGTCGGAGAGGGCGAACCAGCGGAATTGCATTTCCTCCGCGTTGTCCGGCCGGCCGGGGCGGGTTCGGGGGGGACGCTGACACAGCGGGCACCGGGGACGCAGCTGATGGGTCCGCAGAGCGCGGGTGAAGGTCGAGTAGCCGCCGCTGTAGCCCAGATCGACGATTTCGGCGAACAGCGCCGACGCTTGGAAGTGGGCATCGTCCTGCAACCGCCGACGGCAGTAGGGGATGAACCGCTCGAACTCGTCCCTGCCGGAGCTGCGTACTCCGACCGTGCGCTTCCCGCTCAGATAGGAGCTCACGGTCTTGCGGTCGCGGCCGAGGCGACGGGCGATTGCGGCAATGGACAACCCTCGGGATCGGAGGGCGCAGATGTTGATGTATTCCTCTCCGGTCAGCATTCCGCTCCTAGCAGAGTTCGATATGGCGTACGAATTCCTCATGGGATCCATGGGAAGCCAGGAAATATACACGAAGCCCGCGAGCGAGAGAAGAAAGGTTTTTGCAAGCCATCGCCGATTGCTGTGCAATTTGAGCGAGCGAATAGCCTGGCAATCAATTTGCAAAGACCCCATGCGCGCCACCTCAGGTCGCATGCGAAGATCGGCCAAGCAGTGGCCGAATCTCGACCGTTGAGTGCTTAACGATTTTCGCAAGTGCGCAATGGAGGGCGACTGGCATAGACCTCTGCGGGTGCGAGAGTACTCGCGGTTCTCCCCGGAATTTCAGGCCAAGCATGCGTCTGGCGCCCGTCGCGCGACTGTGCTCAGCGCGCCAGAGTTCGCATGGCACGGATCCCCGGACGGTTGCCCTGCCGGTGCCGCCGCTCACCAAAATGGCCACTGGCATATGCCGATGTGCATGCTCACCCGCGCGCCCCCCGTCTGCTCCCATGCCCGACGCTGACCAGGCCCGGTGTCAACAACGGTTGACACTTCGTAGGGTTCCGCGCCGCACACCGGAAGCGCACGCGGCCGCCAGGGGATCCGACCCTCGGACAGCCCCGCCGGTGTGGCCAGGAGGAGCACGCCCTACAGGCGGCAAGCAGCCGGGACCTGATCGTCGTCGCGGGCGGCGGCCCAGGCCTTGCCCTCGGAGCGGGCGGTGCGATGGGCCTCGTCGACGGCGACCGGGCCCCAGGCCGCCGCGCGACGGAGCCGATTCCTTCCGACGGGACCGGCGACGGCGGCCCGCACCCGCGCCGAGGAGCCGACCGCTACTCGGCGAGGAAGTCCCGTTCCCCGCGCCGGGGCCGTCCGTGGGACGGCCCCGGGTTGGTCCACGACGCTGACGTGGCTCCGACGTTCCGTCACCATCGGCGTCGTGCGAACCTGCGCAACCGACCGGGAGGGCGCCTGACGCTACCGGCGAGAAGTGAGACCGATCGCCGGAGACGGGCCACGTTCCCAGGCAGCACGTGCCGCCAATCGGGTGATCTGGCGTCAAGTACCTTGCCCGCTTGTCACCTCAATGGGTTACTAGGAGTGTCCAATCCGGTGGGTCGCCCATCCTCTCCGGGGGAGCGGGGCGTCGGCCTGCCGTATGGCCGGTCACTACCGGTGGCGCCGTGGGCTCTCCTGGCAGGGGCGTGAACGATCCGCCCGCCACCGCGACCGGCGACAGTCATCCAGGACCGTCTCGCCCTCACGCCCGGAAAGCGGCCCGGCCACAGCCGTGGACCGGCCCGCCGGCGCCCGGCTCACCGCCTCGGCCGTCCGTTTCGCCCTCGCCGGGGCCTGGTCCGACCCGCACCGTGCGTGGCCCGTGACCCTTCCTGAGCACGCACGGTGCGCGGTTCACCTCACCCGTTCAAGGAGGCAGTCGTGCCCATCTCCCCCAACCAGGGATCGTCCGGCGGCGGACAGAGCGTCGTCATCACCGGCAGCAACCTCGGTGGGGCCACGGCCGTGCACTTCGGCTCCAAGCTGGCCACCATCACCGCCAACACGGCCACCTCGGTCACCGTCACCTCCCCCTCCGGCAGCGGGGTGGTCCAGGTGACCGTGACCACCCCGGGCGGCACCAGCGACCCGCTGAACTTCTACTACGTCGGCGCGCCGTTCAAGGCCGCGCTCAGCGACAGCTCCGGGCCGCTGGCGGGCGGCAACACCATCACCATCACCGGTACCGGGCTGTCGACCGCTACCGCCGTGCACTTCGGGCCCAACACCGCCACGCCGACCGTCGTCAGCGACGGTGTGATCACCGTCGCCGTGCCCGCGGGCGCGGCGGTCGGATCCGTCGGGGTGAGCGTGACCACCGCGGGCGGAACCAACAACGGCTTCACCTACACCTACGTGGACGTGCCCACCGTGACCGCTTTCACCCCCGGCTCGGGCCCGGCCTCCGGCGGCACCGCGGTCACCATCACCGGCACCTCCCTGAGCACCACCCAGTCGGTCACCTTCGGCGGCCAGTCCGCCCCCTTCGTCGTCATCAGCGACACCACCATCACCGCCGTCGCGCCGCCCACCCTCGACGGTGCCCCCGGGCCGGCCAACATCACGGTCACCAACGCGGCCGGCAGCGTGACCGCCGCGACCCCGTTCCAGTACCTCGCGGGCCCGGGGATCTGAGCCAGGATTCAGGCACTGACCACCTGAACCGCGGCCAACGAGGCCGTCTGCCCGGGCGGGACCGCATCGGTCCCGCCCGGGCGGATCCCGTCCCACCGCACCCGGTGCCCGATTCCTCGGCCGGCCCCGGATGAACGGGGTGGCCGCCTGATCGCGCGACAGGACCGGCGCGTTCGCAGGGCGTGATCTTCGTCGCATCATGGAAGCGATCCGGTACGTCGACCGCACCGGCGTCCCTGGCGCTACCTCCCGCACGACTTCGCTCCATGGGAGACCGTCTACGGATACTTCGCCGCCTCGCAGAAAGACGGGGGCGTTCGCCCGAACTCAACGGCCCTCCGAGGCGCTTGGCACGAGAACGGGCGTGATCCCGAGCCGGGCGCCCGCGCGCTGGATTCCCACAGCGTCAAGACGAGCCGTGCCTTGCCGGTGAAGGAGAGCGGGGACGGCGGACGGAGAGCCGGGAAACCACCTCACGTCGGCCTGCAGAGCGTCCAACGGTACGGCCGATCCGAATACCGCTCCCGGACGGTTCGGGGAGAGCAGCGAACCGCCGCCGAGGACGCCCACGTGCAGCGGATCGTCGCGACCCGGACCGACGCACGCAAGGAGGCCGGCTTCGGCCCGCACCGCTGGGCGACAGGGCTGCGGGTCTTCACTGCGGCAGCGACCACCGTTGGTGCGGCGGGGCCGGTCGGTCAACCGGCTTATGGCGGTCTCGACTTGGATGGGAACCGAGGAGCCGTCCTGGGCATGCCTGCGGAGACTGCGGCCAAAACTGGGTACAGCCACGTCAACGGCCTTGAGGCCGCTGATCGCTGTGGTTGCACGGGTAGGCCGGCGACTCGGCCGGTACCGGGCTGGTGAGGGCTCTGACACGGTTGTGGGACTGATCGACCCGGCCGGACCGTGAAACAGTGCGCGAACCGCCCATGCCGCGGATCGCCGTGCGCCACGTGGGGCGCGACTCCAGAACTTCACTTCCACGAGAGCGGAGACGGCGTCCACTCGGGTCGGAGCGTCGATCGCACCCCAGCCGCCGGGCCCCAGCCGGACGCTTCGCGGTGCTTCCCGGCCGGGATGAGCAATTCCGAACGGCAGGAGGTGGGGAATTCGTCCGTCCGTGGCCGCGCCGCCTCTTGGGCCGCAGGCGGGGAAGTCGCGATCTTGCCAGGTGGGGAATAAGCATGCAAATTCCGCACGGACAGGTCTGTTTTCGCTGATCAGCGCCGGTTGCGCGCTGCGACATAGGCCATTTTCCGTATTGCGGGAGATTCCCCAGACGTTGAGCCAAGCGGGTGAAAGCAGGCCGGAAGGCTTGTCATCGATTTCACGGCTCTGGATTACTTTTCTGTATCCAACCGGCGGGCCGCCCATCCCTCCCCGGGGGAACGTGCAGCCGACGCCCGCTGTGCTTCAGGCGGCGGTGACGTGGGCTCGCGATGGGCACCCCCGTGGAGGATCTGGATCCATCTGCCGGCGCCGTCTCAGCGGTGCCGGCAGATGCGGCGGCTTACATACGCCAGGAGGCGTTATGCAAGCAATCCGAAGGTTCCGAAGCGTGCTGGCCCGTGCGGCGACCGGGTGGTCTGCCGGTTTCTCTCCCTCGTACCGTCGAACGACGACTTCAGTGCTGTGGCGCTGGGGGCTTCTGTTGGGGTGGTACGTACCCACGGTGTTGGCAGGAAGTCAGTCCGTATGCGAACCGTCGACGGCGGAAAGCGTGCCCGCAGCCGCCTACGACCAGGTTTTTGAGCAGGACTCCGGCAGGATGCGCTCGGTCGAGTCCGTCCGTGGAAAGCACAGACGGCGCCGAGGGCGGATCGGTCGAGGACGGCGTTTCAGTCGCACGGACGAGCGTCCCGATGACAGCGCCCCGGGCAAACGGCGGTGAGCTCCTCCACGGGGACAAACAGGCTCTTTCGTATCGGCCCACGTGGGTCAACGGCACTTCCGGGCCACAGTTCATGACGTCAGACCACGACGTACCTCGACTGCCTGCGAGTCGGACAACGAGCTCGTCGGTCGGCCAAGCGTCGTCGTGCCGGTCACTCGGGCCCGACCTCGGGGCCCACCGGTGAGGGCTCCCCGGAACGAATCCGGCGACCTCTCAGCCGAATCTGACCGGTGACGGGCCTGCGTCGCTCGCGGACGTCTCGGAGGCCAGGCCGACGGTCATCACCGTACCCGGGACCGCCGATGCCCAGGACATTCACCACTGGTGGGACCCAGGCGAGCGCGCTCACCCGCACCTCGCCACCGGGGACTCTGATGACCGGCGGCCCGCGCTCGCACTCGACACGGCGGTCGGGAGTCGGCACAAGCCCCAGTTCGGGCGGGGCTGTCCCCCCGCTCAGCGGCTCACCACCCCTGACGAGCCCCGGTCGATGTTCCCTCCGTCGACCGGGGCTCCCCCCTCGGCGCCCGTCGCGTCCCTGGGCAGATAGCCGACGCTTCAGGCGATTCGTGCACGCATGACATCCGTCAACTCGGAGACTGTACAACCCATGGGGGCAAGTCATGGTTGATCACAACATTCCAGTGATCGATTCGGTCAGTCCGGTGTCGGGGGCGGCGGGGTCGGTGGTGACGCTGACGGGCAGCGGGTTCTCGGGGGCGACGGCGGTGCGCTTCGGTGCCGTCGCCGCCTCGTCGTTCACGGTGGTGTCGGACACGCAGATCACCGCGACGGTGCCTGCGGGCTCGGGCACGGTGCAGGTGACCGTGGTGGCGTGGTGGTGGGGGGCGACCAGTAACAGTGTCGCGTTCACGTACGCGGTGGCCGTTCCGGTGCTTGCTTCGGTCAGTCCGGTGTCGGGGGCGGCGGGGTCGGTGGTGACGCTGACCGGCAGCGGGTTCACGGGGGCGACGGCGGTGCGCTTCGGTGCCGTCGCCGCCACGTCGTTCACGGTGGTGTCGGCGACGCAGATCACCGCGACCGTGCCGGCGGGCTCGGGCACGGTGCAGGTGACCGTGACCACCCCCGGCGGCACCAGCAACGGTGTCGCCTTCACGTACGCGGTCGCCGTTCCGGTGCTTGCTTCGGTCAGTCCGGTGTCGGGGGCGGCGGGGTCGGTGGTGACGCTGACCGGCAGCGGGTTCACGGGGGCGACGGCGGTGCGCTTCGGTGCCGTCGCCGCCACGTCGTTCACGGTGGTGTCGGCGACGCAGATCACCGCGACCGTGCCGGCGGGCTCGGGCACGGTGCAGGTGACCGTGACCACCCCCGGCGGCACCAGCAACGGTGTCGCCTTCACGTACGCGGTCGCCGTTCCGGTGCTTGCTTCGGTCAGTCCGGTGTCGGGGGCGGCGGGGTCGGTGGTGACGCTGACCGGCAGCGGGTTCACGGGGGCGACGGCGGTGCGCTTCGATGCCGTCGCCGCCACGTCGTTCACGGTGGTGTCGGCGACGCAGATCACCGCGACCGTGCCGGCGGGCTCGGGCACGGTCCAGGTGACCGTGACCACCCCCGGCGGCACCAGCAACGGTGTCGCCTTCACGTACGCGGTCGCCGTTCCGGTGCTTGCTTCGGTCAGTCCGGTGTCGGGGGCGGCGGGGTCGGTGGTGACGCTGACCGGCAGCGGGTTCACGGGGGCGACGGCGGTGCGCTTCGATGCCGTCGCCGCCACGTCGTTCACGGTGGTGTCCGCGACGCAGATCACCGCGACCGTGCCGGCGGGCTCGGGCACGGTGCAGGTGACCGTGACCACCCCCGGCGGCACCAGCAACGGTGTCGCCTTCACCTACGTTCCCGTTCCCCAACTGGTGAGTGTCGTTCCCACGGCGGGGCCGACCTCGGGTGGGAGCACGGTCACGCTGACGGGCAGCGGGCTGAGCGCCGCCACCGCGGTCACCTTCGGGTCCGCGCCGGCCGCCTTCACCGTCGTGTCGGACAGCGACCTGGTCACCACGGCCCCGGCGGGCTCGGGCACGGTCCAGGTGACGGTGACCACCCCCGGCGGCACCAGCAACAGCCTCACCTACACCTACATCGCCCCACCGGTGGTGACCACGATCGTCCCGTCTCAGGGACCGGCGTCCGGTGGCAATACGGTCACGCTGACGGGCAGCGGGTTCACGGGGGCGACGGCGGTGCGCTTCGGTATCGTCGCCGCCACGTCGTTCACGGTGGTGTCCGCGACGCAGATCACCGCGACCGTGCCGGCCGGAGGGCCCGGGCCGTCCGGCGTCACCGTCACCACGGCCGGTGGCACCAGCCTCCCCGTGCCCTACTACTACCTGAGCAACCCCCAGCTCACCGCCGTGGTCCCCGACGATGGGCCTGTTCTCGGCGGAACCACCGTCACCGTCACCGGCAGCAACCTGCTGGGGGCGACGGCGGTGCGCTTCGATGCCGTCGCCACCACGTCGTTCACGGTGGTGTCCGCGACGCAGATCACCGCGACCGTGCCGGCGGGCTCGGGCACGGTGCAGGTGACCGTGACCACCCCCGGCGGCACCAGCAACGGTGTCGCCTTCACCTACGTTCCCGTTCCCCAACTGGTGAGTGTCGTTCCCACGGCGGGGCCGACCTCGGGTGGGAGCACGGTCACGCTGACGGGCAGCGGGCTGAGCGCCGCCACCGCGGTCGCCTTCGGGTCCGCGCCGGCCGCCTTCACCGTCGTGTCGGACAGCGACCTGGTCACCACGGCCCCGGCGGGCTCGGGCACGGTGCAGGTGACGGTGACCACCCCCGGCGGCACCAGCAACAGCCTCACCTACACCTACATCGCCCCACCGACGATCTAGGGTCGCCACCACTTCCGAGAGCGGCGCGGACATCGGGATCCCGTCCCGACCGAGCGTCTGACAAACAGTGAGCTCCGACAGCAGCCGCGCTGTCGGAGCTCACTGTTCTCATCCCGCCGGATCGTGTCGCGCACGGACCGGCGGTCGGCCGCCGTCCTACAGGTAGGTGTAGGAGGAACCGTTGCTGGTGCCGGCGGGCGTGACCACCGTGACGGGGACGGTTCCGGTTCCGGGCGGGGAGACGGCCAGGACGGCGCCGTCGCCCAGCACGGTGAAGTTCGCGGCGGGGGTGGCGCCGAACAGGACCGACGTCGCGCCGGACAGGCCGTGACCCACGATCAGGACGGGCAGGCCACCCATGGCCAGGCCGATCGGCGGCACGAGCGCGAGGATGGTCGGCGGGGCCGGCAGCTGGTAGGTGTAGCTGAGGTTGTTGCTGGTGCCGGCGGGCGTGACCACCGTGACCGGGACCGTCCCGGTCCCGGGCGGGGCGACGGCCGTGATGGCCCCGTCGAACTGGACGGTGAAGCTGAGCGCGGGGGTGGCGCCGAACAGGACCGCCGTCGCGCCGGTCAGTCCGGCGCCGACCAGGAGCACGGGGTTACCCCCGGTCGTCGGACCCTGCGAGGGGACGAGCGCGAGGAGAATCGGGGACATAGGATTCCTCTTTTCCGATTTCCGAACGCCAGACAAGGCCATTGTGGCCAAGTCGACGAGGCGTTTCACTCACGGTAGGTTCGGGCGCCACCGGGTGGCAATAGGGAATTTGATAAAGGCGGGAGCAAAGCCGGCATCGGGGGCGCACAATATCTTCGACGCCTCACCGAAGGAAGTCTGTCACGACAAAAGACTTGCCGCTGGACACTTTAGGCGAGCGCGAGCGAGCGTCTTCCCAGGCGACCGTCGAAGAGTTCTCGAAGATCCGGGCAGGAATCATGATGAGAGCGCCTGGAAAGTGGGGAGAAAACCTGCGGAAGTCGGCCAAGCCAGCCCTCTGACCTGCAACTATATCAATGACATGGCGCAGCCTGGAGAGCATGGCGAAGTATTCGTATTTATCCTCGCCAGCGACTCCTGGCCGGGCTTTATTCAGATAACATCACGGCTTCTATGGCACTCCCGCGACCTGCGGACTACGATGCAAGTGCGCCCCTGGCGCACTTCATGCGCTGTTGAGCTCCCTGGGTTAACCCGCCTTCCCTTCGGGTATTCAGGGTGTGCGCCGTCAATCGGATGCTTGATCCTCCTCGAAGAATTCTCTAGCGGCCTTGAATGGGTGAGGTGAGTTCCACGGCCCACTGTCTGCTCGTCTTTCTCAAGGGCGGCCCAAGTGACATTCCTGAGATCCAGGAAGTGAAATCCGGAAGCACTGTGAACCGGTTGACGATTCCTCGCGGAAACGGCTATGAGCACTTCGAGATCACGCAGGACTTCAAAGACGTCGGGGGCGTACTGATGCCCGTCTACCAGTGGTCGTACCGGACCGCCATCGCCGAGTAGCTCCCGTCACCGTCTCCCCCAGCATCCGACGCCGGCGCCGGGCCCGGGAGCCGCACACCAACGCGGCGCCGTCCCACATCACCCCATCCCCACACCCCGAGGTGAGCAATGATCAGCGACCTTCCCGCACCGGTACGGAACGAGCGTCCGCGCCGCACTCTCGGGTGCGCGTCGTGAGCGGGCCCTCCAGCGCGCGCCCACGAGGCGCCACCGGCGAGCGGGACACCATGGTCACCGGCATGGGGTTCTGCCTGCCGGGCGAGGAGCAGCCGCTGTTCACCGCGGACGAAGTCTGGAACGTGGCCGCCAACGGCCGCTCGTGCCTGAAGCACCACGGCGTCTACTACGGCTCCGTCGATCTGCCGGACACGGCCTTCGCGGAGCGCCTGCCGGACCTGCCGGGCATCTTCTCCCAGCACTACACCAACGCGCACCGCTATGGGCTGCTGTCCCTCGTGGAAGCCTGCGCGGACGCCCAACTGAGCATCCGGGACGGTGACCTCACCGACGCCGCCGTCCTGGTCGGGCGCGGGGGCATCGATGCCAACGTCTCCAGCTACCTCGAAGTCCTGCACGCCGACGCGCGCACCACCACCCCGCACCAGGCGATGGAGCTGTTCGTCAGGGCTCAGCAGGGACTCACCCCTTCTGACGTGGCACTGGTCCAAGGGGCGCTGATGCGCACGACCGGCCCCTGCTTCACCGTCTCGTGCGGTTGTGCGTCCTCCGCCGTCCAGATCGGCAACGCCCGCCGCATGATCGCGGACGGTGACATCGACCTCGCCGTCGTCACCGGCGTCGACGTGTTCGGTGTGGACGTGATCCAGAACGTCCAGCGTCTGCTGCACGGTGCCCAGCGTGCCTACGACTCCGTCCGCGTCGACGGCATGCCCGAACTCCTCCCTGCCTTCGACCGGGTCATGAGGCCCTACGACCGGCGGGCCGACTGCGTGAACCACGGGGAGGGATCGGTGACCCTGGTGCTGGAAAGCCGCGACCGCGCCCAGCGACGCGGGGCGTACACCTACGGCCAGGTCCTGTCGCACGGTATGACCCGCGACGGCCTGTCCAATCCGCTCGCAAGCGACGAGAACGGCGCGTCACTGGTCGCCGCCATCCGCAAGTGCCTCGGCGACCGGTGGGACATCGGCCAGATCCCCTACATCCACGGCGGAAGCGACGGCGACGTCGTCGTGACCGCGTTCGAGGCGAACGCGGCCAGGCAGCTCTACGGCGACGCTGTCGAAGACCTCCTGATGACCTCCCAGGAAGCCTGCTTCGGCCACAACGGCGCCCCGGCGGGAGCTCTGGGCGTCGCCCTGACCCTCCTGATGCTGGAGCAGGGAGAGGTGTGCCCCACCGCGAACTGCGAGGAGCCGGCCGACAACATCTGCTTCGATCCCGTCCCCGGCCTCCACACCCGGCGCCTGGAGTTCGACTACGCACTGACCTGCAACTACCAGATCGGAGGTGTCAAGAGCGCGATCCTGCTGGGCAGTTCGGACGTCGACTGACCCCCGGCCTCCGGCGGCCACATCGCCGGACGACGAGCGCTCCCCACCCCCGTTCGCGCAAGCGCGTAGGAGACCATGCGATGAGCCACGCAGAGAACCCGAGAGCCGCCGATGCGCACATCGCCATCGTCGGCATGGGATGCCGACTTCCCCGCGACATCGACTCGCCCGCCGCGCTGTGGCGGCTGCTCGAAGCCGGCCAGGACGCGGTCGGCGAACCGCCGATAAGCCGCGCGGGGCACGTGGAAGCCGCCCCGGCCCACGCCGCCCGGCCGATGCCGCTGTGGGGGGGCTACCTTCGCGACGTCGCCGGTTTCGACGCCGACTTCTTCGGGGTCTCGGGCAAGGAGGCCGACGTTCTGGACCCCCAGCACCGGCTGCTCCTGGAAGTGACGTGGGAGGCGCTCGAACACGCCGGACTCCCGCCGGAGCGACTGGCGGGAACCTCAACGGGACTGTTCTCGGGACTGAGCTACACCGACTACATGGAGGCCCTCTCCGGCCAGCCCAGTGAACTCGAGGGCGCGATCCTGACCAACGGGCACTGCGTCGCCCCAGGGCGCATCTCCTACCTGCTGGGCCTGCAAGGCCCTTGCGTGGCGCTGGACACCGCGTGCTCGTCCTCGCTCGTGGCGGTCCACCTGGCCTGTCAGGCCCTGCGGAACGACGAGTGCGATCTCGCGCTGGCCGGCGGTGTCACCCTCATGCTCGGCGCCAGGACGACGATGTCCTTCGCCCGCATGGGGATGCTCTCGCCCACCGGTCGCTGCCGGACCTTCGACGCGGCCGCGGACGGCTTCGTACGCGGCGAAGGCTGCGGCGTCGTCGTCCTCAAACGCCTTGAAGACGCGCTACGGGACGACGACCGCGTCCTGGCCCTGGTCCGCGGCTCGGCCGTCAACCAGGACGGCCGCTCCGATGTCCTGGCCGCGCCCTCCGCCGAGGCCCAGCAGGCCCTCTACCACCAGGCCCTCGCCCGATCCGGAACCGACCCGCGCGACGTGGGCCTGGTGGAGACGCACGGCACCGGCACACCCGTCGGCGACCCCGTCGAGTTCTCCAGCCTGGCCGCGGTCTACGGGGTGGGACAGGGGCGCTGCGCGCTGGGTTCGGTGAAGACGAACGTGGGCCACCTGGAACCGGCGGCCGGCGTCATCGGCCTGATCAAGGCAGTGCTCTGCCTCCAGCGCGGGCTCGTCCCGCCCAACCTGCACTTCACCCGGTGGAACCCGGCCATCAGCGCCGAAGGCACCCGCCTGTTCGTCCCCACCAACCTGTCCGCCTGGCCCACCCGGACGGCCTCGCGATTGGCCGCGGTGTCCTCCTTCGGCTTCTCCGGGACCAACGCCCACGTGATCCTCGAACAGGCTCCCGCCCGCCGCCGCACCGTCGTCCTCCCCGGCGATCCCACCGCCGGCACTCCCACACACGCGGCCGCCGTCCCCACGGACGCCCCGCCATCGCAGGCGCAGGCCACCTCACCCCACGTCTTCCTCCTGGCCGCCGGCTCCCCGGACGCACTGCCCACCGCCGCCGCACGCCTGGCCCGCTGGCTGGAGACCGAGGGAGCCGCCACCCCCCTGCACGACATCGCCCACACCCTCGCCCTGCGCCGCTCCCCCGGGCACGGCCGGCTCGGCGTGGTGGCCGGCTCCCACCATGACCTGACGCACGCCCTGCGTTCCTTCGAAGCCGGTCGAGCCCACCCCGGCGTCGTTCGCGGCCACGTGGGTGCGGGCGTCAGCCGCCGTCCGGTCTGGGTGTTCTCCGGTCAGGGCTCGCAATGGCAGGGCATGGGGCACGGCCTGCTCCACCACGAGCCGGCCTTCGCCGAGACCCTGGCCGAAGCCGATGCGCTGATCACCGCCGAAACCGGGTTCTCCGTTCTGCGAGCCGTCCGCGACCGCGAACACATCAGCGGCTGCGGCCACGTGCAACCCGCGTTGTTCGCCCTGCAGGTCGCCCTGGCCGCCGCCTGGCGTGATCACGGGACCGAACCGGCCGCAGTCATCGGCCATTCCATGGGCGAAGTCGCGGCCGCCGTCACCGCCGGAGCACTCACCCTGGCCGACGGCGTCCGCGTCATCTGCCGACGATCCGCTCTCCTCACCCGCATCGCCGGAGCCGGCGCCATGGTGAGCGTCGGCCTCGACAGCGCGACCGTAGAGAACGACCTCGCCGCCATCGGCGACGACACGGTGTCCGTGGCCGTCGTCGCCGCGCCCGGCTCGACCGTCGTCGCCGGCACCGTGACCGCCATCCGGCGCCTGACCACCACCTGGCAGGCCCGCGGAGTCGTGGCACGCATGATCGACGTCGACGTCGCCTCGCACTGCCCCCAGGTCGACCCGCTGCTCGCGGACCTCGCCGCTGAGCTCGCCGAGCTCACCCCCAGCCGACCGACCGTCCCCTTCTACACCACCGTCCTGGACGACCCCCGCGACACCCCGATCTTCGACGCCGCCTACTGGTGCGCCAACCTGCGCCGCCCCGTACGCTTCAGCGCCGCCGTGGCCGCGGCCGCCGCCGACCGCCACCAGGTGTACCTCGAGATCTCGCCCCACGCCGTCGTCACCCGCCCCCTGTCCCAGAGCCTGACCGGCCTGCTCCACGAACCCGTGATCCTGCCGACACTACGCAAGGGGGAAGACGACCGCACCACCTTTCGCACGCAGCTCGCCGCCCTGCACTGCGCGGGAGTCGGCGTCGACTGGTCCCGCCTCTACGCCGGCGGCCGCCTGACCGACGTGCCCGCGCTAACCTTCGACCGTCGACCCCACTGGACCGACATCACCCGGCCCCGAGCGGCCTCCCAGCACACCGAAGACGCACCCGCCGCCCTGCCGGGCACACACACGGAGGTGCCCGGCGACCAACCCCGCCACACCTGGCACGCCGACACCGGCACCGACGTCCTGCCCTGGATGGCCGACCACCGTGTCCACGGCCAACCGGTCCTGCCCGGCGCCGCCTACTGCGCCCTGGCGCTGACCGCGGCCGGCGAGGTCTTCCACGGCGCCGCGCACGATGTCGAAGCAACCGACATCCACTTCCGCGAGCTGATGCACCTCGACGCCCGCACGCCCATCGGCACGACCGTCACCCTGACCGGCGCCGACCGCGCCGACTGCGAAGTCTTCGGTCAGGACAAGGACGGAACCTGGGTACGGCAGGCCACCGCGGTTCTGCGTCGCATCGACGCCGCCCCCCGGACATCGGCGTGCTCCGTGGCCGCACTGACCGCCGACCACCCCGTCGTCCTGGATCCGCACGCCCTGTACGAGAGCCTGCGCGCACGGGGCCTGGAGCACGGCCCGGCCTTCAGCGGCATCACCGAGCTGCACACGTCCGCCCAGGGTGACAGCTTCTGGGCCGGCGTGACGCTGCCGGAGTCGGCGCGGACCGCCCGCCACGGACTGCGGATTCACCCCGTCCTCCTGGATCTGTGTGCCCAGCTCGTCGTCGCCGGCCTGATCCACGAACCAGGCAACGGCCTGGTACTGCCCGTCCAGATGCACGCCATGCGAATACTCGCGGCCCCCGAGGACGCCCGCTACGCGCACGCCCGGCTCACCCATTGCGCCGCGGACAGCATCGTCGGAGACGTGCGACTGCTGGACGAGGCGGGAAACCCCCTCGTCGAGATCGACGCACTGCGCTTCATACGCCACGGCGCACGGGCCGACGAAACCGTCGACCGATGGTTCCTCGAAACCCGCTGGCAGCCCGTACCGCGCCGGGAGAACCTCGAACCGGCCGGCCCGGGACCCTGGCTCGTCATCGGCGAGGCGGACGGATCCGCCCGGGCACTGGCGGACGCCCTCGAGCGCGCCGGAGCACGCACCGACGTCCTCGACGCCCCCGTCGACAGCGCCACCCTCCAGCCGCTCAAGCAGACCATCGCCCGACACTGGGACTCCTCACCCACGCCATGCGTCGTGGTCCTCCTCGCCGCGCCGTCCGCGCCCCAGGACGACGCCGCCGCGATCGCACTGCACCGTACCCGCCGCCTGCTCGCCGCCGCACAGAGCGCGATCGCGCGCAGCGCGCCCACACGCCTGTTCGCTGTCACCCGATCCGCCCACGATCCAGAGCCCGGGCACCCCTGCGACCCCGCCCAGAGCGCCCTGCGCGGACTCGTGCGTGTCCTGACACACGAACACCCGGAGCTACGGGCGACCCTCATCGACGCCGACCCCGCCGACGTCGACCTGCACCGACTCGCGGCCGAACTCCTCACCGACCCCCCCGAGGACGAGATCGCCCTGCGCGGTGACACCCGCCACATCGCCCGGCTGGCCTACACCCCCCTGTCCGAAACCGAACGCGCCACCGCCGTCACCCGCACCGTGCGCTACGGCGCCGACCGCTTCCAGCTCCACGCAGGACGGCTCGGCGACCTCGACGCCCTGCGCCTGACCACCACTCCACGCCGTGCTCCCGGCCCAGGTGAGGTCGAACTGCGCCTCTACGCCGCAGGCGTGAACTTCCGCGACGTGCTCACCGCCATGGGCATGCTGGCGACCGACGACGAAGCGGGCTACCGCATCGGCTTCGAAGCCGCAGGCGTGATCACCGCCGTCGGACCGGGCGTCAGGCACCTGCGAGCCGGCGACGAAGTCGTCGCCGTCGACGTGGGAGGCGGCCTCTTCACCACTTTCACCACCGTGTCCGCCGCTGCCGTCGCCCCCATCCCGGCGGGCCTGTCCGCCGAGACGGCCGCCGGGCTGCCCATCGCCTACCTCACCGCCTGGTACGCACTGCGCCACGTCGCCAGGCTCACCAGCGGCGAGCGTGTCCTGATCCACAGCGCCACCGGTGGGACAGGACTGGCCGCGATCGCGGTCGCGCGGCGCCTGGGCGCCGAAGTGCTCGCCACCGCCGGCAGCGAGGACAAGCGCCAGTACCTGCGCGCAATGGGCATCCGGCACATCATGGACTCCCGCTCACTGGACTTCGCCGAGCAGACCCGCGCCGCCACCGCCGGAGAGGGTGTCGACGTGGTCCTCAACTCCCTCTCCGGACACGCCATCAGGGCCGGACTCGAGACGCTGCGCCCCTTCGGCAGGTTCGTCGAGCTGGGTGTACGCGACATCCTCGCCGACACCCCGCTCGGTCTCGCACCGCTACGGCACAACATCACCATGAGCACGGTCGACCTCGTCGAGCTCCAGCACGCCCGCGCGGGCACCTTCGCCGAGCTGCTGGGCGAGGTCCTGGCCGAATTCGACCGAGGCGGCCTGGCCCCGTTGCCCTGCGGGACCTATCCGCTCGCGCAGGCCGCCGACGCCTTTCGCCTCATGGCCGGTGCCGGGCACATCGGCAAACTGGTCCTGACGGTACCCGGCGAAGGCCACACCACCGCTGTACTGCGCGACCCGCCCTCGCCGGTGCGGGCGGACGGCGCCTACGTCATCACCGGAGGCCTGCGGGGCGTCGGCCTCGCCACGGCCCGCTGGCTGGCGGGCCAAGGCGCCGCCCACCTCGTACTCAACGGACGCACACCGCCCTCGGCCGACACCGAACGGGTCCTCGCCGGACTGCTCGAACAGGGGACCCGTGTCAGCGTCGTACTCGGCGACATCGCGCAGCCCGGCATCGCCGAGCAACTGGTGGCCGAAGCCACCGCCGACGGCGGGACACTGCGCGGTGTCATCCACGCCGCGATGGTCCTCGACGACGCCGCGGTGTCCAACATCACCGACGACCAGCTGGAACGCGTCTGGCGTCCCAAAGTCACCGGCGCCTGGCGACTCCACCAGGCCACCACCGGACTGCCACTCGACTGGTTCGTCCTCTATTCCTCCATGGCCTCCCTGCTCGGCAACCCGGGACAGGGCGCCTACTCGGCCGCCAATGCGTGGCTTGACGCGTTCGCCACCTGGCGCACCGCCCTGGAGCTGCCCACGTTGGCCGTGAACTGGGGCCCCTGGGGCGAAACCGGGGTCGCCACCGACTTCGCGACCCGCGGCTACCAGACCATTCCCACCGCCGACGGGCTCGAGGCCCTCGCGGCACTCCTGGCCCACAATCGCGTACGCACCGGCGTCATCCCCGGCCCGCCGGACACCTGGATCCCCTCGGCCGGCCGAACGTCATCGCTGTTCGCCCTCCTCACGCCAGAGGCGCCCGAGGCCTCCGCGCAGACGGTCGGCCAGGATGCGGCGCGCGACGTCCGACGCGAGCTGCGGGCCGCGGAACCGGGCCTCGCCCGCCGCACGATCCTCGAGGACTACCTGGCCGAACACATCCGCACCGTCCTCCGGCTGGGGGCCAGCACGCTGGATCCGCAGACCCCGCTGAATGCGCTCGGGTTCGATTCCCTGCTCCGCATCGAACTGCGAACCCGACTGGAGGCCTCGCTCGACGTCAGGCTCGCCGGCGACTTCGTCGCGGCCCATCCCACTCTGGCGGCTCTCGCCGACGGCCTCGCACAGCACATCGGCATCGGGCTGACCACCGACGCCCCACCGGATTCCCCCGGTGACGCCGTGCCTCGAGCCGTGGACCTCATCGCTCCCCGCTCGCCGCAGTCGGACCAGCCGCCGGACTCCACAGCCGACACCGGGCCGCTGAGCAAGAACTCATGAGCTCACTCCGGGGTGTCGGCGCGCCAAGCCACTGCCGGACCGCGAAGCACGGGATTCCGCCTTCGCCGGGGGAGGGAACCAGGGGACGACCATGACCTCGACAGACCTGCCACGCCTGGACACGCACGACACGCAGCGGCGACGCCTCACCATGTTCGTGCTGCCGGAGCCCCAGTGCGTGCGGCCCGTACGCCATGCCGTGAAGGCCATTCTCAGCCACTGGGAGATGGCACACCTCACCGACGAGGCCGAACTCCTGACCACAGAGCTTCTGACGAACGCGATCAAACACACCGATAGCGAGCAGCCCATCAGGGTGACGATCGCGCTCGAGCAGCGGTGGCTCGCGATCGGTATTCGAGACCGCTCCGCGAGCGTTCCCCAGTCACATCGGGCAACCGCCTGTCAAGAAGGCGGACGCGGGCTGCTTCTGGTGGAGAGCATCGCCGGCGCGTGGGCGTACCGTTTCCATCTCGACGGAACCAAGACGGTTTCCTGCCGACTGCCGTTGTGAGGCTGCGCGCCGTCCTCACGTGCGCGCGATTCGAGCGTCCTTTAATATGCAGTTCTCGCAACGCTCTGAAGAATCCCCGGAATGCACGGTGGTTATGTTGTGGAGTCGGGACTCAACCATGTTGGGGCGGCGGTGAACCCCGCGTCCCGGGCGAGGGAGGGCGAGTCCCTGCTCTCTGAAATTCCCATGGGAATATCCAAAAAGAAACGTTTCCGCCCCTTGAGCGGTTCTGTTTCATGCCGTAGTTTTCGACCATGCCTGGCGGCCGCCACTAATTCAAGGATATCTGCGGCGGCGAAGTCTGATAGCTAGGAGGTTCGGATGCTCAGTGCAGAGGAATGCAAAGAGGTTTTCGCCTTGCACCAGCAGGGCTGGTCCATCTCTGCGATCGCCCGATTCCTTGGCCGTGACCGCAAGACCGTCAGGGCCTACCTCAACGGAGAGCGGACCGTAGGAGTCCGAGCAGTGACCCGTGATGAGTTCCTGCAGTTCGTCCCGTACTGCCAGCAGCGCCTCGACGACGATCCGCACCTACAGGCGAAGGTGCTCCACAGCGAGATTGTCGAGCTGGGCTACAACCGCGCCTACTCGACCTTCACCCGGGCCATGCGCAGGCACCTGACGCGGCCGCGCTGCGAACCGTGCCACCGCGGGAGGGCCAGCCCCAGCCGCGGCACCTCCGAAGACGTGCAGTTCGACTGGGTACAGCTTCCGCCCCCGCCGGTCGAATGGGACTGCGGGCGCGAGATGCACCTGCTCATGGGTTCGCTCACGCGATCCGGCCGCTGGCGGGCCGCCTTGGCCCACACCGACGACCTCCCGCACTACGTGGAAGCCCTGGACCAGGTGCTGCGTCGCCTCGGCGGCACCGGCGAACGCTGGCTGTTCGACCGGACCCGGCCGGTCTGCTCGACGGCCGGCAAGGTGACCGCCGTCTTCCACGAGATCGCGATCCACTACGGTGCCTCCATCGCGATCCGCCCGCAGATGGAAGCACCCGGCCCCGTCGTCCGCGCCCACCGCTCCGTCGCCCTCCACTGGTGGAACACAGCGGCCGACGAACTCAGCGTGCGGGCGGCCCAGGACAGCCTCGACCGCCTGAGCGAGCGCTCGGACCGTTGGCACCGACGGACGAGTCGCAACGCCCGAGCCCTGCTGCCGCTGCCCTCGAAGCCGTTCCCGGCTCGCATCTGCGTTCAGCGCAGGGTCGATCCTCACGGACGCGTGTCGTTCGAGGGCAACTTCTACCTGCTCCCCCCGGGTCTCGCCGGTAACGAGGTGGGGATCCGCCGACGGCTGGACGAACCGCACCTGTCGATCACCACCACTCGCGGGGCAGTCATCGCCCGCTTCCCGAGAGCTCCGAAGGGGGCAGGCCAGACGGTCGCCGAGCGCAGTGGCCCGATCACTCTGGAACGGCCCAACCGGACCTCCGGCGCCGGGGCGCGCGCCTGGGCGGCGGGAAGAGCCCGTCGTCCGCGGTGTCGGGCCACCATGGACGAGGACCAAGCCCTGTCCCGGCGCGACGACCAGCAGCCCACCAAGCCGCTCGCCCGCGCCCCGGAATCACGAGACGGATCCGCCTCCCCCGCGCGGAGTCGGCTCCGGTACCGCGCATCCGCACCGGAAGGAGCGGATTGACGGCCGCCGAGCGCACCAGCACCGTCTTATGGCTGCGGAGGAGATCAGCCGGGGTATGACTCCGCCACCGGAACCAGCGCACGCCCGGTGAGGCGGACAACGGAAGTGCAGCGCGCCCCACCGCGCCCGACTCACCGCGCACGGATCCTCGGAACGGGTCGGGCCCGCACCTTCAAGACTTCCCGCCGACTTCCCGCCACTGGGGAGGGAGCAGGCAGGCCTGGCAGCGGGTGCCCCCCGTGCCGCCGCCAGGCCAAACCGGATGGACGGAACCAGGGAACACGCCCCGCGTGCCCGTACCGGTGCGTGCCACCCCGCACGGGGCCAGTCGCTCCGGGACAGCGCCCGGAGCCGTCCCGGACGGAACCCCTTGTCCACCGACTTCGTACCCGAGGACTGCTCCGTGCGGTGACGACGACACCGAGCCCAGCGGAATCGGGTGAACCAGGGCATGTCGGGCGACTGTCGTATCAGATGACGGGGCCTCCGAGGTAGGTGTACGTGCTCTGGGTGCTGCCGCCGAGGGTGGTGACCGTGATGGTGATTCCTCCGGCGGGGTGGGGCGGGGCGGTGGCGGTGATCGTCTGGTCGGAGATGACGGCGAAGGCCGCGGGGGTGGTGTCGAAGGTGACTTCCTGGGTGGTGGCGAGGTCGGCGCCGGTGAAGGTGACCACGGTGCCGCCTCCGGTGGGGCCGGCGCCGGGGTGACGGCGGTCGGGGAGGGTGCGTCGAGGTAGGTGAAGGTCAGGCCGTTGGCGGTGCCGCCCGGGGTGGTGACGGTCACGGGCACCGGGCCGGAGGACGGAGCGCTGGGGACGCCGACGGTGACGGCGGTGTCGGTGACGGACTGGATGGTGGCCACCTGGGAGCCGAAGAGCACCGAGGTGGTTCCGGCCACGTCGGCGCCGGTGATGACCGCGGTGCCTCCGCCGGTGACGGGGCCCATGGTGGTGGTGATCCCGGTCAGCAGCGGGGCGGGGAGGTAGTAGAAGGTGCCGAAGACAGCGGTGCCGCCGGGGGTGGTGACGGTCACGGGGACCGCGCCCTGTCCGGCCGGGGTGCGGACGGTGACCGAGGTCGCGGTGTCGGCCAGGATGGTGGCGGGGCTGTTGCCGAAGAGCACGGCGGTTGCGCCGGCCAGGTCGTGACCCTGGATGGTCACGACAGTGCCACCGGCGGTGGTGCCCTGGTTGGGGCTGATGCCGGTGGGCGCGGCCACGTCGTCGGCCGGACCGACCGTCCCGGGCGGGGTGGTGGCGGTGATCTGGGTGCCGCCGGCGTTGACGGTGACGTTGGTGGCGGCGTTGCCGCCGATGGTGACACTGGCGCCGGTCAGGTTGGTGCCGGTGATCGTCACCGCGGTCCCGCCCACCGCCGGTCCCTGGGTGGGGCTGATACCGGTCAGCGTGGGGAAGGGGATCACGCTGACCGAGTTCGGACCGCGGTTGGCGACGTAGACCTTGTTGCCGGGGACGACGGCCGCGCCGTCGGGATGGAGGCCGACCGCGATACTGGGGATCACCACGGTGCCGGTTGCGGTGTCGATCACAGTGACGTCGTTCGTCCCGAAGTTGGTGACGTAGACGTTGCCGTTGGACGCGACCGCCACCCCGCGTGGGCCGCTGCCGACGGGAATGGGGCTGCCGATGACGGTGTCGGTCGCGGTGTCGATCACCGTCACATTGGCCCCGCCCTCATTGGCGACATAGGCGTTGCCGTTGGGCGCGACAGCGACCCCGAACGGGCCGGTGCCCACCGGGATCGATGTCAGCGCCATGGGAACGATCGATGGTGCGAGACCGCTCATCACACCCGCGGCAACTGCTTCCGGCCTGTGCTCGGTCGATATGCGGGCGATCGACGGTTCCTGCGGCTGCTGGACGTCCGGACGCATGCGGACCCCTTTCGGGTAAGGGCCGCCCGGCCCAGCGCCAGCCTCTTTCAGGCTTCGGCACAGGCCCTCGAATCCCCCGGGACGCCACAGCACGAACGCAAAAGGCTGTCCACCCCGAGAAGGGATGGGTAGCCCACCAGTTCGAATCACCCTCTTCCCCGTATCGGCGGCCATTGAAACACACAAGGGATTCGGGCACTTGCCGTGCTGTCGAGATCTTTCATGGCGCACCGCGTTCTGCGGCACCGAAGCCGACACCGTCGACGTTGCCGTGGAAACGCTCTGCACGATGTGCGTGGAGCAACTCACTGGTGGTCTGGGGCGGGTAGCCAACGAGACTCCCTGGCTGGTTGCTTGAGACATGAGACATCTCGCTCAACCGCCCGGGAGCCTCGTGCGTTCAGCCCTCACCCCAAGCGACAGACCGTCACACGACCAGTGCCCGCCCTGACAAGGATCAGCGCGGTACGGAAACGGGTAGCCGGCCTTCGGAGTGTCATCCGAAGGCCGGCAGCGCCGCCGGGTTGATCAGGCGGTGTAGGTCATGGTTCCGGCGGACACCGTGCCACCCGGG